>PLYJ01000124.1 GCA_003151745.1 Bacteroidota bacterium
TTTTTTTAGGAAGGTACAGTTACCTTTCCCTATTTCGTGGTTACAGCTAACTACATCATGGTTACCTGTCGTTTTACTGTAGTTATCTGTAACTAACGAATAGTTACCTTTCCCTAAACGGTAGTTACCTGTAATCACATCATGGTTACCTGTCACCATTCCTTAGTTACCTGTAATCATGTAATGGTTACCTTTCCCTATTTGGTAGTTACCGGTAATCGCGTTGTAGTTACAGGTATTTTTTAATTGGATGAGGAAAGAAACGTTGAAAAGACAAGCGTAATTTATAAAACTAAAAGGAATATTTGTTCAACAACTCTACTCTTCAATGTTGATGTGAAACGCTATTATTTGAACGTGTTTGCCCGTTTAATAGTGAGCAGCTTACTGAAATAACTCACCTGCTATTTTATCAGCGAAGAACTTTCCCTTATGTGTAAGCACAAAGTTTTGACTAGCGCCTGTCCCGCTTAATGCGGGATTTTCCACTAAGCCGTCATTGATATAAGTCGAAACAGTCTTGTAAAAATCCTCCGCAACCTTTTCTCCAAAATCATTTTTAATCTTTTCAAGATTAACACCCCATATCGTGCGCAAAGAAACCATGACGTATTCATTGAATTTTTGCGTTGGCGTAAGTATTTCTTTTTCAAACGGCACGTTGTTTTGTTTTATCGCTTCTATATATTGAGCGTTGTTTCTCACATTCCATTGCCTTGAAGCGCCATCGTACGAATGCGCGGAAGGGCCGAGGCCGAGGTACTTTTTTCCAAGCCAGTAGCTGGTGTTATGCTTTGAGTAGTAAGTAGTATAGTCGGCAGTTGGCAGTTGGCAGTCCGCAGTATGCACGGAATCAGGTGCAGTGCTCACTGGAGACTGTGGACTGTGGACAGTAGACTTTATTCTCGCAAAGTTCGAAATCTCGTATTGCTCGAAACCATTGTCAGCAGCCATTTTCATCAGGATGTCGAATTGCTGTGATGCCTTTTCATCGTCCACATTTTTCAGTTTCCCCTTTTTAATAAAATCGGCAAGAGGCGTTCGTTCCTCAACGGTAAGACAATAGCAGGAAAGATGATTGATCGGGAGTGCGAAGGCCGTTTCCAAGTTTTTAATCCATTGCTCGTTGCTGAGTGTCTGGATTTCATAGATGAGATCAACAGTGATGTTGGTGAATCCGCTGTCGGCAGCTATATACACACATTCATGTGCCTGCGTGCTGTTGTGTGCTCGGTTCATTAATTGCAAATCCACATCTGCAAAGCTTTGTATTCCGATGCTGAGGCGGGTTATTCCTGCTTCCTTGTACCCAGTTAGTTTTTCTTTTGTGAGGTCGTCGGGGTTGGCCTCCAGTGTTATTTCGGCATCCTTTTCTACTGTGTGGTATTTTCCTATTTCATCCAGAATTCTTTTGATTTCATCTGCGGATAGAAGAGATGGAGTGCCTCCGCCGAAGTAGATGGACCTCACCCCCTCAGTCCCCCTCTCCTTGAGGAGAGGGGGAAGTGGCGCGGAGAGATAGTGCTGCTGTAATGAGATTTCTTTAATAAGCGCTTCGATGAAATCATCTTTTGTTTTGAGCGAGGTTGAAAAATAAAAATCACAATAATGACAGGCTTGCTTGCAGAAGGGGATGTGAATGTAGATGCCAAAGCCCCCCTGCCCCCCAAGGTGGGGTATTGAGCTACCATGATGTATTTTTGTTTGATTGCCCATATAGCAGTCCTAAAAATAAAATCGAAAGTTGAGAAAAATGCAAAGTTAGGCTTTCAAGAAGGGATAAGCGTTGTATCCCCCTTTGGGGGCAGGGAGGCTGCTTTTCTATTTCTTAAGGACAATCCGAAAAATCGTTCCCTTATTGGGTTCGGAGCTTTTTACAAAAATCTGCCCGTCATGATATTCTTCAATGATGCGCTTGCTGAGCGAGAGGCCAAGCCCCCAGCCGCGGCTCTTGGTCGTGTAGCCGGGTTTGAAAATAGTTTTATAGTTTGCCTTTGCAATTCCTTTTCCCGTATCGGCAATGTCTATATATGCGAACTGGTGCTGATCGGTAATGGTTACTGTAATTTTACCCGGCGTGCCCATGGCATCAATGGCATTCTTCAGCAGGTTTTCTATGACCCACTCAAACAGCGGAACATTGATCGGAGCATGCACTTCATTAACCGGCGGAACAAGCTTAAAGGTAATCTTATCAGATGCGCGCGACTTCATATAATCCATCGAATGCTGCATCACTTCGCTTAGATCTTCTTTTTTAAGTGAAGGAGCAGAACCTATTTTTGAAAAACGCTCGGTGATGGTTTGCAGGCGTATAACATCCTTTTCTATTTCCTGCGTATATTCTTTATCTGCGCCTTTCATCTTTAAGTAATCCAGCCATGCCATGAGCGATGACAGCGGAGTGCCAAGCTGGTGGGCTGTTTCCTTTGCCATGCCTACCCACACCTGGTTTTGCTCTGCCTTGCGCGATGTGCTGAAAGCAAGATACGACACAAATAAAAACAAGGCAATAACCGCTAACTGGAAGTACGGATAATAACGAAGCTTGACGAGCAGGCTGGAATCTTCATAGTATAAATACTGTTTGAAGCCGCCCAGCTCACTTTTAAAATCAATGAAAATAGGATCATGCTCCGACTTCATGATTTGAAGATGCTGCTCCAGGTAGGTCATGTCCTTCTCCCGAAGGGAATCGAGGTTTCGTGAAGCCATGATTTTCCCTTTGTCATCGGTTTGAATAATGGGGATGGTCGTGTTGTTGGAAATGACAGAGCTGAGAAAAACAATGTCTTCATTCGTGCCCACTGCAGCGAAGCGCTTGGTGGCCTCAGCCCAAATCTGCATTTTCTTCTTTTCCTCTTCCGATAATTGCTTTACCAGCCTGCTGGTGTACCAAAGGGATGCAGCGCCGATCAGTAAGGCGGCAACGAGCAACAGGGCTTTCCAGCGTTGTTTTTGTGTGTAGATATTCATGGCAGCATAAATGCGACCCCAAACCTACATGATTCGTTCGGGAAACACAAGAAGTGCATAACGTAAAATTGAATTATTTATTTCATTTCTGATTTATTTAGACAACTTCAACAGGGAGTTAGAAGTGGGAAGCCGGCTTATACTTCTTCCTTCTCCCTACTCCTGACTCTCTATTTTTTATACCTTCGGCACGGTATGCAGGTAACAGAAACGAAATCCGCTTTGATGAAATTGCTAGCTCCTCTCCGGCTGGAGGGAAAGAGGATTTCTTTTGTGCCAACAATGGGTGCGCTTCATAGAGGGCATATATCCCTGGTGGATCGTGCGCGCAAAGAATGTGATATAGTTGTTTGCAGCATCTTTGTTAACCCGACACAGTTTAATAATCCTGGTGATCTGAAGAACTACCCCCGAACAGTTAAGCAGGATTCGGCTATGCTTGAGAAGGCATTGGTTGATATTGTTTTTCTTCCTTCGGTTGAAGAAATGTATGCTCCGGGAGAGATAGAGGAAACATTTGATTTCGGAATGTTGGATAAGGTGATGGAAGGCGCTCAGCGTCCCGGTCATTTTAAAGGTGTAGCCATCATCGTTTCGAAGTTATTTGAAATCGTTCGTCCGCATAAAGCCTATTTCGGAGAAAAAGATTTTCAGCAATTAACCATTATTCGGGAACTCGTTAATCAAAGGAAGTCCCTTACGTACGGGATTGAAATTATAGGTTGCGAAACAGTACGTGAACAAAGCGGTTTAGCCATGAGCTCAAGAAATATGCGGCTTACGGAAGATGAAAGAAAAGAAGCGGCGAATATTTACAAGGCGCTTTCCATGATTAAAAGTGAATGGAAGAAATCAAACACGAACAATGCCGAAATCATCAACAAGGCAATTAAAGTGATTGAACAAAACGGAATGATGAAGGTGGAGTACCTGGAAATTGCTGATGAAAAGACGTTAATGCCGGTTAATTCGGAGAATCAAGGGAAGCTTCTGCGCTGTTTTGCTGCGATTCAATTAGGCAATGTACGCCTCATAGATAATATGAAACTGGAAATTTGAAACTGACTGTAAGTCATTCTGTAAGAATATTGTTGATTCCGAGCAGTTAACTAATAAGATGCTTTCAGCATAACCTTCGGTTAGTTTCCCCTTAATTTCTACTTTTGCGCCCGTTATGCAAATACAGATATTAAAATCAAAGATTCACAGGGCAACGGTAACGGAAGCCGACTTAAATTACAAAGGGAGCATTACAATAGATGAAGATCTTATTGAAGGCGCGAACCTGATTGAAAATGAAAAAGTAGAAGTGCTGAACGTTAACAACGGAGCGCGTTTCGAAACATACGTGATTAAAGGCAAGCGGGGCAGCGGCCAGATTTGCCTGAATGGCCCTGCTGCAAGACAAGCCTTGGTAGGAGACATCATTATTGTAGTTTCTTATGCAACAATGGATTTTGAAGAAGCTAAAAAGTTTAAACCTGCTCTTATTTATCCGAACGCACAGAACAGGCTAAAATAGATATGTGATATGAGTATTGAGATATGAGAAAAGCCGGAATCCTTTATATTTATAGATTCGCCTTTAGTCTAACGTCTCACATCTCATATCTCCCGTCTCAAATTCTTCTCTTTTGAAAAAAACTGTATTATCAATACTTAAATACTGCATTCTCCTTAGTATTGGCGTTGCCCTGTTCCTATTGGCGTTTCGCGGTGTGGATGTAAAGAAGACTTTTTCAGAAATAAAAAATGCAAACCTATGGTGGCTTGGCTTGTCCATTCTGGTTTCGCTTTTTGCATTTGTAAGCCGTGCTTACCGTTGGAATCTTTTAATTGAGCCGCTTGGTTACAAGCCGTCGTTAAAAAATACTACGGCTGCATTGATGGTAGGTTATCTTGCAAACTTTGCTGTTCCGCGCCTTGGCGAGGTGTCCCGCTGCGGCGCTTTGAGCACTGCCGAAAAAGTTCCGTTTGATAAGTTGTTGGGAACGGTGATTGTGGAACGTGTGATTGATGTACTCTCGCTGCTCATCATTATTATCATCACAGTAGCTGTCCAGTTTGATCAGGTGAAGAATTTCTTTTTTGAAAAATTTGTTTACGGAGTAAAAGATAAAGCTTATAGCATTATGCATGCGGTGTGGTTTATGCCAGTGGCTATCGGCGGATTAGTGATAGTCACGATTGTGGTTATATATTTCATGAGGAGCAAAGCGACCTCAACACTGATGGTCAAAATTCGTGCGTTACTGAAAGGAATTGTCGAAGGGGTCAAAAGTGTTCAAAACCTGCGAAGCGTACCCTTGTTCCTCTTTCACACGATTTTTATCTGGACAATGTATTTCTTCATGGCTTACTTTGGCTTTTTTGCCTTGAATGCTACAAGCGGCTTGGGCTGGCAGGCAGGGCTCATGAGCCTTGTTGCCGGAGGCATGGGTATGTCAGCGCCTGTGCAAGGAGGCATCGGCGCATATCATTACATGGTTTCACAAGCCTTGTATATATACAAAATTGCAATTAACGATGGATTGGCCTATGCAATTATGATGCATGGTTCACAGTTTCTGGTTGTGATTTTATTCGGCGCCGTCGGTTACGTAGTTTTGTGGTTCGGAAATAAAAAGAGAGAAAATGCAGATGCTTGATTTCATTCGCTCAAAGGTGTTGGATACAGCTGCACTACGGCGCAAGGTAAGTGTGTGGCGGCTACAATCGAAGAAAATTGTTTTTACCAACGGCTGCTTCGATATTATGCATCTTGGTCATGTAGATTATCTCGCAAAAGCATCGGACGAAGGGGACGTGCTCATCGTTGGCGTCAATAGTGATGCCTCTATCAAGAAATTAAAAGGACCACATCGCCCTATCAATAATGAAGAGCAGCGGAGCATGCTCATTGCCTCTTTGCACTTTGTGGATGCCGTTGTAATTTTTAATGAAGACACCCCTTACGAACTTATCAAGACCGTGCAACCGGATGTGCTGGTGAAAGGCGCTGACTATGCTCCTGAGAAAATAGTCGGTTATGATATTGTAACTGCAAAAGGCGGTCGCGTAATTACGATTGAATTGCTGCCTGGTTATTCCACTTCTCTTATTGAAGAGCGGGTTAAAAAATCTTGACTTTAGTTCAATCCTTCAGCAATTATTTAAGCCGGCTGGCATGGACAACCTGGTAAATAACCAATTTGTCTTTTAAAAGCTTGTAAATAAAAACATAGGTTTTATTAAAAAGAGCGCATCTGTAATTGCGTGCTGCTAATGCCGGATGTCTGCACACAGGATACTTTAACGGAAGTATGGCCAACGACTCTGCAAAAAGATAAAGTTTGTTTGCAAACTTTTCTGCTGTTTGCGGATACCCTTTTTCGCTTATATAAATAGCAATTGCTGTTATTTGCCTTTCTGCTGAAGGCTTCAGGAAAACCTCTATTTTCTTTTTTGCCATGCAGCAATTTTCGAAGAAGTCTTTTTACGTGCTGTAACCAATGAAAGATTTTTACCTCGTGATGCGCGTTCAAGAAAGTTAATGAGTTCCTCATCCTTTAGTTCTTTTCCCGGTAACACAAGCTCTACTTCTTTTAAAAAACTAATTTGCGAGGATAATTCTCCTATAACTACTTTGCTAAGGTTTTTATCCGCTTTGAGTTTACGATAAAGTTTAATTCCGTAATTATCGTTGGTTTGGATAGTTATAGTTGTCATAGTCGTAGAAATTTAAGCAAAGCTACAAGTTTTATATCTTGCAGGCAATATGGCGAAAATTAAAACAGCTTACTTCTGTCAGAACTGCGGAGCGCAATCTGCCAAATGGATTGGCAACTGTCCTTCTTGTGGTGAATGGAATACCTATGTGGAAGAAGTAATAAACGCAGGCATTGACAAAAATCAATGGGATAAGCCAATAGATAAAAAGCCCTCCATCAGTAAGCCTCAAACGCTTGCAGAGATTTCCATTACACAGGATCATCGAATGGCTATTCCAGATAAAGAGCTGCATCGCGTGCTTGGCGGAGGGTTGGTGTATGGTTCTTTAGTATTGATGGGCGGAGAGCCCGGCATCGGCAAGTCCACATTGCTGTTGCAGCTTGCTTTGAAGCTGAAAGATAAATGTGTGCTTTATGTTTCGGGTGAAGAGAGTGAACAACAAATCAAAATGCGTGCAGAGCGGCTTGGTTTGAAGAGCGAGCAATTGTTTGTGCTGACAGAAACATCGCTGCAAAATATTTTCACCCACATTCAAAAGCTCACGCCCGATCTTCTCATCATTGATTCTATTCAAACTGTACATACCGATGTCATTGAATCATCACCCGGCAGCGTATCACAGATACGCGAATGTGCTTCTGAATTATTGCGATATGCAAAGCAGACCGCAACTCCCGTTTTCCTGATTGGACATATTACGAAGGATGGTTTGTTAGCCGGTCCAAAGGTGCTGGAGCACATGGTGGACACGGTATTGCAATTTGAAGGCGACAGACATCATGTGTATCGCATTTTAAGAGCAATGAAAAACCGTTTCGGTTCTACTGCTGAACTCGGTATATATGAAATGCAGGGTGCAGGATTACGTGAGGTAAGCAATCCGTCAGAAGTTTTAATAACGCATCGTGATGAAGCATTGAGCGGTGTTGCAGTTGCTGCAACGATGGAAGGCATACGCCCGTTGCTTATTGAAGTGCAAGCATTAGTAAGCTCAGCAGTATATGGCACTCCTCAACGCACTGCTACAGGCTTTGATTTGCGACGGTTAAGCATGCTGCTTGCTGTGCTTGAAAAACGTTGCGGCTTTCGTCTTGGCGCAAAGGATGTGTTCCTCAACATTGCCGGAGGCATACGTGTTGAAGATCCTGCTATTGACCTTGCTGTTATATGCGCCGTGCTTTCATCCAATGAAGACCTTCCTGTATCGGCAAAGAATTGTTTTACTGCCGAAGTAGGATTGAGCGGAGAGATTCGTCCTGTTACACGAATAGACCAATGCATCAGCGAAGCAGAGAAGCTCGGTCTTGAGAAAGTGTTTATCAGCAAGTACAATCTGAAAGGCCTTGACAAAAAGAGATTTCCTTCGATTGAAATTATTCCTGTGGCAAAGGTGGAGGAAGTGTTCGGAGTACTTTTTGGTTAGTTAAAAATACTGAAAGTTGCAGTAAGCAGTGGCACTAAGCAAGACTGCACTCTGCCACTGCTTACTGCAACTTGATTACTTCATCCCCATTTTCTCTTTCCACATTTCGTTGAAAGACTTAGGTGCAACGCGCGGCAACTCTCTTCGCGAGCCCCATTGCGTTTTAAAAAAGTTTTGAAGAATAAAATTCTTCCCTTTCGCTCCGCCTTTGTTCATGAGCTTGCGGCTAAGCATGGCTTTCTTCCAGAAAGTAAATGTCCACCGTTCCGTTTTAGTCGGAATTCCTTCCTTCACACTATCACGGCGGTTAAAGAGAAGATGCTTATGCAATTCAATCTTCACAGGGCATACTTCCGTGCATTTGCCGCAAAGCGATGAAGCATAGCTTAGATGACGGAACTCCTCCATGCCTCTTAAGTGCGGAGTGATCACAGAACCAATGGGGCCGCTGTAAGTAGTACCATACGCATGGCCTCCGACACCTTTATATATAGGACAACCGTTCAAACACGCACCGCAGCGAATGCAGGCAAGCGCTTCACGCTGCTGCTCCTGTGCAAGCAATTCTGTTCTGCCATTGTCAAGCAGGACAACGTACATTTCTTCCGGGCCATCTTTCTCATCCGGTTGGCGCGGGCCGGTCATGATGCTGTTGTAAACCGTAACGTTCTGCCCCGTGCCATGCGTGGCAAGCAGCGGCCAGAAGAGGTCAAGATCAGTAAGCGATGGAATTAATTTCTCAATGCCTGCAATGGCAATATGCACTTTTGGAAAAGCGACGCTCATAAAAGCATTGCCTTCATTCTCCGTAACTGCTATAGCGCCTGTGTCAGCAATAAGGAAGTTAGCGCCCGTTATCCCCGCTTCCGCCACCTGGTATTTTGCACGCAGGCGGTTTCTCACCCACAACGTTATCTCCTGTGGAGTGCTGCTAGGTGGCAGGCCAAATTTCTCATTAAATGTTTTTGCAACATCCTCCTTGCTCAAATGCATAGCAGGCGTTACGATATGATAGGGCGGCTCATCGCGTTGCTGCACGATGAATTCACCAAGATCAGTCTCTACGGATTCAATCCCTGCCTTTTCTAAATTCTGGTTCAGGTGCACCTCTTCCGTAGTCATGCTCTTGCTCTTGACAACCATTTTGCAATCTACCCTCTTGAGAATGGCAACGATTTCACGAATGGCTTCATCGGCATCCTGTGCCCAGATCACTTTTCCTCCGCGCTTGATAAAGTTTGCCTCAAACTCGATGAGGTACTTGTCCATGTTCTCAATCACCTTGCGCTTGAGGGCTGCAGCGCGCAATTTGGCAGTTTCGAGATCCGCATACTGGTGCTTTCCGTCAATCACTTTCTTGTCATACTGCGCGATGTTGAAAGCAAGCTTGCGCCGGTGTTCCGGGTCGAACACTTTTACTTCCGAATCATCTAAAAATTTATCTGACTGTAGAGACATAACGGTTGCGAAAATACGCGTTTACAGTTTACGGTTATGTGCAATCAATGCGTCAACTGTAAACCGTAAACTGTCATAGTTTTATCTCGACTTGATTTCTCAACAGGTCATCAAACGGTTCATGCTTGCGGATGAGGTGAGCTTTGCCTTTATAAATAAACACTTCAGCAGGACGCAAACGCGAGTTGTAATTGTTGCTCATCGTAAAACCATACGCTCCAGCATTCTTAAAAGCAAGAATATCACCTTCGCGCACTTCATTCAGCTTCCTGTCCCAGCCAAACGTATCCGTTTCGCAGATGTAACCTACCACCGTATATACACGCTTCGTGCCTTCGGGATTTGAGATGTTTACAATCTCATGATAGGCATTATAGTACATGGGTCGTGTCAGGTGATTCTGCCCGGATTCAACACCAACAAACACCGTAGCCATTGTCTGCTTCACAACGTTTGTTCTTACGAGGAAAACACCCGCTTCACTCACTATATATTTGCCCGGCTCAAACCACAATTCTAGCTCCCTGCCATACGATTTGCAAAAGGTTTTGAAACGCGGCGTCAGCTCCTTGCCAAGCTCAGCCATGTCTGTCACCGCATCATCTTCTTTATATGGCACTTTGAAGCCGCTGCCAAAGTCAACGAATTCAAGGTCTTTGAAGTTCTTCGCCGCTTCAAATAATATGTCTGCGCCTTTTGTAAATACACTTGCATCGAGAATGTCAGAGCCTGTGTGCAGGTGCAAACCGACGACCTTTATATTATCAGAAGCCACGACGCGGGTAAGATGCCTCATCTGGTAGATAGAAATACCGAACTTGGAATCAATATGCCCCGTTTGTATATGTGCATTGCCGCCAGCCACAATATGTGGGTTGAGGCGTATGCTGCATGGAACAGTGTTGCCATACTTATGACCAAACTGTTCCAAAATGGAAATGTTATCAATATTAATAGCGAGCCCCAGCCCAACACCCTGGCATATCTCATCAAAAGAAACGCCGTTAGGAGAAAAGAAAATTTCTTTCGGTTCAAAGCCTGCCTTAACGCCAAGCATAGCCTCCTGTATGGACACGACATCCAGCCCTGCGCCAAGCGATTTCATGTAACGCAGCACGCTAAGGTTACTCAATGCCTTGCATGCAAACTTGATGCGCAACTTCACAGCGCTGAAAGCGGTATTTATCTGCTGATACTTGTCTGCAATCGTATCCGCATCATATACATAAACAGGAGTGCCAAACTCATTGGCCACCTCAAGCAAGTCAACGCCACCCAACTGGTAGCGGGAGTTCTCTAAAATCATGGCGCGAAGGTAAGAATACGTTTACAGTTTACGGTTTACGGTTATGCAGATCGAACGGCAGAGAACCGTAAAGGGAAGCTGTAGACCGTAAACCGTAATTTGTATATTCGTACAATAATTGCCAGCGACATATTCCAATGGACAGCACATACGCAAGCGCACTTAATTACATTTTAAGAAAAACCGCTCCAAAAGGAAAGGGTAAAGTCAGCGGGCTAAGCACCTCCGGTTTTCCTACACCGCTTTCCAGTGATGTCAAGCCTATTATAGCGGATGAACAATTACGATCTGTAAATGTAAAGCTTCGGGTGGATGAATACCTCGAAAAGCGATACAATCTTGATGACCACGAACTGGCTGAGATGTATAAGAAGCTAACAGATGAACTTTATATTTATGAAGATAAGAAAAGCCAGCTGATTAAAATAACATTCAAAGGCCTTGATTTTATTAATGAAGGCGGTTTTGTTAAAAAGGAAGCAAAGGAAAAAGACAAAGCATTTTATACCATGGCTGTTGTGATTTTTTTTATCATCGGGGCAATAGCCTTAGCCGTCATTGAACTCCTTAAATATACTCACTCATGACCTCATTTCATGCCATCGTCTGCATCCTCTTATGATATAAGCGATACGAGATCGCTAAAAAAATAAAAGGCAGCAGCATGATTGCCATTTGCGGCTTCAATCCGTCACTGGCTATGATGGAATAGGTTGCTCCGATTAAGTCAAAGAACAACCCTGCATACGCCCATTCCTTTATTTTCGGCATGCTGGGAATAAGAATCGCGATTAGTCCCAACACCTTTGCGATACCAAGCATCGGGCTGACGTATTTGGGATAGCCCAAATGATTCATAAACGTAACATTATCGGGGGTATTTAAAATTTCCTGCACAGCAGACATCAGCATGAATACTGTAAACAGGCTAGTGACAATCCAGAAAATTATTTTTGTCTTTTTCATATTTATTTTTGAATTTTAGTTAAGAATTCTTCTAATTGATTGAATGTTCCTGCAAATCCTTGCTCCATGTTAGCAATTATTGAATAATACGTTGCCTCCTGCTCCGGAGTTGCATTAACCGGATGTCCTTGAAGTGTCAGGGTGGTAATGCCATTATTTTCTGACAGTGTCATTTGATTAAAGATCTCCAAAGGGAATTCCATTGGAAAAGGGGACTTACAAATATTTCCTGCTTCATCAGAGAATGAAGAAACAAATTCAATCAAATCAGGGCTGCTGATTTTTCCATATCTGAAAAGTCCCCACATGATTTGCCCGTTACCCTCGGTTTTGTAATGAACTTTTCCGCCTTGCCTGAAGTCGAAATGTTTCACAGTAACGGGCATTCCCGCCGGTCCTCACCATTGTGCAAAATTGTCTGCTGACGAGAATGCTTCAAATACCAGCGTCTTAGGCGCTTTGAATTCACGAACTATTTTTAGTCCTTTCTTTTTTTCTGTTTCGTTTACGTTTGTCATTTTATTTTGATTTATATGTAATTGTTTGAGATTTATTTTGCTAACAGTTCATCCAGGTTGCCCAGAGCCATCGTAAAGCCGCCTTCAAAGCCCATTTCAACCAGCTTCTTAATATCCGCTTCCGTATCGAAGGTAAGTTCTACCAATACTTTCGATCCCGTTGCAGTTGCCCGGAATTCATTCTTCCATTTTGCAATACCCGGGAAGTCAGCAATTTTATTGCCATGTTCATCGCAAAAGAAATTACTGCTCATGAAACCCTTGTGTGTATCAATGCTTAGAAAATCATTGCGGCTCCAATGTTTTGAACCATCCGGCCCCGACATATAATAAAGCCAGTAGCCTCCAACCTTGAAAGTAAGCGATTTTGTTACTGCCTTCCATGGCTTCGGCGCCCACCATAAATCCAACAGCTCGCTTTTTGTCCATGCATCCCACACATCTTTAAGCGGAGCATTGAACTCTCTTACAACAGTAAGTTTTTTGTTTTCTAAATCCTTTACAATTTGAGTTTTCATTTGTTTTGATTTTAAATTTTTGATTTATAAGAAATTGTTTAAGACCGGTATATATTTTATTTTAATTACTTGCGAATTGCAAGTTGGGTTTGAAGGTAATAATTTAGCTTCTCCACATTTTGTTTCAGGCCTTCATCCGCTTTAAATGTTTTCACCACCTGTATGAATTGCTCTTTTGTTTCAAACAGCATGTGCCAGTTGATAAATGTTTTGTCACCCTGAGCCTCGAACTCAATGGTGGCAATGAAATTGGGTGACTTGTGCTGAAACACAATCTTCTTAAGAGGAATGATTTCCTGGAAAACACTTTCATTTTTATAATCCCTTCCGTCTGGGCCATGCATTGTCAGATTCCATGCACCGCCTTTTTTAATATCCATCAAATGGATGGTATTGGTAAAGCCATTGGGCCCCCACCAGTTTTTAATATGGTCGGGATTTGTCCACACTTCCCACACCAGTTGTACCGGTGCATTAAATAACCGCGAAATACTTATCTCACGGTCGGCTGTACTACTTTCTTTTTTTAACATGTTTTTTTTCTTTTTGAAGTTTATCAAGATATTTTTCCAATGAATCAAACTTGCTTTCCCAAAACTGGCGGTATTGCTCCACCCACTCAGACACCTCGTTCAGCTTATCAAACTGCGCTTCGCAAAAACGCTCCCGTCCCTGCTGCTTGATGGTGATGAGGCCGCACTCCGTTAAAATTTTTACATGAAGAGAGACGGCCTGCCGCGTAACATCAAATTTTTCCGCAATGGCATTCACGTTCATAGACTGATGCGCAATCAGGTTAATGATCTCCCTCCGGGTAGGGTCGGCTATGGCCTGAAACACATCTCTTCTCGATTCCATCTTAATTCGTTTACACAAGTATCAGGGCACAAAGATATGCGCAAGCAAGTGCTTGCGCAAGTGTTTTTGAAAATATTTTTTAACCCACCCTTTAAATCTTAAAAAAGCACAGAAAAAAGGCAAAATCGGGGCGCCATTTTAATCAGGCGACACACCATTTTGTTGTGGTGGCGTAACGCCTTTATGAAGCGACGCACCATTTCATTGTGGTGGCGCATCACTCTCATGAAGCGATGCACCATTTTATCGTGGCGACGCATCACTTTCATGAAGCGGCATGCCATTTTATTGTGGTGGTGCATCACTTTTATGAAGCAACACACCATTTCATTGTGGTGACGCGTAACTTCATTATGGCGACGCACTGCTTCATCGTGGTGACGCACCACTTTTATGTGGTGGTGCACCGTTTTTGCGTGGTTTTGCTGTTTTGTAATGAAAAAAGGGGATTCCACTTATGTTAAGGGGCAATTATTGCAATTTTTGAACACCCTTACCGGATGATGGCTTTGTTTTACTTTAAATCATTTTGGCCAAACAAGAATTGTCAGAAATTCCTTTTATAAAAACGCAGGAATACAGATTATCGCAACTCCCAATTGTGTTAATCTGCAATAAGTGTGTTGTATTAACGAACTTTTTGTAGGTTTGATTTCGTTAATATAAATAGTATGGGCAATTTTAGCGCAACTAACTAACAGTATCGGTAATTTGAAAGTGTGTAATTCATTATGACACGACAAGAAGCGGAAAAAATTTTACAACAGACTTTCAAACTACAAAAGTTCTACGATGAGCAATGGGAAGCAATTGAAAAAATCCTGAAAGGTGAAAGGGTATTACTTATTGAAAAAACAGGTTTTGGTAAATCACTTTGCTTTCAATTTCCAGCGACACAATTTAAGGGAACAACTGTAATTTTTACTCCACTCATTGCACTGATGCGTGACCAAGTAAAGAAACTTACTGCACTTGGTATATCTGCAAAGTGTATCAACAGTGAACAAACACCAGAAGAAAATTCTCAAATCATAAACGAAGCGAAGCAAGGCAAAATCAAAATTCTCTATATCGCACCTGAAAGGCAAGAGAATAGTGAATGGATTGAAGCTACAAGAGAAATGAATTTAAAAATGGTTGTAGTTGATGAAGCACATTGCATTTCTGTTTGGGGACACGACTTCCGACCAGCTTTCAGAAGAATCATAAACCTTGTAAAACTTCTACCGACAGGACTTCCAGTTCTTGCAACGACAGCAACTGCAACAAAAAGAGTTGAGCAAGATGTCGCTCAACAAATTAGCGGCAACATCACAACATTGAGAGGGAATCTAATGAGAGATAACTTCAAGTTGTTTGTTGTGAAGGTTGCGTCAGAAGATGAAAAGTTAATTTGGTTAGGAAAGAATTTGGAAAGACTTCCAGGTTCAGGAATTCTCTATACAGGAACAAGGGTTGACACAGAAATTTATTCCAAATGGTTTGAGCATTTAAAAATTTCTTCAACAGGTTATAACGCAGGACTTGACGTAGAATCAAGAATTGCAATTGAAAACGGATTAATGCAAAATCAATGGAAGTGCATCATTTCAACCAACGCATTGGGAATGGGAATTGATAAACCCGACATTCGTTTCATCATTCACACTCAAATTCCACAATCTCCAATTCATTACTATCAGGAAATTGGCAGAGCAGGCAGAGACGGACAACCTTCTTACATCATTCTCTTTTATAATCCAAAGGACAAAGAATTGCCGGAAGCATTTATTGAAGGAGGCAGACCATCAATTAAGAAATATGAAAAAGTAATTGAAGCAGTAAAAGCAGAATTGCTTGGTAAATGGGATTTAATGCGAAAAACAAATCTCAAGAAAACTCAAATTAGAGTAATCAAAGCTGACCTGATTGAGCAGGGGATTATCCGTGAAGTAATGATAAATCGTGCAAAAAAATATGAATTTATTCCAAACTCTCAGCCGTTGAACACAAAAGCATTTGAAGAACTTCGCAATGCAAAAACGAAAGACCTTGACAACATGATTCAGTATGTTGAAACAACAGAATCAAGAATGAAATTTCTTTGCGATTACTTAGGTGACAAATCAAATCACACATTCACGAATTGTGACAACACAGGAGAGAAAAGAATTGTTGTTCAAGTTACTACTGAATGGACAGAAAGACTGCAAGCGTTCAGGGAAGATTATTTTCCTCAATTGGAAGTTGAGGCAAACGGTTCAAATATTGTGAATGGCGTTGCATCATCTTACTATGGAGTTTCAAATGTTGGTACGGCACTTCACCGTTCAAAGTACGAACATAGTGGAGATTTCCCCGACTTCCTTTTAAAATTTGTTTTAAAAGCATTCAGAAAGAAATTCGGTCAAGAGATATTTGACTTAGTTGTCTATATTCCGCCAACCTCTTCTGGCGACTTAGTAAAAAACTTTGTAGTTAAGGTTGCTCAA
Source organism: Bacteroidota bacterium (assembly GCA_003151745.1). GTDB lineage: Bacteria > Bacteroidota > Bacteroidia > AKYH767-A > 2013-40CM-41-45 > PALSA-967. Next base: position 16,206 of record PLYJ01000124.1, read on the forward strand.
GTTTTGAAATTCCCAATCTCCCATAACTTGAAAAAGCAACGACAGACATCTGAGCAAAAAGTTTTTGAAAATAGTTTATTAAAATCAGACAATGTAAAAGGGGCTTTTACATATGAGGCACCGAATGAGATAAGCGGAAAAAGCATTTTACTGATTGATGATATTTTTGATAGCGGTGCAACTGTGAAGGAGGTAGGTAGAATATTAACTAACTTTGGGGCAATAAAAATTGCCCCAATTGTCATAGCAAGAACAGTTGGAGGCGACTTAGTATGATGAATGAAGCTGTATATTGGATGGCGTTGGCCCATTTGCCAAGGTGGGGTCATTTGAAAATAAATAACCTCATCATAAAGTTTTATCACGAATACAGAATTTCAATTGAGGATTTTTTTAACCTTACGGAAACTGAATGGAGAACAGATTACCAATTAGATGAAAAGCAAGTTTATGATTTGCAGAAAGCAAAATTAGAATTGGCGGGCAATGCATTTTTAGCAGAATCATTTTTTAGTCAAGGTTTTGAACTGATTCCAATTGTCTCACCTCAATTTTCAAAAACTCTAAAAGGAAATTTGAAAGCTGCACACTCTCCTGCTGTACTGTATGTGAAAGGCAACAAAAAAATTCTTGATGAAAAATCTATTGCAATTGTAGGTTCAAGGGATGCTTCGGAAGTGTCTTTGAAATTTACAGACAACATTGCGAAACTTGCAAGTAAAGAATATAAAGTTGTAGTAAGTGGTTTTGCAAAAGGAGTTGACAAGCAAGCATTGGATTCAGCAATCAATTACAAAGGACAAAGCATAATTGTTTTACCGCAGGGTATTATGACTTTCGGTTCAGGATTCAAAAAGTATTACAGTCAAATAATAAATGGTGATGTTTTGGTGTTAAGCACTTTCTTTCCAAAAGCTCCGTGGAGAGCAGAGTTAGCAATGGCAAGGAATCCTATTATCTATGGTCTTGCAGACGAAATTTATGTTGCGGAATCAGCAGAGAAAGGCGGAACATGGTCAGGGGTTGTTGATGGGTTAAGGAAGCAAAGAAAAATCTTTGTTAGACAGCCAGAACCAACTGAGAAAAACGCGAACTTAATTTTGATTCAAAAGGGAGCAGTGCCAGTTGACTTTAATGGAAATGTTTTTGCTAAAACGTATGACACGACAACACTTGAGCAAGTGTCAGTTGTTCAAGAACCATCTGAATCGCTTGATTCAAAAATTCGTTCTGCGTTTAATGGAAGACCTTTAAGTGCTAAGGAATTAATTTCTAAACTTGGTTTAGATTGGTCAACAAAAAAACTTAGCGCATACATGAAGCATCTTCACTTTATTGAAGTTATTAAGAATAAAAAACCTAATCTATACAAGGTAAAAGGAATTGCCGACTCCCAACCAAGTCTTTTTGCTTAGACAAAAAGAAAAACTGCCTATAACATGCGCATTAAATAAAAGATTTTTTTATGGCTCACCATCTGACAGGTAGGAATTCTCCTGTTATTTTTACAAATATGAAACCCAACAGGAACTACGCACCTGTCGGGTTGTTTGCTCACAAAAAGAACAAGTTGTAAACTTTACTTTTGATGAACAGGATTTGCCTTCTGCCAGGAGGCAAATGCCTTTTCAAGCGTTTCCAGGAATACCCGGCTATCCTGCGCTCCGGATACTGCGTACTGCCTGTTGAACACATAAAACGGAACGCCGCGCGCGCCTATTTGTTGCGCCTCATAAATGTCTGTCCTCACATCATCGGCATAAGCGCCATTTTCCAAAGCCGCTTTGAGCGCTGTTGCATCCAGCCCTATTTCAGTACCTGATTGAATAAGGAAACCATAGTCGTCAATATTTTTTCCATCTGTAAAATAGGAATGGAAAAGTTTTTCTTCCGCCTCGTTTTGTTTGCCGTATTGCTTTGCAAAATGAGAGAAGCGATGTGCATTAAAAGAGTTGGCTACAACTGCCTTATCAAAATTATAAACCAGCCCGACGCGCTTTGCCAACGCGGTTACATGATCATTCAGGTGCTTTGCCTCTTCCAAGGGCATGCCTTTATATTCTGCCAAAAACTGATCTATATTTTTGTCCGGCTGCGTTTTTAAATCAGGCGAAAGCTGAAAGCTCTTCCAGGTTATTTCAATATTTTCTTTGCCGGGAAATTGAGCTAATGCCGATTCAAATTTCCGTTTGCCTATATAGCAGAATGGGCACATAACGTCGCTCCAAATTTCTACCTGCATTTTATTTTTTTGGGATTCCATGTGTGCGTCGTAAGAGTCCGCAAGATAACCTACGTTTATGCTGCCTGCAACTCTTTCTGTTTTACAAACTGAACATTGGCAGTTATCTTTACTTCTTCGCCCAACCCTACTCCGCCTGCGTCTGTAACTATTCCAAAGCTCACACCGAAATCCTTCCGGTTAATCTTACCGCTAAGCGAAAATCCAACGCGTGTGTTGCCCCAGGGATCTTTTATAGTCCCGCCAAACTCAGCATCGAGTACAATTCTTTTACTCGTACCCCTCATGGTTAGCGTGCCATGCACCTTATAGTTGTCCGCATTAATCTTCTCCAATTTATCTCCTTCAAAAATAAGTTGCGGATGATTTTCTGCATCAAAGAAATCGCCGTTGCGGAGGTGTGCGTCGCGTTGGTCATTGCCGGTATTGATAGAGTTGATATCGGCCTCAAAATGCACTTTTGCCGTGGTAAAATCATCCCCTTCCGTTTCAACCGCTCCTGTGAACTTATTAAACTGCCCTGATACCGTAGAAATCATCAGGTGCTTTACTTTAAACTGAATCTCTGAATGTGTAGGGTCTATTGCCAATTTTGTCGTTGTCATTTGTTTATTTTTTAAATTAATTTGCTTTATGTGGACAAAAGTATGTATATTTGCTATCCAAAAGTAAGTACTATACCATAGTATAGCACTATACAAAAGGATAGTCCCATTCAAAAACAATGACAATGGCAAAACCAAAAGAAGTAAAAACGCATACGGAATGTGCAAAAGCAATGCTTCCCGTGAAAGATGCATTGGATATTTTAAGAGGCCGGTGGAAGCTGCCGATTATTGTTTCCCTGTTGTTCGGCGCCAAACGCTTCGGAGAAATTTCCAAAGAGATAAACGGCATTACCGATAAAATGCTCTCCAAAGAATTAAAGGACCTGGAAGTAAACCAGCTTGTGAAGAGAACTGTTTTCGATTCTTTTCCTCCTGTCGTGGAGTATTCCATTACGCCTCATGGCAAATCGCTTGAAAAAGTGATTGGCGAGCTTCGCAACTGGGGAGTAGGGCATCGGAAGAAGATTATCGGGAAGTAAAGGAAAAGAGAAAATAATATCTTTACAAACTCATCAAAGTATGGCAAGTGCAATGAACAAAGTTGTCAGCAAACAATTAATATATACAGTGGGCCATTCGACCCATCAACCTGAATATTTTATTGAACTGTTGCAGGCGCATGGAGTGAACTGTATTATTGATGTAAGAAACGTAGCAGCAAGTGCCTATAACCCGCAATACAATAAGAAACCTCTTTCTAATTTTCTGAAAAATAACAAGATCAAGTATCTCCATTTTGCAGAAGAGTTTGGTGCCAGGCATACAGATCCTGATTTGTTGGATAATGAAGGCAAGGTTGATTTTGAAAAGATTCGCAAATCATGGAACTTTAAAAATGGTGTTGAAAAGCTTTGGCAGGAAAGTGACAAAGGGCTTATCATTGCACTGATGTGTTCAGAAAGTGAGCCTTTTGACTGTCACAGGTTTTCCATGATCTCCATTGCTCTTGAAAAGGATGGTTTTGAAGTAACCCATATTCTCAAAGACAAAACATTAAAAAGTAATGCGCAGCTTGAAAGCGACCTTTTAAAAAAATACGACAAGAAGATACCAAAGCCGGATATGTTTGAACCGCACATCACGTTAGATGACCAGTTAAGCGCTGCCTACCGTTTGAGAAATAAGGAAATTGCTTTTTCGCCTTATGTAAGCGAGTCGATAACCTTGAACTGAAACGTTGAATGGTGAATGGCTGTTTACTTCAATCCGTATTTAGCCTTATACTTCTCATTCAACTGCTTCTGCACATTGTCGAGATTAATTTGACGCCCGTTTATAAAAGCGGTCTCCACATTGTTTGTGCGCATATCCAATGCATCGCCTGTGGAAATGAAAAGTGTGGCGTCTTTGCCGGCTTCAAGTGTGCCTGCAGTGGCATCAATGCCAAGAATTTTTGCAGGTGCTGATGTAATGCTCACTAAGGCATCTTCTTTCGTTAAACCATATCCTGCCTCTGTGCCTGCATTGAAAGCAAGGTTGCGATTTTGCCATGAGCCGTCAACGCTTACAGCATACGTTACACCTGCTTGCCTGAGCATCGCAGGAATCTTGTAAGGAAGATCCGTATCCTCGTCCTGGAGTGGAGGCAATGAATGTGTTCTGCCAAGAATAACAGCTACGTTATTTTCTTTGAGAAGGTCAGCAACACGCCATGAATCATCGCCGCCGACGATGACTAACTTAATTGCATACTTTTTGCAAAAGTTGACGGCTGCTACAATCTCCTTTACATAGTCGCAATGCACATATAGTTTTTTCGTTCCGTTAAACAAGCCATTCATGGCTTCGAAGCGCACGTTCATTTCCTGCGGTGAAGCATTGAGGGAATAGGCTTTTGCTTCTTTGAAAAACCTGTCAATGTTGTTTAATGCCTTATTCATGTTCTCACGTTGTGTGTCTTCTGCTCCCGGCGCATCCGATTTAATAACGAACATCCGCGGCCAGTTGAGATGAATGCCTTCATCAGTTTTATATGCGGCATCCTCCCAGTTCCATGCATCCAGCTGCACAACGCTTGACTGCCCTGAAATGGTTCCACCCTGCGGAACGATCTGCGCAAGCAATATGCCGTTGCTGCGAACAGTGGGAATAATCTTGGAGTCTGTATTATAAGCTATGACGCTTCTCACATCTGAATTGAAGTCGCCAACTTCATAATTATCGCTTGTGGCACGGGCTGCATCAAGCTCTGTTAGTCCGAGTGTGGAATTACAATCAATGAAGCCCGGATAAACATGCTTTCCTTCGGCATGAATAACGCTTTTATATTTTGACATATCGAGCTTAATGATCCTTGCATCGGCAACAAGAGTAAGCTTGCCGTTTTCAAAAGCGATGACTGCGTTTTCTATCACCTGTCCGTTGCCAAGATGTGCAGTGGCATTCATGATGATGACAGATTCTTTCTGTGAACCAACAGGAGCAGGGTTTTGCGCTTGTGTAAAAAGAAACAGGCAAACATATGGGAATAGAAGGAGTGATTTTTTCATATATATAATTGTTTTTCGGCCTCACCCCATCCCTCTCCTTTGGAGAGGGATGGGGTGAGGCTTTTATTATTTCATTATTAATGTTTCATCTTCAAGACAATGGTGCACCACTTCTCCTTGCACGACCGGTTTTTGGGTAACTTCACCTCTTGTTTTTGCATCTGCCATTTTCTGCATCAGGCGGGTGCGTTCCGTTTTTATTTCTTCACGAAGTTGCTTATCTGTATCAATATCGAAATAACGAATGCCGTCAACATACGTCTGCAATGGCTTTGCATATATACTTAACGGATTGTCATTCCATAAAACAAGGTCGGCATCTTTCCCAGCCTTAATGGAGCCGATACGATCATCAACACGAAGCATCTTTGCAGGATTGAGCGTAACAAATTTCCATGCTTCTTCTTCGCTCACGCCGCCGTACTTCACTGCCTTCGCGGCTTCCTGGTTGAGGCGTCTTGCCATCTCAGGATCATCGCTGTTGAAGGAAACATTCAAGCCCACATTGTGCATGATTGCTCCGTTGTATGGAATGGCCTCATACACTTCAAACTTATAGGCCCACCAGTCGCTGAAGGTAGATGCGCCAAGCACACCATGTTCTTTCATTTTGTCTGCAACCTTATATCCTTCCAAAATGTGTGTGAACGTATTCACCTTAAAACCGAATTTATCAGCCACATGCATCAACATATTGATTTCACTTTGCTCATAGGAGTGACAGGTGATGAACCGTTTGCTGTTCAGTATTTCTGTAAGTGCATCCAGTTTTAAATCCCTGCGAACAGGCATTGCTGCTGACTTTGCCTTTGCATCAAGCTCTTTATATTTCTTCTGTGCATCATCATATTCGCTCGCACGGGTGAAAAAATCCACATATACCTGCTCCACGCCCATGCGTGATTGTGGATAACGGGTAACCTGCCTGTCGCCCCAGTTGCTTTGTTTTACATTTTCACCTAATGCAAACTTGATGAAGCCGGGCCATCCTTCAAACTTCAATTTCTCGGGAGCCAATCCCCAACGCATTTTGATGAGCTGCGTTTGCCCTCCGATAGCATTGGCGCTACCATGAAGTATGTGCGATGTGGTAACACCGCCTGCAAGCAGGCGATACATATTTATATCCTCGCAATCCAACACATCAGCAATGCGCACTTCGGAAGAAGCAGACTCTGTGCCTTCATTCATTTCTCCGCTAACTGATATATGCGAGTGTTCATCAACAACACCGGAGGTGAGATGCTTTCCTGTGCCGTCAACCACTTCAGCATTGCCCGCAGCAAGATTCTTTCCTACTTTTTGAATTTTACCATCAGAGATTAGAACATCCGTGTTTTGTAAAATGCCTTCTGACTCATTCGTCCATACTGTTGCATTCCTAATAAGAACTGTTTTTTGCTTTGGTAACTCTTTCCAACCATACGCCATGTTAGGATAAGTAACAATACCAAGACGTGAAGTATCCTTTTTAGTCGTGTCCTTTTTAATTTCCGCTGTGAATGTTGAATCATAAGTTGCTGTCCATTTGACCCAATCGCCTGAAGGCAGCAGTGCATTGCCTTTCCAGAGGTTTGCATTGCTATCATCTACATAACCGCTCAGACGATAAACACCTTTCTGATCTTTCTTCTTCAACTCATATTGAAGACTGATAAGCGTGCCTTGTCTTGAATAGGTTGCCTTGATTTTTGAAGTGTCTTCTATTACCGTTATTTCAGGAGCAGTCATTTCACCACTGACGGAAACTTTCAACACAGGAAGATTACCGACAGAGAGTGAATATTTTCCGCGAATGTCTTTCAAGTCGGCTTCATTGATCTTGTAACGCACGCCTTTAATCCAGTTGTCAACGATGATGTTGTCTTTGTCGAAGATATTCTTTGAAGTAACAATGAAGTTTGCCATCATGCCCTTCTTTAAGCTGCCAACCACATCATTTACGTGCAGCAGTTCGGCAGGCGTTTGTGTCATTGCTTTCAAAGCAGCCTCTTGCGTCAAACCATTGTCAATGGCTTTGCGCAGGTTTTTCCAGAAATCCTTTTTGTCTTTCAGATCGGCAGTAGTCAATGCAAAAGGAATTCCTGCTTTCTCTATCATAGCAGGATTCGTCGGTGCAAGTTCCCAGTGCTTCATTTGTGCAAGAGAAATATTGAGGGCATCATACGGATCGCTCACATCAATTGCATCCGGAAAGTTGAGGGCAATGATAAGCAGAGCGCCGGTTTCTTTTATTTCATTGATGCGCTGGTATTCATTTCCTCCGCCCTTAATAATGTACTTCACATCGAACTCCTGTCCTATCTTGTGTGCACGAAGCACATTCAGTTTATCGCTTGCATCAAACACTGTTGGCAAATCCATTTCCTTGTTCCATGCATCAAGGCCAATATTATACTCCTTTTTGTATCCGCCGTTCTTATACCATTGCCCGTCGTAATAACTCTGGCGGATGAGAGCAATCGCTCCCATCAGTGAGCCCGGATATTCCTGCGTGCTGCTGCCTTTATCAAACGATAAATTGTTTGCTACGCGGTCTTTGATAACGATGTCATTTTCTTTTCCATCGCCGAGCGTAACAAATGCAGACGTGCCGCGGGCAATGCCATCATGATTAAAGCTCATCACCGAGCCGAAGCCCATGTTGCGCCATTGCTCCGCTTTCTTGCTATCGGCAGCAAAGTTTTTGTATGAATCATATTCCGGGTGAATGGCCTGGTTCCAGTCGTATGCGCCTTTAACATTGCTTTGATACTGAGGAAAGCCATCCACAGGCTGTGGCTTCCTCACTTCCGGCATTCCGTAATCAGTGAAAATGTCAATGAGGGAAGGATATATGTACTTGCCCTTGAGGTCATACACAACAGCATCTTTAGGCACAGCAATATTTTTACCTGCATCCACAATCAACCCGTCGCGAATGATAAGGGTTGCATTGTCAATGTTCGTTTTACAATCCGTAAAGATTTTTGCATTAATAAATGCGTATGAAATGTGCTTGGGATCAGTAGGCCCGTTAACAGGAAAGGTAACCTGGGCGCTGAGCGTTGTTGATAGTAGAAATACGGATAGCAGGTAAAAGTATATTTTCATAACAGGTAGTTAAAGGAAGCGAATGTAAATAAAATGTGAAATATTAACGCTTAAACTATCCAGCCGTTGGGATATTCTTCAGCAGCTCTTTTAATTCTTTGCCTGATAAATTTGTTTTTTCAGATTTATCGTAAATAGACATAAGATATACATTCTCTGCCTCAACCATCACGTATGTGATACCCTGGCTCCTCCTGATTTGCCCTTGCCTTTAGAGGATATTGCAAGCCGTATTTTGAAACAGCGATTTCCAATGGGCGTGCCTTGTTTTGGATTTTCTTTAAGCGAAAAAATGAGAGTGGATAGTTCGCCTTTGAGGGAGGAATATTTCTTTAAAAGCCGTTTTGCCTGACTTTCAAAAACGTCAAGCGCCTTTACATTATAGCTCATTGAGAAAAGCTTCGGCGTTACGGGCTTTTTTCTTCCCGGCTTTAATTTGTTTCATTTCTTCAACAGCTTCTTTGATTTCCGATATCAACTGCGCCTTTTCATCGCTTATGGTTTGAGTTTTTACAAACGGAAAACTCTTAAGCAGCTCCATCATAAAACCTGCTTTGTTGTCTTTAATGTCAAGAATAATTTTCATTTTAAAAGTTTTCTCAAAGATACCCCTTCTCCCTCACAAAACAAAAAGTTAAAGATTAGTGAAGGGAAATTATCTGAACTACCGAAATAATCGGGACAGGTGTGATTTATGGGATTAATGTGATTGGCTTGATTTCAGTAAGATTGCTTTACTTTTGCGTTGCTTAGAAAGAGTGAAGTTGTCTAATGCACATGAAAACGCGCTAAACTTTGCTAATCGGAGTTTTTGTTTTATTAAGATTATAAATAAGAAGCACAGGAAAATTCTTTTATCAGTTAATTTGTAGATTTGCCGCTTGACCGATCAGAAGAAGGATAACAGTGGTGAAATATTAAAGCAGGCAAAACAATTCAGTTAATGGCTTCAGGAGCAGTTATAAATAAAGTAAGGAGTTTCGCAACGCAAGTAAACGCCTGCGGCATATCACTTAAGAAGGTGATTTTGTTTGGCAGCTATGCAAATAACAAACAAACAAAATACAGCGATATAGATGTTGCACTTGTAGCGGACGAATTTTCCGGCGTACCTTCAGAAGACGTAAAATTATTTTTGAAAGCCCTGCGCAAATATTACATCGTGCAGACACAGACCTTCAACACCAGGCAATTCTCTCCCGACAAAGATCCCTTCGTAGAAGAAATTCTGAAAACAGGCATTGAGATAAAGATTTAAAGAGAACTGAACCTATCCTGCTCATATGCCAACAAAGCGGAGGCGTGAAAGAATCTTCACCCATAAAGCAACAACACGCGCCCTCTTCAATGCTTTAGGGCTTTGGCGTGATGCCTGCACAAAATTGTCTGAACTGGGATTTATGGGATTAATGTGATGAACTTGATTACCTATAAAATTCTTTTACTTTTGTGTGGTTAGTAAGGCAAGGTTGTCCCACGTACATGCAAAAGTACGAATCGCACCAATTGGAAAGGAGTTTAATATATTAGTTTAAAATTATGAGGGTAGATAACATATTTGAATTAACTAATAAATCTCGTAAAGAAGAAGATCAGTTGTCTGCAAACTTCGGTTTCATATTAAAAAATAATAAAGAAATTCTCAATCTTTTTTTAAAAGAAATTGGAATAAAGCTACTTCCTAAAGAACTTAAACAAGTTGATATAGAAACTCAAATATCGTATAATTCTAATGAAAGCAAAATAGATTTACAACTTACTGTTTATAGTAAATTTCTTGTTTTCATCGAATCTAAGCTATATAAAAATGATGAAGACAAAATTTTTGAGCAACTCAATAAATATAAAAATATTCTTTATGAGAAAAAAGCAGAATATACTGCCGGAATCAGATTAGTTTATGTTAATAAGTTTGACGTTGATAAAAAGATTATTGAAAAATTAAGGACAAGATTAAATGTATCAAAGAAAGAATTTTTCTTTTTTACTTGGGAAGATTTGATTAAACTTGATGAAAAGTATTCAAAAAAAGAAACAGTTCGATTATTTCATAATTATATACAAGATGCTATGTACAACAAAAAAGAAATAAAAGAGCAAAAGATAAAAGACATTGTAGAACTACTTGTAGTTTATACAAACCCCATATTTTGGGAATTAGCAAATAAGAAAAATATTGTGGTGCAAAATAACATGGCACCAGATGCAAAATATATTGCTTTTTTAAGAACACATCGGGATAATAAAAAGAGAAGCGCAATAACACATATTGCAGAAGTAAAATACACTGAAAAAAATGTGCCTGTTAAAAATTCTTTTAAGGGATTCCCAGAATTAATTAAGGATGCTACAAAGAAAAAATATATATACGAACTACATAAAGAATATCACCTTGACAATATAATTGAGTTAGCAAAGGAAATACCATCCATAAAAGGTCCCGCAAGAGGGCAGGTTTATTTCCAAACAAAAATGAGCGAACTTATACGAGTGAATAATATAAGTGAAATTAAAATTCCAAGTAAACTTAGAAATTAAAAAAAATGAAAAAACTAATACTACTTCTATTCGCATTTGCAAATAATATAAACTTTACAAACGCACAATGGCAACAGACCAACGGACCTTATAACATTAGTTGTCTTGCAGTAGGCGGTACGAATATTTTTGCAGGAAATACTCCCGGGGGCGTATTTTTATCTACAAATAATGGGGTAAGCTGGACACCAGTTAATAACGGTTTGTCAAATACCAATGTTAATTCATTATTTGTAACTGGTACGAATGTTTTTGCGTCAACTGAAGACGGCGTATTTTTATCCAGTAATAATGGGACAAACTGGACAGCTTCTACTAATGGTTTACCAGCAAATCCAAGTATTACTTCATTCGCTGTAAGTGGAACGAAAATTTTTGCTGGGAGTGAAGGTTACGGTGTATTTATATCTACTGATACCGGTGGAAGCTGGACAGCGGTTAATAATGGTTTAACAGACACCAATGTTTTAGCTTTAGTTATAGTCGGTACAAATATTTTTGCAGGTACTGCAAATAGCAGTGTATTTTTATCTACAAATAACGGAACAAGCTGGACGAATACTGGTAGTCCAAGGGGAATTAGTTCATTTGGTGTAAACGGAACGAATATTTTTGCAGTAGATGGATTAGCTTATGACAGTGTATTTCTGTCCACCAATAATGGGGTAAGTTGGACAGAAGTAAATAATGGTTTGCCAGCATATTTCGGGGTTAGTAATTTTGCTATGAGTGGAACGAATATTTTTGCTGGGAGTCGTGGTTGGGGTGTATTTTTATCGACGAATACAGGTGCAAGCTGGACGGCGGTTAATAACGGTTTAACATTTGGCGAGGTTGGAACAATTGCTATAAGCGGAATAGATATTTTTGCAGGAACTAATGGAGGAGGAATATGGAAACGGCCATTGTCTGATATGATACAGTGTGGTTCAAACTTTTCTATTTCTGCCGATACTGCTCTATTGCATCATTATATAATAACAAATGATGCATTTGGTGTGCCGCCATTAAAATATGATTGGAGTTGGGGTGATGGCTCTCATGATACTATTCCTTATCCAAGTCATACTTATGCTGATTCAGGCTTCTATAACATCTGTCTTTCTATTACTGACTCAACTGGCTGCCAAAGCACTTTCTGCGATAGCTCGTTTCACGTTATGCGAACAACTATGCGAACAACTAATTATATGGTTTATATAGATGTTGTTCCACCAACTGTTACAGGAATCTCAACAATAAATTCACAAACTTCACAGATAGCTATCTATCCCAACCCCGCCACCAACCAACTCACCATCCACACTTCATCTTTTTACAATGAAGCGGTAATAGTTTCGGTGATGAATGTACTTGGGCAAATTATGCAGGAAGAAAAAATAAAATGGAGCAACGATATAAGCATGAACATTAAAAACCTTCCGGCAGGCATTTATTTTCTTCAAATGAAATCGGAGAGTGGGAGGGTGGTGAGGAAGTTTGTGAAGGAGTGAGGCTGGCTTTGAAATTGGCATGAAAAAAATCAATATCTTTGAAGCATTAAATAGTTGAAAGATGAGGACTCTTAATATTTCAATCTCTGATGTTGAATACAGTAAATTCGGTTTAAGGAACAACAAACTTACTTTCTCCGATTTTCTTGATATGGTGAGCAAAGAACTGTCGCGGCAGACACTTAACAAGTGTGTTGAACTTGCTGAGAAACACGGGCTTTCCAAAATGACCATGAAAGACATTACCAAAGAGGTAAAAGCCGTAAGGAGAAATGCAAAAAATCGTCATTGACACAAACGTATTAGTTTCTTCTTTTATACAGCGTGGCTATCCTTACTTAATCGTTGACCTTTTTTTTGAACAGAAAATTAAGCTATGCATTTCTGATGAAGTGATTGAAGAATATTACAATGTTCTGAATCGCGAAAAGTTCTCTAAATATCCTGACTTTCTTTTAAGAGCGGAGTTGTTGCTTGCTGACATAGAAACAAAAGCAGCGAGGTTTACTCCTAAACTCAAAGTAAGAATGATAAGTGATCGTAATGACAATAAATTTTTAGAACTTGCAGGAGAAAGCAAAGCTAATTTCCTTATTACTGGCAACACTAACGACTTTACAATGGCTGCTTACAGGAAGACAAAAATTGTAACACCAAAAGAATATTTGGAGAAATATAGTCCTTCATAACGCATTGGAAAGACAGAATTGGACTTTAAAATTTAAATACGTGCTTGACTTCTGAATGATATTTTTTCCAAGCCCTGACTGTTGTTCATTATACCAGTCAATCGCATCCTGTATATCAGCTACTGCTTCGGGTTCAAGTTTTATTTTGAAAGGCATTAACTCAACTTGAAACTGTCCTTTACATCGTCCCAGTCCAAAAGCCGCTCAGGAGATTCATTGGATTTTTTTGTCCTCTTTCTGACAATTTCTTTATGCTCTTCAGGAATCTCTATTTGACTTTCTTTAACCACTTCAAAGCCCAATAGCTTAACAAGCTCCATGAAGAAGCTTAATTTTTGGTACGGTACTTTAAGCACTATTTCTTTCATGACTCAAAAGTAAGAATTTTAAATAACGTGTTTCTAAACTTCACCAGGCATTTATTTTCTTCAAATGAAATCAGAGAGAGGATTTGTTGTGAAGAGGTTTGTTAAAAAATGAGAAACATCCCTTTTAATAGTCCTTACTATACATGATTTGTATTGATTTGGTGCAAAAAAACGCAATAGTTAAGCAAAAATCATGAGTAACTCTATCGAAATCACTCATAACTCTGTTGAAATGATGGCTAACTTTATCAAAATCACCCATAACGCTGTTGAAGCGATGGCTGACTCTTTCGAATTCACTTATAAACTGATGAAGTAACGGGTGACTCTACCGAAATCACCCATAACCCTGATGAAGTTATGGCTAACTCTATCGAATTCACTCATAACTCTGATGAAGTTATGGGTGATTCTGTTGAATTCATCTATCATTTTTGACAGGTCAGTTGATGTTTGGTTGGAAATTTAGCCCTGTTTTTAACACCTAGTCACGCACGTGCAGAGCAACGGAGTTATTCCAACAAAGCATCCCAGCCCTGCGCTTTGATAGGATGGATACTCCCGGATTTGTCAACCAAACTCACGCCTGCATTCTTTTCTGTTATATGTCCGATAACTGAAACCTCTTTGATGGATTTTATCTTTTCGTAATCCTCCTGCTTGATGGTGAAAAGCAATTCGTAATCCTCACCACCATTGAGAGCACATATCAACGGATCGAGATTGAATTCGGTGGCTGCGTTGAAGGTTTCCACATCAATAGGAAGCTTTTCTTCATAGATAGCGCTGCCCACATCGGACTGTTTGCAAATGTGCAACAGGTCGGATGAAAGCCCGTCAGAGATATCAATCATGGCTGTTGGTTTTATCTTTTGCTCTTTGAGCTTTGCAATGACGTCTTTTCTTGCTTCAGGCTTTAGCTGGCGTTCAAGAATGTAATCATTGCCCTCCAGGTCAGGTTGGATTTTTGGATTCTCGACAAATATTTTTTTCTCCCGTTCCAGCAATTGCAATCCTATATATGCGCCGCCAAGGTCACCCGAAACACAAACCAGGTCGTTAACACCTGCTGTGTTGCGATAAACAACATCCTCTTTATCTGCAGTGCCAATAGCAGTAATAGAAATAATTAATCCTGAAGTGGAAGACGTAGTATCACCGCCCACTAAATCAACTTCATGACGCTCGCAAGCCATAAAGATGCCCACGTAAAGTTCCTCGATTGCTTCAAGAGAAAAACGATTTGACATGGCAATGGAAACAGTGATTTGATGAGGGGTTGCATTCATAGCGTAAATGTCAGAAAGGTTGACCGTCACTGCCTTATAGCCTAAATGCTTAAGCGGATGAAACGCGAGATCGAAATGAACTCCTTCCACCAGCATATCGGTGCTAACCACCGTCATCTTATTTCCGTTGTCAATGATGGCAGCATCATCACCGATGCCTTTCAAAGAAGAAGCATTTTTCAGTGAAACACTTTTTGCAATGTGTTCTATAAAGCCAAACTCGCCAAGAGTGCTTAGATCGGTTCTGTTTTCTTTGTTTTCAAACATGCTCTGGTTATTATAAGTTATTCGTTAATACGCTGCTTTAGCGGGGAGTTGGGAGTAGGGAGACGGAGGTGCGAACCCCGCTTCCTACTCCTCACTCCCTACTTATTCACAAAAGTATCTTTTTGAAAGAAAACCCCTTCGAAGAGAAATATTCCAACATCTTAGGAAGCGCATACTGCAATCTGTCGAATGCTTTTATATTATCGTGAAAAACAATAATTGATCCGGGCTTTGCTTTGGTTAGCACTCTTTGCAAGCATTGTTCCCCTGTCATTGCTTTATCGTAATCTTTACTCAGAACATCCCACATCACAATCTTGTATTGAGATTTGAGATTTGAGATTTGAGATAGCCTTAGCTTTCCATACGGTGGGCGGAACAGGTTTGATGGAAGCAAAGCGTTTGTTTTTTCAATATCATCTATATAAATATCGTTCTTCGTTTTCCAGCCATTAAGATGATGATAGGTGTGATTGCCGACGGCATGTCCTTCATCTATGATGCGTTGAAAAACATTGGGGTGCTTGTTTATGTTTTCACCGACACAGAAAAAAGTTGCCTTGGCATTGTATTGTTTTAATAAATCCAGTACGTAGGGTGTAACTTTCGGAACAGGTCCATCATCAAACGTGAGATAGAGGAAGTCTGTTTCCGCAGAAATGTCCCACACCAAAGAAGGAAAAAACGTTTTGCCGAGCGTGGTAAGCAAGCTTATTGCTGGAAGATATCGCCTACCTGACCCATTGCGGAATTAAGCTGGCTGTCAATATTGTCACTAAGCGCTTTTTGCTTAAACTGCTTGGTGACAGCGCCCAACTTTTGCAAAACATACAGTGATTGCCTAAGCTCTGTCTCCACGTAATGGAACTTAGACGGGCTTGATTTTAAAGACAGGTAATACCGGATGTTATCGGCGTATATATCAAATAGTCTCTTTACAACTGCATTTCCTTTTTCGATGCAGCGCTTGTGCTTTGCAAAGTCCGGGTTCTGCGAAGTTTGCAATGAATCAGCGCCGGGAGGGAAGCCGTAACAATTGTAATATAATTCGGGCAGGTCGGACACAAAGAAATTGAAAGGAACGTTCGTATCAGGCATCATCTCAATGCTCTTATCCAACACTTTCTCGGCTAACTCGTGTTTACCTTGTATAATAAGCGCCTGGGCAAGACGGCTGCAATTGATACGGATATTGGTGGTCATACGCAGGTTGTTTTCATCCATATATACCTTTGGGTTGTTCATGTTGCCCCAATCGAACTTATTCATCAGGTTCTCATACATGATGGACGTGTTGATGGTTCCAAACTCACCTTCGTTGCTCTTTCTTTCTCCCTTAATCGGCACCAAGCGATAGGTAAGCCCTTCCAGTTGGAAATAATCTTCGAGTCCAAGAAAGTTTTCGTTGCCAACGGTAGTAGCAAAGTAAATAGGCCGCTTCCAGTTGTTATGAGCCAGAAAATCAAGAATGATCAGGTCATTTTTCTGAATATAGCCTGGTCCGTAGGTCCATTTTATTTCTTTCACAATTTTTCCGGCATCTTCCCTTGATACAGTGCCCGTATTTATTGCAGCAGCAGCATCAACGGTAACCTTAAGATTCTTTGCCGAAAAATAATTAATCATTTCGCCGTTGTTCATCTCCTGCCTTGATTTCGGATCGTTGACAACAAATTCAAGCACATCCTTCAGCTCAACAGTATCTTTTACACCCTTATCAATGTAATAAACCACGTTCAGCTTTTCACCAAGATACTTATCGCTGCTTATAGTTAACGGCAACGGCATTGATTCGTA
This sequence comes from Bacteroidota bacterium, assembly GCA_003151745.1. Taxonomy (GTDB): domain Bacteria; phylum Bacteroidota; class Bacteroidia; order AKYH767-A; family 2013-40CM-41-45; genus PALSA-967. Next base: position 33,079 of record PLYJ01000124.1, read on the forward strand.
GTACTGGCGCTTCAACTGGTCTATATACCAGTCCGTGTTTAGCAAGCTGAGATTCACCACGCGTATATCCGTTCTTATGCCTTCCACTTCCTGTGCATACCAAAGCGGGAACGTATCGTTATCGCCATTTGTAAACAGGATGGCATTGGGTGCACAGGAGTTTAAATAGTCGTAAGCAAAATCGCGGGAAGTGAAACGGTGTGAACGGTCATGGTCATCCCATCCCTGTTTCGCCATCAGCGTAGGCACGGCAAGCAGGCAGATGGCAGTAGTGAGAATGGCCGCTGTTGTTTCTTTCATCTTCTTCCTTACATACTCCACCAGCGCCATCACTCCTAGCCCTATCCACACTGCATAAGCATACGTGGAACCTGCATAAGCATAATCACGCTCGCGGGGTTGTTGCGGATTTTGATTCAGATAAATGATGATTGCCAGTCCCGTCATAAAAAACAACAGCATCACCACCCAGGCATCTTTACTTGCTCTTTTATAATGATAAAAAACACCGATCAATCCAAGGATTAAAGGCAATCCATAAAATGAATTTCTTGTTTTATTAGTCAATAAGCTCTGCGGAAGCTTATCCTGGTCGCCTAACCACATAGCATCAATGGCTTTGATTCCACTGATGGCATTGCCGCGCGTCAGGCTACCAGGGCCTTCCCCGTCATTCTGACGACCGAGAAAATTCCAAAGAAAATATCTCCAATACATGGCATTCACCTGGTAGCTAAAAAAGAAGCCAATATTCTGCGCAAATGTTGGCGTTTTGTCTCCCTTTATTCCCGCATATTCTTTATACACGGCTATGTGTCCCGGCTGGCTGCTAAACATACGCGGGAAGATGGTACACTTATCGTCTTCATAGACAGGTTCAACCTTCTCTCCGATCTCAACATATTTATTCTGCCCGTCCACTTTGGCATAATTCATTCCGCCACGATCATACTTCTCCACCTTTGCTGTGTAGTATTGTCCATAAAGCAAGGGGCGTTCACCGTATTGCTCACGATTCAGAAAAGAAAGCAACGAATAAACATTTCCCGGCTTATTTTCATTGAGAGGCGGATTGGCATTTGAACGAACTACCACCTGCGCAAACGATGAGTATCCTATATACAAAAAGCAGAAGGAAAGAATTGCAATATTCAAATAGGGCTTGTTCTTTCTCTGTGCATACCTCAATCCCCATAATATTAAGCCAATAACCAATATCGTGTAAAGTAGAATGCCTGTGCCAAAAGGCATGCCCATGCTGTTGACGAAGAAAAGATCGAAACTTGCCGCAATAGATATGATGCCTGAGATTACACCCACCTGCACAAAGCCGAGAACTCCAACTGCGATAATGGAAGTCCAGATAAGCCCTTTGCGGGTAACAGGAAATTTCCGGAAGTAGTAGGTAAACGCTAAGGCAGGAATAGTAAGCAGGTTTAGAAGATGCACACCAATGGAAAGCCCCATCAGGTAAGCGATGAGGATGAGATAACGCGATGAATGTTTTTGATCAGCGATGGCATCCCATTTAAAAATAAGCCAGAACACACAGGCAGTAAAGCACTGCGAGCTGGCATACACTTCGGCTTCTTCGCCGGAGAACCAAAAAGAATCTGAGAAAGCGTAAGCCAATGCGCCAACCATTCCGGCGCCCATAATCGTCATGATGGCGCCTTCCGTAAGCTCGCCGGACTTCAATGCAATCTTTTTTGCAATGGCAGTGATGGTCCAGAATAAAAACAAAACAGCAAACGTGTTCATGAGTGCCGACATAATATTCAGCATCACCGAAACAAGCCTCACATCGCTGCCGGAAAAGAGCGTAAATATTTTTCCTAACATCAGGAAGAGCGGTGCTCCGGGCGGATGGCCTACTTCCAGCTTATATGTGGTGGCGGTAAACTCACCGCAATCCCAAAAGCTTGCAGTAGGCTCAATGGTGCTGATGAAAACATAACCGGCAATAAGAAAAGTAAACCAGCCGACAATGTTATTTATCCTTATGTAATTTTTCATACGAGGTTAATTATTTAGGAAAGGTTGCGAAGGTAAAAAAATAATCAAGCAAGACAGGGAGGTTTGCGGCAACCTCTCCATGCTATCTTCATCTTGCTCAGGCAAAACCTTTTGCTACTTTTGCAGCCCAAAAAATTGTCCCATGGTGTAACTGGCAACACGTCTGATTTTGGTTCAGAAGAGTCTAGGTTCGAGCCCTAGTGGGACAACAAATTATTTTTTTAAATCCCTGTAAATAAATACTTTGCAGGGGTTTATTATTTGTTGGGGACGGTATAGGGGACGGTATGTTGAGGGTTTCCTCATTTGATTAGTCAATTTAATATTGTTCTTTTGAGTGGTCTGATCCTAAAGGCAAATGAAAAAGTCAATTTTAATAATTTCCCTTTTCCTGTTTTCATTTTCTTCTTTTGCAGTATGCACCATTAGATGCAACGTAAGATATTATCCTGTAGCCACTCATGAAAGTTATTTTTCTTCAAAGACGACAGGCAGGATGCCCGTCTATTCGGGCTATGGAGATGATTGGTCTGATACTTACACAGTGGACGTATCGTTCTATTCAGGATATGAGTTGGGTGATGAAAGATTTGATGATAACGCAATCATTGCAGTTATAAGATGGAACAACGGAGGTTATTCAACAATAAAAATAAAGGGTTGGACAACTAAATTAAAATACATGACAAGAGAAGAAGCACTATACGATTCTCATGGCAATCCTATAAAGAGCGAGAATGGATACGATACCAAAAATATTTTGTGGTACATTGAGTTTTATTGAATGGTCGTAGTGTACGAGTGTGTATTAAAACCGATACCCCCACATTCAGTTAAAGTAAAATCGAAACGAGTAGGAAGTTCAACCAAAAAAAAGAATTACTTTTTACAATATCCTTTGAATGGTTTACCCCTTTTCAGGTGTTTGTCAATCGGGCATTTTTGTATTAATATCCCTTTAGAGGTGTTCTCATAGGTTGCACCTTTGGAAAAGTGGTTTGATAAGGTTTGAGAAGTAACTACGTCCAATGCCCTTGTAATTGCTCTCTGTGATAGAAAGAACATAGGGAACAACTTCCCATTAATAACTACACTATATCCGTATTTTGTCATGCTGAATGTAAAGATATTAAAATGCCATTTGAATTGCTCTATTACACTTGAATAGGTCAAATAGTTAGTGGAATTAGTGATGTGAACTGTCTTCCTTATTTGAGTTCATTAATTCCTTTCGGTGTCTCTGTGCGCACAACTCGTATAATAAATTTTTGTTGTTCTGTGTTTTCTAAAGTAACGGATTGCAATTTAGGTAAACCGTACTGGAGGAGGTCGCAATAAAGTTTAACCCTGTCTTTTGGTTTGAGTGTATTGAAGTCCTTAACAATCTTTGTAAAGTTATCATTGAGAAAGTCTGTTATTGTTTCTCTGAGTTGTAACCCTGTTTTATTTTTTGCTCCTTTTGGTTTCCCTTGTGGGTTGCCGGACTTACCTTGTTTGAATGGCATTGTTTTCTATTGTATTTTACAGTTCACTAATTTAACCTCAAACTTTGTTCCCTGCCAATACCTCAAAGATTCTTTTTGCTCATCTTTAAGTTGAAGGTATTGAGTTGAATCAAACAATGCCGGGGTCATGCAAAGTTTGTTCAAACTTCTTCTCAGATTGTTTCGAGGATTGGAATCAATGTTTCTCAGTTTGTGCGCCTCCCTATAACCTATTCTTTTTGCGCTCATAAACTTACTCCCCTTGCGTTGGTCTGATATATCCTTACCTGTTATTTTACATTGCGGTTGTTTAGGTTCGGAGTTGGGCGGAATTTCCCCTTTATATGAACGGTAAAAAAGGTTGAAGTTTTGTTTTGGGAAACGGTTTTGAAAGTCGGTAAATATGGTTGAAGTTATAGAATCTGTTTTGAGTAGCTCATTAATCTTTTCCTGAATTAGTTGTGCTATTATTTGTTGTTTGTTTTCCTTTGAATATTTACATTGAATATCCTTTAGTCTCCTCCGTTCATATTGATATTTTTTGATGTTGATTCTATGTAACTCCTCTGTGTAAATAGGATTGCACCAGTTTTGGTAAATTTTCCGTTCCGGTGCGCTCAATGATTCAATAGAAATAGATTTATCAATAATGACAATCTCTTTGAATACCTCAACTAATAAATTTCCTAATGCGTGTAAATTGTCAATGAGGAGGAGGTCGGATAAAATTTTAATTGATATTCCTTTTTTGTTGGGATATTGCATTTTCCCTACATGAATCTCAAACCTCATGTTTTCTTTTGGCAAACCGTATTGAGATTTTTTGCAGTACATTTTTATTCTCATTTGCGAGAGTTGGCAATGAATCCCCAGTGAACGTCCTCCCTTTGATCTCATATCTGTAAATCTTGCGCCTCCATAACTCAATACCTGCCTTAAAAAAGGTTTGGTTTCAAAAGGAGGACTAATGTTTACGCCAAACTCCAGACTTCTTAAAATGGCTGTAAATGGGTTTAATTGAATCGTATCGTTTAATGCGATAATAGTTTTGAGGAGGTCGGTAAAATTAAAATCGGTGTAATTGAAACCGGCATGAGCAAATTTGTGGAGACTGCCTGAGAGTTCGATAAATGCAGGACTGTGAAATTTTATTTCGAGGGTTTCAGTAACGGCGGTGATCGGATACTCTTTTATTTCGCCTGTGTGTAGGTCGTACTCTCCGCTAACATTCCAATTCTCATTGATAAGTTTGGGAATAAGAGTTTCCGGTTGGTCGTCAATCTTTATCTTACAAAAATCAATCATGTTTGAATTGTAAAAAATTGTATTTTTGCAGTTATAAATCGTTGAACAGTTGCCCTGTGAAATGATTTGGAACAACTAAGGGAGGTCGAGATTCGCCTCCCTTTTTTATTTGTTCTACCTGCTCTCTGATAAACGTCTTTCTTCTTTTCGGATAAACTTTAAAGTGATTATAGAAATAGGCATTGAGGTATTTCTTATCCTTTGAGAAATGAAATAGAACGAAAGAGTTTTTCTTGTTACCGTTTACAAATTCGTAATGGTCTCCGAAAAAGAAATCAGGAAACTCAGTAGTTAGTAGTCCGGTAAAGAATAAATATCTACCGTTCTTTATTCGTCCCCTTATTATTTGTGAGGAGTGAATCTGTTCCGGTCTCCTGGTCTCCTCAATTTTCAGTTCATCAGGGAGTTTGTTAAATCCTATATCACAGGAAACTTTCTGATAGTAATTTGTTTCATCATTGAGTTGATAGGTAACTGTTTTGAATTGGGGAGGAGTGGGTTTACTTGCCATTGTGCGCCCCCTTTCTCTTAGGTATAGAATCCATGCGCCAAAGAGCTCAGACCTCTTAAATCGTACCCTTGTCCCCATGCGACAAAATGGTATTCGCCCCTCAGTTTTCCATTTGTGCAGTGTAACAAGTGAAACCCCTAAAACCTTTGCAGATTGTTTTGAGGTTAATAACTCCTCCTCCTGTTTGGGTTGTAGTGGAGTTGCGGAATTGAGTTCGGACTTAAACCGATTGACTATTCTCGTTTCGAGTTCGTCAAGTGTAATTGGTGATAAAATGAAATCGTTCATATACGCTAACTTTATTTAGTTGGCGAAAGAACGGAGGGGTGAGGGGGAGGGGTGAAAGTAATTTCGCCCCTTTCTTATTTACTTTAGAGAATTGAGATAAAGTTCTACCTCTTTTTTTTCCTGTTCAGTTGGTTTGTCTTCGTTATTGAAAATCTTCTTAGCATTTCGGGGACTACATTTTAAAATGTTTGCAATGAGTGTAAACCTATCGTTTTGACTGATATTATTTCCTTTAAAATAGGAAGTATTTAAGAGTTCCATTTTTTGTAAAAGATAAAATCGGGTTCTAAGATTCCATTTTTTTATTCCTTCAATTTCCTTTTCTTCGATTGAATCATTTGTAGATAATTCGTCTCCCTTCAGTTCTTCGAGTAAGTCATTCAAATATTTATTATACTTCACTTCACTTTTTGCCCTTGCATATAGTTCCGGTACTTCAGAAGTTTTTAATTTTATTTTGTTCCGGCTGCCAGTGATCTTATATGAATTAACTTGTTCCTCGTTCCAGTCAGGTTCATATTGCTCTAACTTGTATGCCTTCATCAGCATTTTAATAATATCCTTTAACGGATGTTCAATTTCTCTACTTAGTTCAAATTCAATCAATTCTTTTTTATCCAATGACTTATTAAACCTTTCAAGGAATTTTGCCTCAACTTTTTCAATATTGTAGGTTGTCTCTAAATAATAATCATGTAGCCATTTGTTGAATCTCCCTGTTTCCCCCTTATTTGCAGGGTTTGGAGCGATCGTTAAAACGTCCTCCATTTCAAATAAATCCTCTTCATTGTGCGGAGGGATAGCGTTCTCACCTATATATATAGTAAATTCTAAAGGATATGCTAACAGTTGCATTACCCTTTCCTTCCAAAATTTTAGTGCCTCCTCGTAATTTGTTTTTCTGATTTTATCAAACTCTGGTTTAAGTGTTTTAAACTTGTTCCAGTATTCTGTTAGCTCCTTTTCCCTTTCTGATTTCTTTTTCATTCGTTGCCCTGTTTAAATTGTTAGTGAATCAAACCACTTGAAGTTTAACCTGAGTACTCCAAAATTCTCTCAGTTTGTTTGCGTTCTGCTCCGGTGATATTTTTATATAAGTCATAAATGCCTTTTCCGTTTTGTGCCCTGTTATTTTCATTATAGAAATTGAGGGGAAACCCTGCAAATAAAGGTTTGTAGCAAAACTCCTCCGCGCTGTATGCGTAGTTACCAGTTCGTATTTTTTAGCGGAGGTTGTTATTCGTTTCCCTCCCTTGTTTATGGTCGTTTGAACCTTCTCTGTTAGTCCGGCTAAACGTCCGATTTCTTTGAGATATTCATTCATTTTTTGATTTGAGTTTGCAGAGGGTAAGGAGTTCACAAAATTCTTTTTGTATTTTTTCATTATTGCCTCCACTGTCCAATGAATAGGAATCATTACTGTTTCATCTGTTTTTTGAGTGCGAATACTGATACTCTTATGTGGTTTCCCTTTATTGTCAATACCGGACTTAATGTTTTCGGGCTGTATCTGAGTGAAATCAGAAAAACGTAATCCTGTATAGCATCCTACTATAAACAAGTCCTTCACTTTCTCTAATCTTTTTGACTGTGAAAGGTCGAGGTTGTATATCTGTAAGATTTCCTCCTCAGTGAGATAAATGTTCTCTGAGCTATCGGTAATTACTTTGAACCGTTTACTCTTAAAATCGAGTTTAGTGTTTATCCCTCTCTCCGTTGCCTCATTCAAAAAAACTTTCAGGTTCTTTATTTGTTTCCCTATGGTATTAACTGAGAAGTTTTTCTCTTTAGTGAGGTAGTCCGTAAAATCATTGTAGAAATCTAAACTGATTGAATCAAAATCAATTCTTTTTTTAGGAAACCGGCTCTGAAATTCTTTAAGGTGTCGGAGAGTGTTATTATACGCTCTTACTGTTAAAGGTTTACGGAGGTTCGTTACTGATTCGATATAGCTCTCAATGAAATTAAAAAAGGTAAGGGGGCGGTTTATCGGTTTGCGGTTCGTCTCCTCACTTAGTTTATTCTTTAACTGTTCAAGTGTGAACGGTTCATTCAATGTCGTAAACTGAGTATAGATTTTAAGGGTGTCCCCTTCTAAACTCTTTAGGTCGTTCTTTAACTCAGGTGCACCAACAAATGATTTTTTGGGACGTTGGTTTTCGGAATCCCAAAACTTTGGGAGGATTTTCTTCTTAGTAGAAAACTTAAATCTTTTTTCACCTACACTAAATGCAAGGAAAATAGGAGTTTCGTTAGAGCTGTTCGGCTCTTTGAGATAGAAATTTACTGTTGCCATTTTTTTTAATGATTTAGAACAGGGGCAAAAGTAGTAAAAAAGTATTAGGGGACGGTAGAGGGGACGGTAAAATCTTTGTTCCTCTTAATTTCACTTTATTTTACTTTTTCCATTTCTCCCTCGTAAAATGCGATTCACTGAGGAGGAGTTACAAAATTGAGTAAAGTGAATTATCAAAGGTTTGAGTACTAGTGGGACAACTATAAGTAAGTAAACAAAAATAAAAATAAAGTACTGCAAAGCCCCCTGTCAAATGGGGGCTTTAGTCATTTTTTTGGGCAGCTGCTTTGAAAGAACGACCGGACGTTTCAACGAGGCGGCATTACACCACGATGAAACGGCATACCACTCCATCAAGGCGGCATACCGTTTTGACGAAGCGGTGCACCACTTCAACGTGGCGGCATACCATCTCAACGAGGCGTCGCACCACTACCATAAGGCGACTGACCATCTCACCGAAGCGACACGCCACTTCAACAAGGCGGTGCGTAACCACAACGCGGCGGTGCACCACTTTTGTAAGGCGGTGCGTAACCACGACGAAGTGACGCACCACTTTTTGGTGGTGGTGCACCGTTTTTGGGGTGAATTGGCGTTTTTGAGGGGAAAAGGGGGGAATTGGCCAATGGGAAATGAATATTTTGTTTAATATCCACATTTATCTTTACAAACTATTGAGTTATAAATATTGGAAATAATAGCTTGATACATTTGTAAACCGATACAATTAGAAATGCTGTGTAAATGATAAAATTTTAGCAGCGAAATTTATCTAATTTAGCGGCAATAGAAATATCGAAAAATGACAATAGAGAAGTATTTAAATAAAGTTGTTCAAGGTGATTGCTTGGAGATAATGAAAGATTTACCTGATAAATCTGTTGATATGATATTGTGCGATTTACCATATGGAACAACTCAAAATAAATGGGACTCCGTTATTGATTTAAAAAAACTTTGGGCCGAATATGAAAGAGTAGTAAAAGATAATGGTTGTATTGCCTTAACTTCTCAAGGAGTTTTCACAGCAAAACTTATCCTTAGTAATGAAAAACTTTTTAAATATAAAATAGTATGGATTAAATCTAAACCAACCAATTTTCTAAATGCAAAAATTCAACCCTTGCGTAAGCATGAGGACATTTGCATTTTTTATAAAAAACAGCCGACTTATAATCCACAAATGACTGAAGGCGAACCTTACGATAAAGGAATAAGAAAAGATCAATATACTGGAAGTTATGGAGATTTCAAACCAAGGCATATTAAAAGCAACGGAGAAAGGTATCCCAACGATATTGCTTTTTATGAAGAACAAAACATTGATGATTATGTTTATATTAAAACAGCAGAATCTGAAGGCAAAGTTGTACATCCAACACAAAAACCAATCAAACTTGGACAATACTTAATTAGAACCTATACGAAGCCAAAAGATATTGTATTAGATAATGCTTGTGGATCAGGGAGTTTTTTGCTTTCAGCAATTCTTGAAGGAAGAAGTTTTATTGGTATCGAAAAAAATGAAGATGTTTTGTTGCATAAAGTTCATTCTATAGATTACATCAAGGTCTGCACTGATAGAATAAAAGAAACATTGAAATACAAAGAAGTTAAATCTTCGACCTTAAAGCTTTTCACCGAACCTATAGTAAAATATCACACCCTGAATTATAAAAATAATTCAAAAAAGACTAGGTCATTGGTTCATTAATTTTCATTTAAAGAATAAAAACAAATGCCTACAGTTGGGTACAATGAAAGAAGTTGGGCAATAGATGTTATTAGCGAGATTAATCTCCACTTGCATAATAAAAGTTGGCATTTCAAGAGAGCCGGCGGCGAGAACACAATAAGTAATGAAAGATCAAGCCTATTTCCAGATGTATTGATATTTAAAGACGGGTCAAAAAGTGTTATTCTACAGGGATGGGAACTAAAAATGCCCGACACTGCAATTAATGACGCAGAGCTCATTGCGAATGCTATTAAAAAGGCGAAAATATTACAACGTAATAGTTTTGTTTTATGGAATGTCAAAAGCGCTGTTCTATACTCAAAAAATGGAGAAACATACTCAATATTTAAAACTTGGGATGATATAGGGATAAATACTAGAAAAGAAGTAGAACAAAAGGAAGAATTATGGAAAGCCTTACTATATAAAATACTTGAGGATCTGAACTCCTATTTTGAATCAGGACAGATCGCTGAAAGTGTATTTGAAATTTTTGCAATTGATACAGTTATAGATGTAATTCTGGAAAATATTCCAAATACGATTGAAAATATAAAACAAGCAACTAGGTCTCATTCGCGAATTGATGCCTTAATAAATACATGGTGGTTATCGTCTGCATCAGAATATGGCTGTAAGGTAACATCAGAAAAGGATAAATTTCTCACTCTATCAAAGGTAATTTTAACTGATTGGGTTTTTAAAATAGTTTTTGCTCACATACTTAAAAGACAATTCAATGAAGCAAGATTAATAGAGCAAATAAAAGACGAAACTACCATAGAGTCCGCAAAAGCAATTATTCTTAGAATCTCTGAACATTGTAATTTCTGGAATATTTTTAGTAATAATCTTGCCCAAGAATATATATCGCAGGTAGCTTGGAAGCAATTGATTCAACTAAATTTGTTTTTATCAAGTATTAATATAAATGCAATTGATATTGAAATACTTCACAAACTACTTCAAACATCAATTGAATCTGCAAAAAGAAAAGTAGCAGGGCAATTTTCAACTCCACAAAAATTAGCTGATTTACTCACAAGATTAACAATTGATAATAAATCAGGGGTTGTATTAGATCCTTGTTGTGGAACGGGCACTATAATAAATCAAGCTTATAAGCTTAAAGAAGAATACGAAATTCCTCAAGATAGCATACTCAACAGTATCTGGGCTTCAGACAAACACTCTTTTCCAATACAGCTATCCACATTAACACTTACCAAGCCCAATAATATTGGCAAAATATTTAACATTTTCAGCAGCGATGTAATTGCTCTTACGACAGGACAACAAATTGAATTTAAAGATCCGAATAATGGTAATATAGTAATTAAAGAGCTGCCCGTAATTGATTATGTCGTTTCAAACCTCCCATTCATTAAAAACGAAGAAATAAAAGTATTAAATCCTGAAATTAAAAATATCAATGATTGGATTAAAGAAAGAACAGGACAGTCAAATATATTAAGCCGCAAGAGCGATATTTTTGCCTATATCCCCTTTTATCTTTACCAACTTCTATCAGAAAATGGAAAAATTGGATTAATTCTATCAAATGCATGGATGGGTACAGACTATGGAGAAATATTTCTTGAATTATTTCAGAAATTTTTCAATATAGAAATTGTTGTCATCTCTGGTAAAGGCAAATGGTTTAAAAATGCAGAGATTGTCACAACTCTTTTAATTGCTAATAAAAAAACTCAAACTAATAGTGGAGAAGAAATAATATCCTTTTGCACTTTGAAGAAAGATATTAGTGGAGTAACAAACATAAAAACTCTTAGTGAAAATATTATTTTAAATAGCGAGACGGAATTTTTAAATATTAAGCAATATTCATTACACCAAATAAGACAACTTGAAGACATTGGCATGCCATGGTGTAGTTACTTTGCTAATTTAGATTGGTTACCAAATGTTTCAGATAAATTAATAAGTTGCAATTCAATTTTTGATTTTACAAGAGGCGAGCGGAGAGGATGGAACCCTTTATTTTATCCTGCTGTAGGGCACAACATAGAATCGGATTATATTAAGCCTATACTTAAAGATTTAAGGACAACCACTTCCTTATTTTGTATTGCTGATAGCGAAGCCTTTTCTTGTTCTAAAAGCATTGAGGAATTGCAGGAGTTACATCATACTGGCGCAATAAATTGGATTAGAAGCTTTGAAAATCAAAACAATGAGAAAGGAATTCCTTTGAAACAATCTTTGAGAAAAGCTAATATGTTATGGTATGAAATGAAAACGGATAATATGGCAGACTTTGTTGCAAATGTAAACTATGACAAAAGTCTGTTTATTGCAAAATTTAGCGCTCGTTCATTTATAGATCAAAGAATGATCGGCTTTTCAATTAAGGCTTCATACCAAAACGAAAATAAAATACTTTTCCTTGCGCTTTTTAATAGCATCATTAGTATGTTCTTTATTGAAAGCTTCGGATTTGGAAGAGGGCTTGGTGCATTAGATTTAAGAGCAACTAAATTTGAAAGAGATTTTAAAATTCTCGACCCTTCAATTTTATCCAGTGAACAGAAAACAAGAATTATACAAACTTTTGAGCCTATTACTTTAAGAAATAGATTCCCTCTAGAACAAGAATTACTTCAAAGAGATAGAATAAACTTTGAAAATACTTTGTTTGAAATATACAACATTAGTGAATATTATGAATCCATTAAATCGTCTCTATTACATTTATATAGAATTAGGTTTGCAGTCAAAGATGAATAACATCTTATAAAAAATAATATTTCTGTGGAGGCAGGTTTCTTACCCGCCTGTTTTTTGTGATTTGTGTTATAACTATTTATTTTCGGCAACGAAATGCAACTACAGGTTATCCGGAAAAGAATTCATGAAGTGAGAGGTCAAAAAGTAATGTTTGATTTTGACCTTGCTGAATTGTATGATGTGGAAACACGGGTTTTAAACCAGGCGGTAAAACGAAATATTGATATTTTTCCCGAGGACTTTATGTTTCAGCTTACTAAAAAGGAATGGGAAAATATGTCATCACAAATTGTGATGACATACCCTGTTAAACGTCCAAAAACAGCTCTCCCGTTGGCTTTCACCGAACACGGAGTAACCATGCTTGCCCATGTATTGAAAAGCAAAAAAGCCAGGCAAACAAGTATTGCAATAGTGAGGGCGTTTATTGCGCTGAAAGAATTTGCTTTAGATTATAAAGAATTTTCTGAAAAACTAAGGAGACTTGAACTCAAATACAACAGGCAATTCAAAGACGTGTATGATGCCATAAATTATCTGCTTGATAAGGACAAACAACAAACGGAGCAAAGCCAACGCAAACCGATTGGTTATAAAAACTAACTGTTTCTATACAGACAGGTTTCTTACCGGCCTGTTTTGTTACAAAGCAGCACTTCCCTCATTTCCCGCTGCCATTTTCACCCTCGCTTTCACAAACTCACTATTTTCTACTCAGATCTACCCAGATCACCATCAAAAAATTTGATTCAGGGGTTGGCACGGCCATACCTTTGTCCCGTAATTAATCCCGAAATGCTTCGGGACAAGTGATAAAATGACGTCGGTTTGAGTAGGTGAATCTGAAATGAACCGAAATGAAATGAAATGAACCGAAATGAGCATCTAAAAAGTTGAGTTGGCTGTTTCGTCGCTGTAATTTTGTCTTCGTAATTATACTAATCGCTAATATAAAAC
>PLYJ01000067.1 GCA_003151745.1 Bacteroidota bacterium
GAACAAATTAACGGTTATTAACAAAGAAAAAGAAGCAAAAAGAAATTTTACATCATCAATAACAAATGAATCGTATATTTAGCTTCACAAAATCCAGTCTAAAGATTGGGGTACACTACATTACTCAGAGCGGTAATTATAATGTTCAGGTCACAAATTCAAATGGTTGTAAGATTGCCGTTGGAATTAATATTCTTCCTGACGGCTTCAATAACTTTTCTAATGAGGAGAAAACATATCTTTTTCCAAACCCCGCCACCAACCAACTCACCGTTCATACTTCATCTTTTCACAATGAAGGGGTAATAGTTTCAATAATGAATGTGCTTGGGCAAACCGTGCAGCAAGAAAAAATAAAATGGAACGCAGATGTAAGTTTGAATATTAAAAATCTATCTGCGAGCATTTACTTTGTGCAATTATCAGATCAGGAAACCAGTGCTGTTTTAAAGTTTGTGAAGGAATAGGTGCCTGTAATATAGCGATGATTTTATTTTTATTTCTCCACTCTTAAAATTATTTTCCCTCTTGCATGCCCGCTTTTACTTAAGTCCTGCGCAGCCGCAGCCTCTTCCAAAGGAAATTCTTTTTCAATGATCATGCGCAGCTACCCTTATCAACTATATCAACAATAGCCTGCAGCCGCGAACCGTTCGAAGTCATCATAAAAACTTTGGTTCGCACCTGGTGCTGTTCGGCAAGTTTTTCATCGGTGCCGACAATAGAAACTAAAATGCCTCCCTTACGGATCACCTGCCACGATTTTGCCTGCGTTTCCCCTCCGATGGTGTCGAATACAACATCTGCATCTTTTACCTTTTTCGTAAAATCTTCTTTCTTGTAGTCAATTACTTCATCAGCTCCAAGCGATTTTACAAAATCACTGTTTTTTTCAGATGTAGTTGCAATAACATGAGCGCCTGCAATCTTCGCAAGCTGCACGGCAAACATTCCCACACCACCTGAAGCGCCATGAATAAGTACAACATCATTTCTTTTCAAATCCCCTTTTTCAAAAAGCCCTTCCCACGCTGTTTGCGAGGCAAGCGGAATACCCGCTGCCTCTGTCAGAGAAACATGCTTCGGCGCGCGCGCCAGCTCAAATGCGCGTACGGCAATATACTCTGCGTAGGTGCCGTTTCGTGATACATCAGAGCGTGCTATAACCATGTCTCCCTGCTGAAATAAGGTAACCAAGCTCCTTACACGCTCTATGATGCCGGACACATCCCAGCCCAAAGTAAGCGGAAAGCTATATGCCCCTTTCCTGCCTCCCTCCCTTATTTTCCAATCCACAGGATTCACACCTGCTGCATGAACTTTAACCAGCACTTCATCGGGGAGAATGTCAGGTATGGGAGCATCTTCATATTTGAGCACACCGGAGTGGCCGTAACCATGAATCCTTACAGCCTTCATGGCAGGAGCCTCACTCTTTCCTTTCACTTTCGGTTTTTCTTCTACTAACATTTTTTATAGGATTACTATTGAATAACTTTGGCCATGTATCACTTCCTGTTCTTCACCTTACATAAACAGTAAAAAAGCGTACCGTTCAACTGTGTGCCCAGCTTTAAAAAAGTCAACCCCCGTTTTAGCGGAGGTTGACTTCGATTATTTGCTTTTCTTTTTCGGGTTACCCGGTCAAGTGATGAGGACTTATTTTAAAGATTTCTCTTTCGAATTTTTCCTAAGCAAATTATCGCTACTCTGCTTTTGTTATTAAAATACCATGCCACAGAATCGTAAGCAGCAGGACATTAAATCGAGGAAAATAATTCCCTCTTCCCATTTTAATTCCCCTATTGCGCCTATTTTAATGATGCGTGCTATCAGAACGAATCGTGCTGTGCATGCTATCCGTTCTCATTTGCGTCGTATCATTCATCTGCACTTTATCCGTGGTCTGCTTGTAACTTGTGCTGTCCACTGTTGTTGAATTTGAATTAGTGTCGGTGTTGTTGCTTGAACCGCAGCTTGCCGTCACCAGCAAGACAATAAGGAGTAAATTGTGTATTTTTTTCATAATATTCGATTTTTGGAAATATGTAATTAAAAAAATATGCCATAAAGGCAGAGTGCAACAGATAATGAGAGAAGAATGTACGCTATTTTAAGCAAAAATAAGGGGTAGTGTTAAAAAGCACGTGATGCATTGAAGTGTATTTCCTAATTTCACACATTCAATTTCAATTTCTACAACCCCTATGCCTGAACAAAAAAAACTTTTCCTTCTCGATGCGATGGCATTGATCTATCGCGCTTACTTTGCTTTCAGCAACAATCACCGCATCAACAGCAAAGGCCAAAACACTTCAGCTGTCTTCGGATTCACCAATACCCTGCTGGAAGTGTTGAATAAAGAAAAGCCCACGCATATTGCTGTGGTGTTTGACACACAGGCTCCCACGGCGCGCCACGAAGAGTTTACAGAATATAAGGCCAACCGGCAGGAAATTCCGGAAGACCTTGCTTTGGCAATTCCTTATGTGCAGAAGCTGTGCGAGGCATTTAATATCCGGGTGCTTGCCATGGACGGGTACGAAGCAGATGACGTGATCGGTACGCTTGCCAAGCTGGCGGAGAAAAAAGGTTTTGACACCTACATGATGACGCCGGATAAAGATTTCGGGCAGTTGGTGGACGAGCATACCTTTATATATAAGCCGGCAAGTTTCGGAAAGGGCGCCCAGGTGATGGGCATTGCAGAAGTGTGCGCTCGATGGGATATTGAGCGTGTGGACCAGGTGAAAGATATTTTAGGGTTAATGGGAGACAGCGTAGACAATATTCCCGGTATTCCCGGCGTAGGCGAAAAGACGGCTATGGCGCTGGTGAAGCAATTCGGTTCGGTGGAAAATTTATTGGAGCACATCGCTGAACTTAAAGGAAAGCTAAAGGAGAAAGTAGAGGCGAACAAAGACAAGGCCGTACAGAGCAAACGCCTTGCAACAATTTTGATTGATGTGCCTCTTAAAGTTTCTCTCGATGAATTGAAATTGCATGACCCGAATAAAGAGGCCCTGCGTGAATTGTTTGCTGAGCTGGAGTTCAGGAATATTGCGTCGAAGGTGTTGGGAGAGAACCTCACCCCCAGCCCCTCTCCTTTAGGAGAGGGGGGCAAGAAAGCCTCTGCGAAAAACAGTACGCAGGTTAGCTTGTTCGGACAAGATGTTTCAGAAAAGGAAAAAGAAGAAGTACTGGAAGTAATTGCTGAAGGCAGTGAGGCTTCTCCTTCTATTGAAGAAGGTCAAAGCAATGCTCCACATGAAACAATTCATTCGGTTAAACATATATATCATGTTGTTGACACACCGGAGAAGGTGAAGAAGCTGGCGGCTGATTTGGCTAAACAAAAGTTTTTCTGCTTCGATACGGAGACAACAGGAGTGGATGTGAACCTTGCAGAGTTGGTGGGCATGTCGTTTTCGTTTAAGCCGCATGAAGCATATTATATACCTATACCTGCAAAGTTTAATGATGCGCAGAAGATTGTCAGTGAGTTCAAAGATGTTTTTGCCGATACACGCATCGATAAGATCGGGCAGAATGTAAAATTCGATCTGGCTATGCTCAAGTGGTATGAAATCGAAATCAAAGGAAAAATATTTGATACGATGATTGCGCATTTCCTCATTCAGCCGGAGATGCGCCACAGCATGGATGCGCTGGCGCAGATCTATTTGAACTACTCGCCTGTATCCATCGAAACGCTGATCGGCAAGAAAGGAAAAGATCAGCAGAGCATGCGCGATGTTCCCATTGAAACGATTTCGGAATATGCAGCTGAAGATGCAGATATCACCCTACAGCTGAAAGATAAATTTGAACCGAAGCTGAAGCAGGCAGGCGTACAAAAGCTTTTTGAAGAAATAGAAATTCCTCTTGTGCCTGTTCTTGCAGCCATGGAGGCGGAAGGCATTAACGTTGATAAAGATGCATTGAAAGTATTGTCAAAGGAGTTGACAACCGATATTGCAAAAGCGGAAAAGGAAATACAGGATTTTGCAGAAACAAAATTCAATGTGTCATCACCGAAACAGGTGGGCGAAGTGCTGTTTGAGCAATTAAAGATTGTAGAGAAGCCGCAGAAAACAAAAACGGGGCAATACTCCACCAGTGAAGATGTGCTGAGCAAATTGGAAAGCAAGCATCCCATCATTAAAAAAATTCTCGACTACCGTGAGCTAGTGAAGTTGAAGAACACGTACGTGGATTCCTTGCCTGAGATGATTAACCCGCGCACAGGAAGGATTCACACTTCCTATAACCAGGTGGTGGCAGTGACGGGAAGATTGAGCTCGGATAACCCAAACCTGCAAAACATTCCGATTCGAACAGAGCGCGGCAGAGAAATACGAAAAGCATTTATTCCAAGAAATAATAAATACGTTTTGCTTTCCGCCGATTACTCGCAGATTGAACTTCGCATCATCGCAGAGCTAAGCCAGGATAAAGGAATGATTGAAGCATTTAAGAGCGGCGAAGACATTCATGCTTCCACCGCTTCAAAGGTCTATAGTGTGCCACTGACTGAAGTAACGGGCGATATGCGCCGCAATGCCAAGATGGTGAACTTCGGAATCATCTACGGCATCTCTGCCTTCGGTCTTTCCGAGCGGTTGAACATTCCGCGTTCGGAGGCAAAAGGAATTATTGATAATTATTTCATGCAATATCCGCAGATAAGAGAATACATGGACAAGAGCATTGAAAGCGCGCGTGAAAAAGGATATGTAGAAACCATCATGGGGCGAAAGAGATATTTGCGCGACATCAATTCCGCCAACGCCACGGTGCGCGGCTTTGCTGAACGCAATGCCATCAATGCACCCATACAGGGCAGCGCTGCCGATATGATTAAGATTGCCATGATCAATATTCACAATGACTTGCAGAAGAAAAAAACAAAATCCAAAATGCTTCTGCAGGTGCATGATGAGTTGGTGTTTGATGTATTGAAAGAAGAAGTGGAAGAAGTGAAAGCGCTTGTACTAAACAGAATGAAAACAGCATTGCAGCTAAAAGTGCCTGTGGAAGTGGGCATGGGAACTGGGAAGAACTGGCTGGAAGCGCATTGATGGCATTAAGAACGAAAATCCATTATTTGTAACTCCGACGAGGTTTCCCTTAACAGATTACTCCGCTAAGATATGTTTATTTGTGAACTATATAGATGGTGACCTCGGCGGGGTTTGCGTTTCACAAAATACGTACAAGTCAAGTATTTTGAAAAATATTTGAGGCAAGCTTATTTTGAAAAAATTAATATGATTGAAGATGAGCGCATTATGAGCATTTTGTGTTAAAATAGGGTTAAATTATAACCTTTCGTTAAAAATACCGTAGCGACTTAAAATTTTTTCATATTTTTGTTTTTTATATAAGCTTACACCTTAAACACTTTTTATCCTTAGATGAGGGAGATATTTGATAATCCTACTATTCAATCGGTCACTCTCGAAATAAGATTCCCAGCTCTATTTTATATTGAAAGTAAAATAGGGGATTTTCAAAAAGCAATTTTTGATAAGTTCCCGGCTTCAGCTCTATTATCAAGGAAAAGCATAAATTTTTTTGTAGCCGGTCAGCAAGTTAAAGCAGAAGATATAAACAAAGCCAACCAGGCGCCCACGGCTGATGCAATGATTTGGGAATTTAAGTCTGAAGATAATTATACATTGCATGTTATCAATAATTCTATTACTATTTCCTCAACAGTTCACAAGACATATAACAACGAAGGTGGCGAAAAGTTTAGAGAAATGATAATTTTTGCTATTGGCAAATTTATAGAGATAGTAAGTATCCCGCGTATTGATAGAATAGGATTAAGATATATTAATACTTGTCCTTTTCCAACAGGCGGAGAAGAAGAATTTAATAAATACTATAAAATCGGTATGCCATTTTCAAGATTCCCATTATCTAAAATACAGCAATCAAATTTTACAATAGTATCCAATATAAAAGATAATTATACGTTACGATTTACGGAGGCAATAAATTCATTGGTTAATCCAAAGCAAGTTTTGCTTGACTATGATGCATCAAAAACAAATATAACTCCTGATAAGTATTTGGAGACTGCCGATGCTTTACATGAAATAATTTCCGAGGAATTTGAAAAGAGTATTGGTGAAGGTTTAATTAATTATATGAAACAAAAAAATATATAAATCATGGAAAACTACATATTTGACGATCAGACAGGAAACACTACTTTCCCTCCAAGACTTAAAAATATCACAGTAAATATGGGAGCATTTTCTGCTATATTACAATTAACAGAAGATGATAAGTTTGTAGGAATAGTTGAGATATCTGAGAAAAAAGATTTCATGAGCATAGATCAAAAACTATCAATGCCTCAAGGATATCACGATGTAGATAAGTTCTATGAGGACAGTGATAGTAAATGACCTTCTACGAGACATCGTTAAAATATGATTTGTTGCGGTTCGGAGATGTTTTAAGGGGCTATATTGTTGCTTCCCCTAAAATTACTGAACCGTTTACAGTAATCCCTCATTCAGATTATCAAATTGAAATTTTAAATCCCGACTTCGTTGTTGTGTTGTCGCCTTGTTGTTCCATTGGCGATTCTACTATTTTACTTTCTCCTCTCATAAAACTTAAAAAGAGTTTTTTTGATAATCCTTATTTTTCCTCCGATATGACAAATATAAACAGGAGAATGACGCCTCAACAGACTTTGCCACCTGAAGTGTGGGATAAATTGCCACTGGATGAAAAGAAAAAAAGAGAGGGTGAAGGTTTTACATATTCGTTTCTTGATAATTTTGTATTTGGAGAACATGAAATATTTTCTCCTTATTTCCCAAGCGAAAAAGATAAGGTCAAATACAGAGAAACGAGACAATACATGATTGACTTCAAAAACACTTATCGCATTTCTTGTGATAAAATAAAAAGAAATGGAACCGACTTAACTAAGTCTAAGGTTTTTCAATTAACTGTCCCGATGAGACAAGAACTAAGAGATAAAATAGCTCATTTCTATTCAAGAATTCCCCAAGAAGATATAATATAATTACTAACTTTAAGCACAGCACCCGACCGGTTACGCAGTTCCTGTTGGGTTTCATATTTGTAAACCTGACAGGAGAATTCCTACCTGTCAGGAGTTTCAGTCAGATGTTTTAGCAAGTTGGAATTTTAAGCATATTGTAAACCTTGATAGGATAAAAGGATATAATTCAGTAAATTTGCGCATAGGTTTTGCAACGCTTGAAATCAGAAGCCCTTTAGAACTTGTCAATTATGGAAGCTAAAAAGAAAGAAAAGACTTATGACGCAGTGAAGATGATGCGCGAAATACGCAACAAAATAAGCGTTGATACTCAAAATATGTCTTTTGACGAGTTGAAAAAGTACATAGAAACACGATTGAAAAATAGCGGGCTGAAACCTATTGGACGGTAGTTTTATAGAAATTTCGTGTTTTTGATATTTAACTGAGACAATTATAGCTCATTTATCTTTTATCATCTTTTTACCCTGTTTCCCTCTTCCAATCCCACCAACCCCTCATTTTAACACAAATTTTCCATATTTCACCCAAAAACGACGCACCACCACGTAAAAGTGGTGCACCGCTTCGATGAAGTGGCATGCCGTTTCATGAAGGTTACGCACCGCCTTGTTGAAGTGGTATGCCGTTTCATTGAAGTTACGCACCGCCATAACGAAGTGGTATGCCGTTTCATAAAAGTTACGCACCGCCACAATAAAATGGTGCACCGCTTCACAAAAGTTACGCACCGCCTTGTTGAAGTGGTACGCCGTTTCGTTAAGGTTACTCACCACCTTGATGAAGTGGCGTGTCGCTTCATGAAAGCAGTCTGCCGCCGTGGCAAAATGCCGGTGCGTTTTGTGGAATCCGGTTCAGATGTTAGTCCTGTGTGAGGAAAGCGGGTTTATTTGTTTCCGCTTTCGTATGCTGTGTCCGCATGAAGGTGTGAGCCGAAAGATGCGGCAACGGCAAACTCATCTTGTTAATAATTATTTTCTTCCAAAATCAGCAGGATTCTCACCCCATGCTTTTGTTTCCCATTTTAATATTCGATTCTCGTAAGTGTTTTCATTCAGCCATTTAATTGCCCTGTCAAGAAGTTCAAATAATGCTTTATTTGATTCTCTTCTTGGATGGTTAGTTCTTGCTTCTTTGTCACGTACCCAACCAATTGCATTTCTGCTGTCAGAATAAATTGGGAGAAACATTTTTTTTTGTTTACAGTACGCAAGAGCATGAACAATTCCTAAAAACTCAACAATGTTGTTAGTACCATCATGGTATGGTCCTTTTCTAAAAATAATTTTCTTCGTTTTAGTATGTACTCCCTGATACTCGACAACTCCAGTTGATGTGTTCCATGCGCCGTCAACTGAAATACTTTCTAATATTGGTTTGCCGATTTTAGCAAGTTGTCCTTCTGTTAATTCAGTTTCAAATGTGTCATGACCAATGTAATTCTTGCTTGAACTTTTCAAAGCTTCTTCTGCTAATTGTCGTGTTTTAAAAGATTTATAAGTCCCTCCTGGAAATCCGTGAACTTGCGCTTTACATTCATCCCATGAACTAAAAACTCCTGTCCTCCGCCCTTTCCATACAACGTAAAACTTTGGTTTAGCCATTGCTTAGCTTATATATGTACATTGTTTCTGAAAAGCTTAATCGCAATAGCCAATAGCACAATGCCGAAAACCTTTCTCACAATGTTGATTCCTGCAGGGCCTAACAGCTTTTCTATACCACCAAGATTACGAAGAACAAAATAAACGACGATGGCATTGGGGATGATGGCGATGATGATGGTTTCGATGTTATATACAGAGCGAAGTGAAAGCAGCGTAGTCATCGTTCCTGTGCCGGCAATCAACGGGAAGGCAATAGGAATAACAGATGCTGTTTCCGGCAGCTCATCTTTATACAGCTTAATGCCGAGGATCATTTCCAATGCAAGAAAGAACAACACCAGCGAACCGGCAATAGCGAACGAAGCAACATCAACACCGAGGAATTTTAAAATGTATTCGCCGAAAAATAAAAACCCGACCATGATAAAAAGAGCGACCCAGGTTGTCTTTCCTGCTTTGATGTGGCCGACCTTTGTCCGCACTGCTAAGATGGCAGGCACAGAACCAATAACATCAATCACTGTAAAGAGGATGGCGGAGACGGTGACAATATTTTTCAGATCGAGTTCCATGATGCAAGCTTAATTTTCATTCAATAATTCAGTTACAACGGAATTAAATTCCTTGACAAATGCAGTGTAATGTTCGTTCGTGGCAGGGCCTGTATAGCCGGAATCTATCTTTCTTACCTTTCCGTGCTTATCAATGAAGATGGTGGTTGGAAAAGAAAATATTCGTGTAAGCTGCGGGATTGCTTTTTCTTTTTCTTCCTGTGAAGTGCCGCCTGCAAACAGAACAGGATATTGAATATCGAGACGATGTTGCAACCGTTTGATGTTAGCGCTTGCTTTTTTAAGCTCAGGGATCCGTTCAAAATCAAGAGCAACAATTTCTACTCCTCTTGCTTTATTGTCTTTGTAGAATTTCGACAGGAACATGGTTTCATCCAGGCAGTTGGGACACCATGTGCCCATGATCTGAAGGATGACTACTTTATTTTTATAGGTATCGTTCGGAAAAGAAATCATGTTGCTGTCAGCATCAGGGAAACTGAATTCAAAATGATCAACTCCTTTTTTCAAAGCTGCAAATGTGGAAGGGTCAGGGAGATGTACCGTATCGTTGCACATCGCAATCCATGTGTCATGAAAATGTTTGCCGGAATAATAATCTCCCTTCATCGAACCATCCTTTTTGCAATCAGCCATAAAAAGAAAAGCGTGCGAATCATCGAAGCAGGAAAGGAAAAGCTTGTGCCCCTGCATCGTTCCTTCAAGATAGCGGTCGTCACCTGATGTTGTCAGTATGGTTCCTTCCACGTGACGTCCTTTCTGCACAAACTCACCGATTGAATTTTTTGATTCAGCATCATCACTTGCAAACTGCACCAGGTAACGCCCTGTGATATTTAAGGAGGACGAATCATGTTCATGAAAACGGTAGCGAAGATTCCGCTGCGCGGAAAACGAAATCACATTATCCTTTTTTCTTGCATAATTAATGTAGCTGCCTGTAAGCCTGTTGTCAGAAAGCTTTGCCCTGATTTCAGAATCAAAGAAAGGGGAGTGCATGATGAGCGAATCTCCTTTCAGGGTAAGGTCATTCATCTCAATGCGCTCTTTTGCATTGATGATTTCAACGAGCGTTGAATCATGACGCTTAATAACTTCAAAGTTGAATGGGAGTTCCGTGCTGTCATTCAAAGTCAGTGTAGCGCGCCACATTCCTGTTGGTAATTGTGCTTCCGCAAATACACTATTGAAAATTGAAAACAGGAAAAAAAGAACAACCGTTTTCTTTTTCATTTCAGAAAGGTAACTTTAATCGCGTACTCATTTTCCTTTCCTAAAGTAATTGTTTGATTGCCTGAAATGACATAGCCAACACCTGTAGTCCATGTAAGTGATTGCGTGGATTGCAATAGCCGGCTTCCTGTATTCTTCTGAATGGCAATTTGGGTAATTGCGTTTTTATTGGTTATCAAATCTACTTTGCGTACTGACTGCGATGAATCAATGGCAACATACACTACATGACAAGCAGAGATGGAAGCATCTGCCGTATCAACCCTGTAACTGTTTCTCAGCGCGGGTTTACTGATGTCGGATTCAAGGAATGGTTTTAATTCCATGCTCCAATCCGCTATCTCCATGTCCTTGCTTTCCGCTTGTCCGTTTTGAATAACTAATTTTTGAACCTGAGGATTCGATTGTTTCAGCAAAGTAATTTGAGATTCAAAATACTTTTTCAGATCAAATAAAGGCGCGATGTTTTGCTTATTGCTTTCAGAACAGGCATTAAGGCATATTAATACAATAAAGATGAAAAATTGATGTGCAGATGTGCGGATGTGCAGATGTGCGGATTCAGGAATCTGATAATTCGATGCTTTGAATTTACTGAGATGGTACTTCATTACGTTCATCTGCACATTTTCACATTTACATATCCGCACATTATTCAACATCAAACTTTATTCCCTGTGCCAGCGGCAATTCTGTTCCGAAGTTGATGGTGTTTGTTTGCCTGCGCATATATACCTTCCATGCGTCGCTGCCGGATTCGCGCCCGCCGCCGGATTCTTTTTCGCCACCAAAAGCGCCGCCGATCTCAGCGCCTGAGGTTCCGATGTTTACATTGGCAATGCCGCAGTCGCTGCCTTCATGCGAAAGAAACTTTTCTGTCTCCAGCATGTTTCTTGAAAAGATAGAAGAGGACAATCCTTGCGGCACATCGTTGTGAAGGGCAATCGCTTCATCTATGGTTTTGTATTTCATCAGGTAGAGCAGGGGGGCGAATGTTTCATCGCAGACAATTTGCAGATTGCCTTTTACTTCAGCGATAGCAGGGCGCACATAGCAACCGCTTTCATAACCTTCGCTATTTAATATTTCGCCGCCGTATATAATCTTTCCATTTTCTTTCTTCACACGCTCAATGGCATCTGTGAATATTTTCACAGC
This sequence comes from Bacteroidota bacterium, assembly GCA_003151745.1. Taxonomy (GTDB): domain Bacteria; phylum Bacteroidota; class Bacteroidia; order AKYH767-A; family 2013-40CM-41-45; genus PALSA-967. Next base: position 11,625 of record PLYJ01000067.1, read on the forward strand.
ATCTTTATCAATCAACGGACCAACCAATGTTTTTGAATCAAGCGGATGACCGATGTGAATGTGCTTATAAGCATTCAGCAATTTCGTCTTGAAAATTTCATAAACAGATTCATGAATGATCAATCGTCGCGTTGAAGTGCAGCGCTGGCCGGCAGTGCCGACTGCACCAAATAAGACTGCACGAAGCGCCATGTCAAGATCAGCATGCTCTGTGATGATGATGGCATTGTTACCGCCGAGTTCGAGCAAGCTTCTTCCGAGGCGCTCGCCTACTATCGCTCCGACACGCTTGCCTATGCGCGTAGAGCCCGTTGCAGAAATTAGCGGAACTCTTTTATCCGCTAAGAAATTATCTCCTACATACTTTGAACCGCCTGCAACCAGATTGACAACTCCTTCCGGTACATGATTGTTTTTCAAAACATCAGCAATAATATTGTGAACGGCAATTGCGCACAGCATCACTTTTGAGCTGGGTTTCCAAACAACTACATCTCCGCAAACCATTGCCAGCATGGCATTCCACGACCACACGGCAACCGGAAAGTTAAATGCAGAAATAATACCAACAATGCCAAGCGGATGATATTGATCGTACATACGATGCTTCGGACGCTCGCTGTGCATGGTGAAACCATTGAGCTGCCGGGATAAGCCAACAGCGAAGTCGCAGATGTCAATCATTTCCTGCACTTCGCCCAGGCCTTCCTGGTAAATCTTACCCATCTCGTAGGAAACAAGCTTGCCAAGCGGCTCTTTGTATTTGCGTAATTGATCTCCAATCTGCCTCACCACTTCTCCTCGTTTAGGAGCAGGAATCATGCGCCATGTTTTAAATGCTTCCTCCGCAGTCTTGATGATTGTTTCATAATCATCTTTTGTTGCCTGCTGTATCTTTCCAATCAATGCTCCGTCAGCCGAAGCATACGATTCAATGATCTCGCCTTTTGTGTCAAGCCACTTCGTGCCTGTAGAAGCTCCTTTGTTGACATCCTTAACGCCTAATGCTTTCAGCATTTCTGCAATGCCGTAATCCTTTTCAGCAATAACTTCCTGTTTCATTTTGAATGAATTTTAAAAGACAAATGTAGTTGTTTTAGGGATTAAGGTAATTGAGATAACTAAGGTAATTAGTAATGCCCTTAATAACCTTAATCAACTTATTTACCTATTCCCTTCCTTTAATGAGTTAGCAATGTAGGATGAAATGGAAGGGAAGTTCCCTGTCATTATTTCACCCGGGTCATTTGAATTGGATGGAAAAAGCGAAACAGCCACATCGCCTGCAAGATGTTTAACGTGGGCGGGTTTAAATTTGAATTTTCTTTTGGCTTTAGACATAAGTTTATTTTTCATCAGTCTCATCCATTTTTCGGATGAGGTTTGATTTGAGCGAATCTAAGAATTTTGTGCGGGATGACTTGCGTTCTTTTATTTCTAACCAGGTGCGATAAAAATCACCGAGGTCTATATTGAAAATTATTTCAAAGTGGGATGCGATAGTTTTAATATCTGCATTGGCGGCATTGAAAGCGCCTGAGGAGTGTAAGGAATATATAAGCTCTATCAATGAAGTTTTTGAATCAGACCAGGTAAGCTTTTCATCGGGCAGGCGCTGCGGCTTGTCTGCAAAATCTTCCTTTCTATCGAGCAATGTTATTTCTGCTTTTAGATAGATAGCCAGTAAATCGTTTGCAAGAATCTTTGAAACTTTAAAATCATGGCTGGAACTGAAGCGTGGATCTGATTCAAAAAAAAAGGTATCGAGGTTGAGGCGTATATCGAATTTGCCGCGCCTGAAATATTTCTCATCGAGAAATGTGGATTGCATCCTGTAGTATTGATAGAATTCAAGGTTGTTATCAAAATAACGCTGCAGGCGGTTCAATTCATTTTTGTAATAGCGCTTCTGCGCTTTGTCGCTGCCGTTGGGCTTCCTGGTTTCAATGTTGAAGCTCTTTACATAGAAAATCAGCTTGCTGAAGAAAAGAGGTTTTATTTCCTTGAAAAACTTTATTTCTTCTTTTACGCTTTTGAACTTGTATTTGATAATAAAGCTCTTGAGCGTTTCAACATGCAGATGAGTAACTTGTATGCCGGCTTCTTTCTGCTTCAACACATTATTTTCATCAATTAAAAGCCGCTTTAATTGCTCTTCCAGCTTATTATGAAGAACTCTTGTAAAAGCAACCATATATAAGCAAGTGGGAAGCCAGCAGCCGGCAGTTGGGCAGTAATTGAGTTGTTAAGTTATTAGTTAGGTAAAAAATATCTCCCTTTATCAATGTCGTTAAGTTAA
>PLYJ01000029.1 GCA_003151745.1 Bacteroidota bacterium
AAGGTTTTTTTAGGAAGGTACAGTTGTGAGATCAATTTGTTGTGTCAGTGTCATGACAAAGTGTGTCATGATCATGACACGTCGTGTTTGCATCGTGACAAAGTTTGTTGTGAGATCAACTCATTGTGTTTGCATGATGACAAAGTGTGTTGTGAGATCAACTCATCGTGTTTGCATCATGACAAAGTGTGTTATGAGATCAACACATCGTGTTTGCATATTGACAACCTTTGTTATGAGATCAACTCGTTGTGGTTGCATACTAACAAAGTTTATCCTTTGGCGCCGACGGAGAAAGAGATAATCAATAAATTGAATTTCTGAATGGCACACGGATGCAACAGATTTAGCATGGATTTAACCGGTGATTATCCGTCATATCCGTGTCATTCGTGTTCTATTATTTGCTTTTCTCACATTTTTTTCGTAACCTTTGCACTTTGAAAAGTTTATGTTTCACCTTTAAAAACGAACTGCCATGAATGTATTCAAAAGAGTTGAAGCGTGGGGTGATGCCCATCAAAGTAAGTGGTTAGCGGTTATTCGCGTGCTGCTGGGTTTAATTATTTTCTTCAAAGGGCTTGCCTTCATTCAAAACACCGATGCCCTGCACGAAATGCTTGCTAACAGCAGGTTTACTCTTTATTCGTTGTTCTTCGCGCATTGGGTGGCGCTGGCTCACCTGGTGGGAGGGTTTCTCATTATCATCGGGCTGATCACACGCGGCGCAGTGCTGGTGCAGATTCCGATACTGCTTGGCGCCATCGTCTTCGTGAATTCAAGCACGGGCTTTTATTCCATCAACTCCGAACTGAGCTTCAGCATTCTTATTCTCGGGTTGCTGTTGTTTTTTCTTGTGTTCGGATCGGGGAAATTTTCTGTGGATGAGTTTATGCGGACTCATGTGAATACGTGAAAACAATAGAACGCGGATTATTATGATTGATGATGATTAACGCAGATAAAATCATAATAAATCATAATTATCATGACGATCCGTGTTCCATTTAATCCAGCAAAAACTTCGAATCTATTAGTTGGTTGTTGTTATTCGCAGAATACGCTACATAATTAAAACCTTTGTGTAAAGCATACGCTCCGGATTCTCCGTGCTTGTTGATGGCGAGGAAACCGATCTGCATGTCTTTAAGGTTCTTCGGGCTTTTCTTAATTCGTTCCAATGCTATTCTGCAAGCCTCTTCCGGCGAATGTCCGGCACGCATCATCTCTACGATGGTATGGCTTCCGCAAATGCGGATCACTTCTTCGCCGACGCCTGTGGCAGTGGCAGCGCCCACTTCATTGTCCACAAATAATGATGCGCCGATGATGGGTGAATCGCCTACGCGCCCGTGCATCTTGTATGAAAGCCCGCTGGTGGTGCAGGAGCCGGAGAGGTTGCCGCTTGCATCAAGAGCGATCATGCCGATGGTGTCATGATTTTCGAAGTTGATGATGGGCTTGTATTCCGATTTCCTGAGCCACTCTTTCCATGCTGCATCTGCTTCGGGAGATCGGTCGAAGGTTTCTTTGGTGAAGCCATTGTCCAAAGCAAATTTCAATGCGCCTTCACCGGCTAACATGATATGCGGCGTTTTTTCCATCACCATCCTTGCGACAGAGATTGGGTGCTTGATATGCTGGAGAAAGCATACAGAACCGCAATTGCTCTTTTCATCCATGATGCAGGCGTCGAGGGTTACGTGGCCGTCGCGGTCAGGCAATGCCCACAGGCCCACGCTCAGGTTTTTAATATCCGATTCCGTCACCATCACTCCCTGCTCCACAGCATCCAACGCTCTTCCGCCGGACGAAAGAACTTTCCATGCGCCTTCGTTGGCAGCCACTCCATGCTTCCATGTGGAAAGCACGACGGGCTTGGTTCCTTCGCCTGCAGCGGATAGGCTTTTGCTAAATGATTTAGTGACGGAAAATAATGCAGCGCTCATGGCTGATAGTTTTACGAAGGTTCTTCTGGTTGTCATGTTAACTAAGGTTTAGGGTTTACAGTTTAGGGTTTAGGGTTTTGCCAGATTAAGGAAGCGGCGCCAAGTATAGCGGCGTCATCTTCCTGAAGCGAAGAGGGAAGGATCTTTATTTTGTTTTTATGCTTATATATGGGTAACAGATTTTTTTCAAAGCTAAGGATAGTTGGATTAAAAATCAACTCGCCTGCCTGTGCCAGTCCTCCTGAAAGAAAGATGGCCTCGGGGCTTGTGTAGGTAACGCTGTTGGCAAGGGCATAGCCAAGTAATTCACCGGTGTAGTTGAAAGCATAGAAGGCAGCTTCATTGCCTGACAGCGCCTGCTCGTAGATGTATTTGGCGTTTATGATGCTCGTGTCAAGCTCATCCGTTGCATGCGGGTTTTCACTTTTCAGAATATCAAAATATGTTTTCACAATTCCTGTGGCTGAGCAATATTGTTCCAGGCAGCCTTTCCTTCCGCAGCCGCATTGCCTGCCATGCTGAATGATAATGGTGTGGCCAAGCTCTCCTGCAAAACCATCGTGTCCGTATATTAATTCACCGTTGGCGAGAATGCCGCTTCCAAGCCCAGTGCCAAGCGTGATGAAAATAAAATCCTTCATTCCCTTTGCTCCGCCAAATTGCATTTCGCCGAGAGCAGCAGCTTTAGCATCGTTGGTGAGCAGGGCAGGGACGTTTAGCTTCTCGTTGAAATGTTTGGCAAGCGGAATAATGCCTTTCCATTTCAGGTTAGGCGCAAATTCAATGGTGCCTTTCAGGTAGTTTCCGTTTGGCGCGCCGATGCCGACGCCGAGAAGTTTGAAGTTTGTTGTTTGTTGTTTCGGGTTAGAGAAAGAAAGTATTTTTTCTGATACTGCGTTGACTAAATCTTTTGGGTCAGGGAAGTCGGTGGTGAGGAGGGAATCTTTGAAATGGATTTTTCCATTTTTGTCAACAAGGCCGAAGCGGGTGTTGGTGCCGCCAATGTCAATGCCTGCTGCTAACTGATGCATCATCTTCTATGTCCTGTTTTATAAAATGTGTTTCACGATTTAAGAAGGTCGAAAAGTAGGAATTCAAAAGGAGATGGAGAAGTAACATCTACGAATACGAATATACGAATCGTGTTATTCGTATTCGTAAATGAAGTTGTGTTATTAAAAAACAACTAATTTCTTTGTGCCGATTATCTTGTCATCAACCACGAGGGTATATAAATAGATGCCTGAAGGTAACCCGGTATGATCAAGAACGATTCTTGAATTTCCTTTTTCAGTCAACTTCACGGACTTTACCTTCTTGCCAATTGTGTTGTAAATGTTGATGAATGAAGTGGATGATTTATTGTCAACACTGTATGGAATTACTGTATTGCCTGTGAATGGATTGGGTGTATTTTGGAAAATAATATTATCATGGAAGAAGTCCGGATTTAACTGGTAATACCTGAAATAGTCAATCAACATGTGCTCGGGAAAGGGAGCGTCCGGGCGAGGATGGGAGTTATAATCGTACCCCCCCATCCCCAAAGACATGTTCACGCCTAAGTAGGGAGCCATGTTTATACTATGTGCCAGGCCCGGAGAAGTTAAGGTGTCGGCAGAATAAAAAGGCTGACCATCCATGTATAAAATAAATTTATACGGCAACAACATCAGAGCGAAGGTATGATACCCGTCAAATAAAGGAGTAGCGCTTCTCACGGAATCCTGTATCGGTTTATGAATAGCGCAATTGCCTTCTTCGTCCCACACACCGGCAACGTTGGTTCTGGCATCATAATATTGTGTTGCAAAAGGTTCTAAAATGTCCACTTCGTCATGCTTTATAACGCAGCCATTTATTGCATGTTGGTAAGCAATCCAAAAGGTTGGATAAAATCCATAGCCGACAGATTTACCTGTGCTGTCATAGTACCCGGGCAACTGCGCACGCATCTCATAAAATCCGTAAGAATAACCTCCGCTTACTCCAATATCAGGCCCTTCGTTGACAAGGGCAGTTACTACACCGCCTGAATTAAACGGATAGGAATGATAATGAAGGCAGGGATAAGAATAGGTAAGCGAATCAGGATTATAATCAACCGTTAAATCCAGGTTGCCGTTGCTTACGGAAACATTTTGTGATCTGTAAAAGGCGCCTTCACCGCCGTTAAACCCATGACGGATGCTGTCTGTGTAAAAGCAGGCATCTATTGTCCACCACTTTGAACTATCAAGAGTTGAGCCATTAAACTCATCGCTTTTGCCCGTGTTGAGTATCCAGTCATCAGGAGCAACGGAGGGCGACGATTGAGCATATATAGCGCAACCGGAAGAGGTGATAAAAAGAATGGCAGTAAAAGTGACGTGAAGTAACTTACATGTCATAGGATAAAGATAAAGTTTACTATTCGAAACACTATTATCCGACTGAGTAACGTAAAAGTAAATCAAATATTTGATACGGATTATCGTTAACATTTTTTCGGCTGTTATGTCACCGGCGCGGCATGTTATTATGGTTATCTTTGAATAAATAAATCGGACATGAAAAAAATTACTTTTCCCGTTTACATCATCCTGTCAATTTTAATCTGCACCTTTTCAGCAAGCGCGCAATGGGAGCAGGTCCTCGGCGTTTCCGGAGGAAACGTCAGTTGCCTTGCCGATAGCGGATCAAACATCTTTACAGGAACATATCAAAGAGGAGTATTAGTATCCAATGACAATGGAAACAGTTGGGCGGAAATTAATAATGGCCTGGGAACGGATACATTCATCCTTTCCATCGCCATCAGGGATTCAAATATTTTTACAGGCACCTCCGGTCATGGTGTGTTTAGATCTTCAAACGGTGGCACCAGCTGGACGGCAGCTAACAATGGTTTGTCAGGCTATGGCATCGTTTCATTAGTTATAAACGATACAAACATCTTTGCAGGAACACTGGTGAACGGCGTGTTCTTATCATCAGACAATGGCGCAAGCTGGAAGGAAGTTAATAATGGCTTAAAAGATTCTATCATCTCTTCATTGACAATAAGCGGCTCAAACATCTTTGCGGGAACTTTTGGCGGCGGTGTGTTTTTATCAACTGACAACGGAAGCAGCTGGACAGCGGTTAATAACGGGATAACCGATTCAGTTATTTATTGCTTAACGGCGAGCGGTTCAAACATCTTTGCAGGAACGTTGAATGGGAGTGTATTTTTATCATCGAACAATGGAAGCAGCTGGACTGCTGTTGACAGCGGCTTGCCAAAAACTACAGGCATTTCACTTGCTGCAAGCGGCTCAAACATTTTTGCAGGCACGAATGAGAGAGGCGTATATTTAACGACGAACAATGGAAGCACCTGGACGGCGGTTAATAGTGGCTTGACTGTTTATCCCGGATGCTTAATTACTTCGCTGGCTGTAAACGATTCATATATTTATGCAGGAACGCAGTCTAATGAAAATGGAGTGTGGAGACGGTCACTATCAGAAGTTTTGGCGGTTGAGAACATAAGGCAAAGCAAGAGTATCAGCATTTATCCAAATCCGGCTTCAAAGGAATTAAGAATTAGTTATGATGGTAATCGGGAAAGAGTTGAAAAAGCCGTGATCTTTAATGTACTCGGAGAGATGATATATACTCAACAACCCGAAACGGGAAATATGAACAAGGAAACCAGGATTGATGTTTCCGCACTGCCGTCCGGAATTTACTTTGTGGAGGTTATCTACGAAAACGACAAGTGGTTAGGGAAGTTCGTGAAGGAATAAATGAGCCGAAGAACACCCATCCTTTTATTTTCAAAAAGGCTTGTATATCAGGATTATTGTTTGTTTCTTTGGTAAAATGCATTAAACAAAAAGAAAAAATGTATTAATCGCTGTAGATTGCTAATCTGTAACCCGACATATACTTGCCGTTTTGTCTTTTTATAAAAAGCAACGCGATTTTTTTTATTCACAATATTTGAAAAAGAAAAACTATGAAAACTAAAATTTTACTTACAGCAGCAACCTTGTTGCTATTTGCAAGCTTCATCCTGCCAACTCTTGTTTCCGCGCAAAACCTATATGGTATGACTGAAAAAGGAGGAACGACCGGCAATGGTGTTATATTTCAGTTCAATCCGGCTACCTCCGCATATGCTAAAAAGTTTGAATTTAGTCAATTTGACGGGTATCGTCCTAACGGCTCCTTAGCCCAGGCATTGGATGGAAACCTGTATGGAATGACTTGGGAAGGAGGAAGTGGAGGAAGTGGCTTTGGAGATGGTACATTATTTCAGTTCAATCCGCTTACCTCTACTTATACCAAAAAGCTTGATTTTGCAGGCGTAAACGGGCAAAATCCTGATGGCTCGTTAATGCTGGCATCGGACGGAAACCTCTATGGAATGACTTATGATGGAGGAACAGGAGGAGGAGTTGTCGGATTTGGTGTTATATTTCAGTTCAATCCATTTACTTCCGTCTATACTAAAAAGCATGATTTTACAGGAACAGACGGAGCAAATCCGGTTTACACCAATCTTATAGAAGTTACAGGCGCAGCATTAGTACCCACTCTTTCTCAATGGGCGCTCATTACTCTTTCTGTTCTTGTGCTTGGGGCGGGAGTGGTTTTTATGAAAGGCAGGATGGCATAATTTCACTACTGAATAAAGGAGGCATGGAAAAAAATTATCTTTGTGCCCCTGTTCCTTAGTAGTAAAAAATGATGACGTCTTTAAAAACAATTAATGCAACGATAGGATGGCGTAAAAACCATCCTGTCATTTTTTTTGTGGTTTCGTTTGCTGTCATGATGATACTCTTTTATATGTTTTATTTTGCCCCTGCCGTGCAGGACAGGTTTTTTACACCGCTTGTAAATGTGTATGCGTTACTGTCGGGCGGCTTGCTTAATTTAATGGGCTATAAAACGGGCGTAGTTGGTTAACCATTTCATCATCACAATTTTCCGTTGGCGTAAAAATTGGCTGCGATGGCATTGTTTGCCGCAGGCATTCTTTCCTTTCCTATCGCTTTCCGCAAAAAAATCAGCGGGTTGCTTACCGGCCTTGCTGCCCTCTTTATCCTGAACCTGGTGAGAATCTGCTCTCTTTTTATTGCCGACGTCCACAGTGCCTCTTTGTTTGAAACACTGCACATGGTGGTATGGCAAATTGTTTTCATACTCGTTGCCGGTGGCCTTTGGCTGGCATGGCTTCAGAGAGCAACCAAGCCGCGACTGTCATGATGAGCTATAAAAGCGTACTGAAGTTCATGCTTATTTTTGTCATCACCTTTGCAGTGCTTTTAATTCCATCCTTCGGCTTCAGAAGCTTATATAGAAATATATTTATAGCGTCAGGCATGGCCATGTTTCAGAATTTCGGTGAAAAAGGAATTGTTCTTTTGGAGCCTCAGAAAAAGGATGTATCTGCTCTTAAAGTCTATATTGCAAATAAGGAGACGAAAGTGAATGGCGTCTATGGAGGGACCCATTATGATTTTAACATCTATTCAACCGGATTATTTATTCCTGTTGTTTTTTTTATTTCGCTGGTTGCCGCTATTTCTATTTCATGGAAGCGCAAAACAGTGGCGCTATTATCGGGTTTTTTGCTGATATTGCTTTACGCCATGCTCAAGCTGCGAATTGTTATTATGTTCTATTACTCGCTTAATCCCTGGACCGGGTTATACCAAGGCACTCAAGAAAAGGAATCAATTAGTTTTTGGTACCATTATGTTGCATTGCAAAATACACCTGAGTTTACTTTTGCTTTGTTTCTCTGGATTCTTTTATGTATCGGAAAAAGAGAATGGCAGTACCTCAATGGCGCTTTTGAAGAAGTTGTTGTGAAAAAGAAAGTGAAAACAAGCCGTTGATTATAAGAAAATCGGGGGTTATTTTTCACATATATTCTCTCATTTTATTTGCCCGGTATTGAATGCTGTTCGTGTGTGATTGTCTATTGGTTATTTATTTTCCTTAAACCAAATTTGAACAAAAACAACCCGATGAGGTTTCACTTAACAGGATTACTCCGCTAAGATATGTTTAATTGTGAACTATATAGATGGTGACCTTGGCGAGGTTGGTTTTTATTATATCTTTTTGTTACGGTTGCTTTATTTTCGGAGCCTTGTTGTTTCGGTTTCAATTGTGCGTAATTTGGTTTCACAAAACTTAATTAAGTCGTTTGCCTCTTTTACTTTATCAGATAGAGTGTCAATTTGAATTTTGTCGTCTTCAATTTGGTCAACAAGTTTTGTTAAGTCGTTGAACGCTTTGTCAAATGTCAAATTGCTTTTCATTTTTTGATTTTTTATTTACTGTGCTTTGTATGATTTCGTTTTTTAGAATTGCCTGCAACTCCGAATTTATTTTTATGTTTTTCGGATCGGTTACAATTTTGTTATTGCTCTTAATGATTGCAAAACCTTTTTTGAGAATTGTTGAAGGATGTAAATTTTTTACTCTCTGTTTGAAATGTAGTAAAGTATCAGTTCTATCTTCGATTAAGCTTTCAAGTGCTTGGAAAAATCTTTCTTCAAGTTGTTGAATCTTGTATTCAAAGTTCATGTTTCTATCAACAATAAAAGTTCCTACTTCCGTCGGTGTTCTCAATTGTCTTGCCATTAAATCAACAATGCTTGTGTTTCTGTCATGTCCGATACCTGTCAAAATTGGAATCGGAAATGATGCCACAAGCTTTGCAAGGTCATAATCATTGAATGCTGCAAAATCTGTGTCTGAACCACCCCCACGAATGATTACAACAACATCGTAGTTGTTTTGCTCAATGAGTTTCAGCTTTTCTAAAATCAACTTACATGCTGTGTTGCCTTGAACAAGTGTCAGATATTCATGAATTGAAAAAGCATAGCCGTATTTATTTGTGAGAGTTACTTTTTTAAAATCTCTTTGTCCGTCAGAATTTGTTGCAGTAATTAAAGCGATACGCTGAATTACTTTTGAAAGTTCAAACGTGTTATTAACAGTCCGATAGCTGCCGTCAGGCGAGTATTTAATGGTTTTGTTTTCTGCAACTAACCGTTTAAGAGTCTTTTGTTTTTCAAGTTCTAATTGTCCAACTGCATGAGCAGAATCAATTTCTAAAATTTCTAGATTGGTATAAGTTTTTGTTTTGTAAAATGATACGCTTACTTTACAAGTAATTTCAATGTCGCTTTTGAACTCTTTGCCCGTTGCACTTTCAAATAATTCAATAGTATCGTAATGCCTTGCCCAGCAAACTCCCTTAAATCTGGTTTCACCGTTTTCATCTGTTTGAATGAAATCTAAATAACACCACCTTTTGCTCAGTATTTTTTTTACGCTTGAAATTTCTGCTGTTATCCAAAAGGTTTTGCCGACAAATCCGCTACGGATTATTTTATCAATTTCAAGAGCTATTTCTGATAGTTTGGTTATTTGTGGCATAGTGTAAAGCTAACTCCAGATGTCGTGGAGTTTCATAAAAATCTTTGCGGTTGAAATTAAGTCTTGTTTGTTGTGGTCAATAATGGGAACAACTGAACCAATATTTTTTGTCTTTATGTATGTTCTGTAATAGTACGGTATTTCAAAACCTGAAACATCTTCTTTCCTTTCTACTTGAAACAACTTTTCTTCAAGTGTTGAAAGTTTGAAGTCGGAAACGACATTGCTAAATGCTTTTTGTGAAAAGTATTTAATGTCAAAATGAGGAAGGGCGATTTCATGTTTCAAATCGTGTCTTTCCATACGCTTGCGTATGAAAGGCACATCAAAGGATTTTCCGTTGAATGTTCCGATTGCTTGTTTGTCTTGTAAATGCTCGTTTAAGAAATGCAATGCCGCTTTTTCTTCTTTAAGTTCTCTTACAAAGATTTGGTCAGTTATTAAATAATTGTCTTTGAAAGTTGCAATGCCAATTAGAAACAAAGGACATTCACTAAGTCCTAAAGTTTCAATGTCAATAAAAGCGATGTCGGACAAATTGAAAAATGCAGAGTTCGCAAGTAACAAAGGATTTGAAGAAGTAAATCTTCTTGATGTTAGATGCTCATAAATTTTTATTGCGTTCTTATTCTCAACAAAGTTGAGATAAGTTTTAGCGTCAATTCCATAACGGTAATGCTTTGTAAGTTCAATTACAGAGTTAATTCCTTCTCGTCTTAAATTGCTTTCAGTTATCTCCGCTATTCCGGCAATCACTTTCAAATCCAAAAGCAGTTTTTGCTTTATTCTATCATGGTTTGGTTTAATAGTGTCAATCTTCGTCTTGGCTGAAATTTTATAGCACTCACCAAACTTATTCTTCAGAATTTTTCCCTTGTAGTGTTTTGCAATGGTTATACCCTTATACTTCTTCTGATTTTTTTTCAGAAGTTGTCCGTCACGAATGAAGCTAATAAACTTTCCTGAATTAAATATCGGTCTGGTGATGGTTGGAGTTATTGTTTCTGTGTTTTTATTCATAATTTCGAAAGTTGTATTGTCGCCAAAAAAAACCGATAGCATCTATTATCAGTACCATTAAAATAAAAAGGTGCTATAATCCAACCAAAAGTAAAGCAATTACAGCCACCTTTTAAGTTCCATGAAAAAATTACACCCCTTCAAAGTTTGCATTCAATGCAAAGGCTTCAGGAAAACAATTAAACCATTTTATAAATTTCTTAAACAAACCCATTTCTTTTCATTCTCTATCCTTAATAATCCGTGCAGAAACAAAATTCCCTCAAAATCACCCCTTCCCGCCACCTCTCCAAACAGGATTCCCCTTTTTTTATCAAAAATGCATAAAATCAGTCAAAAATGACTGATCAACACGGTGTGGTGTGAGATGAACACGTTGTGTTATTATACTAACAAACTTTGATGTGATACAAACACATCGTGTTATGATGCAGACAAACTTTGTTTGCAGGTGAACACGCTTTGTTATGATACTGACAAACCTTGGTGTGATACAAACACATTGTGTTGATTGATGAACAAACTTTGGTGTGAGACTAACACGTTATGTCGTGATACTAACAAACCGTGTTTGCAGATGAACACGTTGTGTTGATTGATCAACAAACCCTGGTGTGACATCAACTCGCTGTGGTAAGGGGTGAAATTATTGGTTTCCTTTCATTCCCGTTTATGGCGGGGCATGAAATGCTGTAAAATTAAACCCCATTCCTGTTAAATCTTAATAATACTTCCTTTAACGTGCCTGTTTTTGTTTTCATAAGCATCATTATCTTTGCCGCCCTGACCGTAATTTTTTCTTTGATAATCTTTTTGTTTCTGTAAAATATAAAGCGGGTTCAAACGACACCATCAGATATGAACAATTTAAGTCATCGCATCTTGTTTTTAGTTCTTTTGACCGGACTCTCCGTTAAGGCGCAGCAAACCCAGATGTTATCACTCAGCCAGGCCATCAAGACAGGGCTGGAAAACAGCAAAAACCTGAAGCTGTCGAAAGCAAAGGTGGATATTGCCAATGCCAGGTACAGTGAGGCTGTGGATGCTACCATTCCTACTGTAGGCCTCACGGGCAACTACACGAGAAACAACAATATTACCCCATTTGTGTTCGCACTGCCGCCAAGCAATGTGCCCGTTACTTTATACCCCAACATTCCCAACACTTACATTGGGCGTGCCAGCTTCAGTGAAGTTGTTTTCAGCGGTTTCCGTTTGAAATATGCAGAAGCATCGCTAAAGCTGGTGCAGCAGGCGGTTGCATTGGATGCGCAAAAGGATTCTGACGAAGTGGTTTATAACATTGTCAGCGCTTACTATAATATATATAAGATTAAAAAATCGCAGGAGATCATTGCAGATAATCTTGCGCAGGTGAAAGAGCATGAAACAGAGACGCAAAGCATGGAGGATAATGGAACGGTTACTCACAATGAAGTGCTCCGCTGGGAATTGCAGCAATCGAACGTGGAGCTGGCACAGCTTGACCTGGAGAACAACATGAATGTAGCCAATTACAACCTGGATTTGATGCTTGGCTTGAAGGAAGACACGAAAATAGAAATAGACTCGGCTTCGCTTTTTTCTTCTAAAGAGTTTAAATCACTTCAGGATTATATGATGCAGGCGGAGAATAATCGCGGCGACCTGGCTGCACTTAATGCAAGAAGTAAATCGTCGGAAAACCTGGTGAAGATTGCTGAAAACAGCTACTATCCCGTTGTTACGATTGGTGCCGATTACTATGATGCCCGCCCCAACCAGCGTATTTTTCCACCGGCTGATGTATTTAACGTGGGATGGGATGCAGGCGTAACGCTCACGTGGGACATCACCAATCTATATTCCAATAAGCATAAGATTGCGGAAGCGAAAGCAACGCTTAACCAGTCAGATGCGCAACGCAGCATTTTATCGGATGACATTAAAATGGAAGTAAACCAGGATTATCTTTCATATATAGAAGCAAAGAAGAGGCTCGACGTGATGGAGAAAGCGATTAGCAACGCCGATGAAAATTACCGCATCACCGATAATAAATATAAGAACCAGCTGGCTTTGCAAACTGACTTGCTGGATGCAGACAATTCACTGTTACAATCAAAGATCAATCTTGCCCTGGCGAAGGCAGATGCTGAGCTGGCATATTATAAACTTTTAAAAGCGACAGGAAGGATAAATTAAAGTGGAAAGTCAGCAGACGGCAGTATGCAGCCTGCAGTTGGCACTGATAACTGTTAATCACTGACTGATGACTGCCGACTGTGGACTGAAGACTATTAAACAACCTATAACTAAGACATTAATATAAAAAGTATGGCAAACGAAACAGAAAAGAAACCAAAAAGCAAAGTTTTACCGGTCATCCTGGCTGTGATTGTGATTGCTTCAGCGATATTCGGCATTACTAAGTATATATACGCCAAGCACCATGAAGACACGGATGATGCGCAGGTGGATGCCGACATCAGCCCCATGATAGCAAGGGTTGCGGGATACGTTAATGAAATCCGCTTCGAAGATAACCAGCATGTGAAGGAAGGCGACACGCTCATCAAGCTGGACGACAGGGATCTTCGCATCAAGGTGGAGCAGGCAGAAGCCGCGTTGGCCAATGCAAATGCCATGATCACGGCTGCAAAGGGGGGTGTTGCTACGGCGCAGGCAAATCTTGAAACGGTGAAATCAAATAATATAGATGCTGCGAAGATTCGCGTGTGGAAAGCGACCCAGGATTTCAACCGGTATGAAAAGCTGCTGGCGCAAAAATCTGTTACGCAACAACAGTTTGATGCCATGAAGGCAGAAAAAGAAACGGCTGAATCTGCTTTGCAGGCAGCTAACAAGCAGGAAGCGTCGTCCGCCACACAGGTTCGCACGGCCGATGAACAGGTTGCCGTGAACCAATCGCAGTTGACGCAAAGGCAGGTAGATCTTGATTATGCAAAACTTCAATTGTCCTATGCCACTATTATTTCTCCTGCAACAGGATTGGCTTCACGTAAGAACGTTGAACCCGGCCAGCTGGTGAATGCCGGAACGCCTTTGTTTGCCGTAGTTTCAGACAGCGGTGTATATATCATGGCGAACTTTAAAGAAACGCAGCTGGAGAAAATGAGAGTAGGCTTGCCGGTTGCAATAGAAGCGGATGCTTTTTCCGATAAAAACATTGAAGGCACCGTCTATCGCCTTTCTGCAGCTACAGGAGCCAAGTTCAGCTTGCTTCCTCCTGATAATGCAACAGGTAACTTCGTGAAAGTGGTGCAGCGTGTGCCTGTGAAAATAAAGATTAATGCAGACAAGGAAACAATGGCAGCACTGCGGCCGGGGATGAGTGTGAAGGTGTCGGTGAAAATAGATTGATTGATTTAAAAAATGGAACGCCGATCTTTTATGATGATTATGATTTCTTAAGATTTTATCAGTGTAGATCATCACGAATCATAATAATCCGCGTTCTAATTAAGAATAAAGATGGCTGAAACAGGCGCGCGAAAGTGGATCATCACCATCACAGTAATCCTTGGAGCTTTATTAGAGCTCATTGATACTACTGTGGTGAATGTGTCCCTGCCGCAGATCATGGGCAACCTGGGCGCCACGCTGGAAGATGTGGGATGGGTGGTTACCTCCTACTCCATCGCCAACGTGATCATCCTTCCCATGAGCGGCTGGCTGAGCGCTAAGTTTGGCAGGCGGAATTATTTCGCTTTCTCCATTATCCTTTTCACGACGGCTTCGTTTTTCTGCGGCAATTCGCATGGCATCTGGGAGCTGGTTATATTTCGTTTCATCCAGGGCATAGGCGGAGGCGGTTTGCTTTCCACGGCGCAATCCATTTTGATGGAAGCATGGCCGCGCGAACAAATAGGAACTGCCACAGCCATCTTCGGAATCGGCGTTGTCGTAGGTCCCACGCTTGGCCCGACTCTTGGCGGCTTCATCACCGACCACTGGGACTGGCCGTGGATATTTTTCATCAACATTCCGCTTGGCATCATTGCTACCATTCTTGCCTTGCAATACATTAAAGAATCTGCCCACCGACAGCAAATATATACAGTGGATTATATAGGGATAGGACTGCTCGCGATAAGCGTGGGATCGCTTCAATATATATTAGAGCGCGGACAGGAAGATGACTGGTACAATTCCCCGCTCATCACGGTGCTCACTATCATCACTGTCATCGGCAGTGTGGCATTTATCTGGCGTGAGCTGACAACAGATCACCCCATCGTTAATCTCCGGATTCTAAAAAATCGTTCGCTCTCACTGGGAATGATTACGACCTTTATTCTCGGCTTTGGCTTATTCGGTTCCGTATTTATTTTCCCGATTTTTTGTCAAAGCCTGTTAGGCTTTTCTGCGCAGCAAACAGGCATGCTGATGATACCCGGAGGGCTGGCAACCATTGCCATGATGCCATTTGTGGGAAGGATGCTTCAGCGCGGTATTCCTCCGCAAATAATGGCTTCGGCAGGAATGCTTTTCTTTTTTCTCTTCACCTATACATTGTCTAAATCCAATTTACTATCGGGAGAAAATAATTTTTATCTTCCTCTCATCATTCGCGGCATCGGGCTTAGCTTATTGTTTGTTCCGCTAACCACGCTGGCATTGGGAAGCCTCAAGCCGGCCGATGTTCCGCAGGGAACAGGATTAAACAACATGATGAGGCAGCTCGGCGGATCGTTTGGCATTGCACTTATCACCACGATTCTGCACAACAGGCAGGGACTGCATCGCTCGCAGCTCGTGGAACACCTCAATCAATATAATCCAGCCTTCAACACGCAGCTTAGTAATGCAACCAATAACTTTATTGCAAAAGGATATTCCTTTCTTGATGCGCAAACGCTGGCTTTAAAGTCAATGGATTTCTCTGTGCTGAAACAAACCCTGCTTTTAAGCTATATAGATGGCTTTTGGTTTGTCGGTATCTTCTTTTTGCTGTCTATACCGCTTCTTTTTTTGCAGAAGTTTAAGAAGGGGTCGGCGATTGGTGCGGGAGCGCACTAATCATTTAAGTCTTCAGTAGGCAGTCGGCAGTTGGCAGCCCCCAATGAATATAATTCAGAGCAAACGGCAAACGGGTTAGAAAAATAGCTTCTGTCCTTAATATTCTTTTTTCATTTCTGCGGTCTTTTTCATCCCGGAAAAAATAAAGAAAAGAACTGTGCCCGAAAGAATAATGCCTAAAGCCCCAAGGATATAATTCATTCCCGAAGAAAAGAAGACAAAGAGCCAGATGGCTATTGCAACAAGCGCAGGCAAAGGGAAAAGAAACATGCGGAAAGGGAAGACGGGTTTAGAGTTTGGAGTTTGGAGTTTAAGGTTTTGTGCCTCCTCGGAATGCGCAGCAACTTTAAACTTTGAACTTTGAACTTTGAACTCAGAGTTTTTATAACGGTATATAATGAGTCCCACTGCCTGGCTTACAAACTGAATGAGTATGCGCATCACGATGATAGCTATGATCACTTCTTTCAATTTAAATAACAAGCTGAAGACGAAAGCAACACCGGCAAGAATTAAGAGTGATGCATTTGGAAAGTTCTTTGTGGGATGAAGACGTGCGAAGATTTTAAAATAATTCCCGTCCACTGCCGCCGCATACGGAATGCGTGAATAACCAAGCATGACTGAGAAAAGAGAGGCGAGGCAAATCCAGAGAATCAAGCCTGTGGCGATGATTGCTGCGCTGTGTCCGTAAATGCGTTCAAAAAAGGTACTGATAATGAATTTAGAATCCTTTGCTTCCTGCCATGGAATGACGCCCAGTACGCTTACCTGCATGAGAAGATATATAATGGTGATGAAGGCAATGGAAATAAAAATGCTTCTTGGAATATTTTTCTCAGGATTCTTTATCTCTCCTCCAAGGTGACATACGTTGTAATATCCGAGATAGCAGTAGATAGTCCGAATGCTTGCCTGTCCGAGTGCTACAAAGAAGATGGTGGAAAACCAGGATGCCCGCTTGCCTTCGAGAAAAATGTTTATTGAAAAGTCAAACGCTTGAGAAGAATTAAAATGTGTAAGCCCTCCGAAAATAAGCCACGCAAACATGATGAGCACTCCTGCCCAGAGGAACATGGATATTTTCCCCACATCTGAAATCTTTCTATATAGAAGAATGGTGACAAGAATTACCAACGCTCCTGAAACCGCCTTCTGCTGCCATGACGCAAGTGGAATGAGATAAGAGAAGTATTGCGAAAAGCCGATGGCTCCCGATGCTATCACCAAAGGTGCCTGTATCGTCGTCTGCCAGAGAAAAAGAAAAGAGAAATATTTTCCATACGTTTTCTCTCCGTAAAGCTTTTTCAGAAACCGGTAGCTGCCGCCTGCCTCGGGCCACTTTGCACCTAACTCTGCCCACACGCAGCCATCAGCAAAAGCAAGCAACGTCCCCAGCAGCCATGCTATTATGCACACCGGTCCGTTCATGGCTCCGATAATAAAAGGGATGGCGATGAAAGGCCCGATGCCTACCATGTCAATCATGTTGATTGCCGTAGCTTCTTTTAAAGAAAGGGAACGGGAGAGCATTCCGGGAAATTAAAAACTGTATTTCATATTAAAAGTGAAGTCAGCAGGCCGCTATTAAAAGATTGCAATCTACAAACTTCAAATCGGACTGCAAACCATGGGCTTTCGCTTTTGTAAATAATCATGCTGTAATTAAAAGAATTAAAGTTAATTTTGCGATCCTGAATTTTTAACTTAAATCATATACCTATGAAAATCAAAAATATTATTCGTGCTTCTGTTATACTGCTCATTGCAAACGTAACAATAACTACTACAGTTTTTTCGCAGCAATTAAAAGTACCTGCTCCGAGCTCTACGCAGATATTGGACCAGGCATTTGGCTTGTCAAATATTAAAATAGAATACTCAAGGCCGAGTATGAAAGGCAGAGTCGTTTTCGGCGATCTTGTTCCCTATGATAAGATTTGGAGAACAGGCGCTAATGCTTCTACCAAGATTACATTTGGCGATACCGTAAGCATTGAAGGCAAAATGTTGCCGGCAGGTACGTATGCCATATATACCATTCCGGGAAAGAACAGCTGGGACATTCTTTTTAATAAAGACATCACGCTGGCCGGAAACGTAGCAGATTACAAACAGGCGACGGAGGTATTGCGCGTCACCGTGAAACCGATGACAATAGCAGAAAAGATTGAAACCTTTACCATCAATATCGGAGACATCACTCCTAACTCAGGGGACATAGAACTGATGTGGGAAAATACAATAGTGTTAATTAAAGTAACTGCTGATATAGATGGGAAAATAATGAAGAACATCGACGCCACAGTGGCCACGGATTCACGCCCCTATTACCAGGCTGCTAATTATTATTACGACAACAATAAAGATATGGCAACAGCCCTGAAATGGGCAAACTCGGCAGTTGAAAGCAATCCAAAGGGGTTTTTTATTTTTAATCTGAAAGCTAAAATTCAGAAAAGGATGGGCGATAAAAAAGGCGCCATTGAATCAGCGAATCGTTCTATTGCTTTAGCCAAAGAAGCAAAGAATGATGATTATGTAAGACTGAATGAAAAATTGATTGCTGAAATAAACAGCGGTAAATAAGACTTTGATAATTATTATAGCCGCAGATTAGAAGATTATTTTGATTTAAAATCTGTGAATCTGCGGCTATCTTTTTTAATCTATTCTCACAGGCTTTGTTTGTGGGAGCATGGCTTGAAAAATGAATGAAAAGATCATCACCAACAGGCATCCGAAAACATTTAGCCATAGAAAAGCTGTTAAGTTCGTGAGCCATGCAACCACAATAAATGCCTCAGCAATGAGGGCTGCATAAAACACCGCTTTTCCTTGTATGCTTTTCATATAAAAGGCGACGATGAAAATGCCAAGTATTGTTCCATAGAAAAGGGAACCTAAAATATTAACGGCTTCGAGGAGGTTTCCCATCTTGCTTGCATACACACCGATCACGATACAAAACACTCCCCATGCAACAGTAGTCCACCTTGAAACGGAGAGGTTTGTTTTATCATTGCCCTCGTTATTGATCAGGCGTTTGTATATATCAATGGTTGAAGTGGAAGCGAGCGAGTTCAGGGCACTTGCCATGGAGCCCATCGCCGACAGGAAAATAATGGCAATCAGCAAGCCGATCAATCCTACAGGAAGATAACTTGTTACAAAGCTTAGAAAAACATAGTTGGTATCATTGGTATCAGCGGCTGGATCGTTCTTGCTCATAAGGTCGGTGACAGATTTTTTAATTACCTTTTCACGGTTGTCAGAAGATTGCAACTGAAGTCGTGCTTCATTGATTTTACCTTGATCCTTCTTTGCTAATCCGTCCTTAAGACTTTGTAGTTCTGCTGTTTTCTCTGTATGCACTTTAGCATATGACTCCTGCAAAGTTTTAAAATCATTCTTGTAAGGACTTTGTTCTAGGCGCGCCACTTCCACCTTATTGAAAAAAACAGGTGGCTGATGAAACTGGTAAAAAACAAAAACAAGAGTTCCGATGAGCAAGATTAAAAACTGCATGGGGATTTTAACCAATCCGTTCATCACGAGGCCCAATCTGCTGTGTGTGACTGATTCTCCTGTAAGATAACGCCCCACCTGGCTTTGGTCAGTACCAAAGTAAGACAACTGGAGAAAAAATCCGCCGATAATGCCTGACCAGATGTTATAGCGGTTATTCCAATCGAAGTGCGTGTCTATGACATTCAGCTTTTGCATCTTGCCGGCTATATGCAATGCATCAAAGAAGCCGATGTTCGCAGGCAGCAGATTGATGACCATGAAAGCAGCACAAAACAATCCGAAGAAAATGACAAACATTTGAAAAAGCTGTGTGTGTGAAACTGCTTTGGCGCCGCCGTAAACGCTATATATAATTACAATAACACCGATGAATAATGTGGTGTACGTTATATGTATTCCCAGGATAGTAGAGAGGACAATGGAAGGAGCATAAATGGTAATGCCTGTTGAGATGCCCCGTTGCAATAAAAAAAGAAACGCTGTCAGTAATCGTGTCTTCACGTCGAAGCGCTTCTCTAGGTATTCATACGCTGTATAAACATTGAGCCTTCGGAAAATAGGGATGAACGTGATGCACAACACTACCATGGCAAGCGGCAGTCCGAAATAAAACTGGAGGAAGCGCATGCCATCGCTGTAAGCCTGCCCCGGTGCAGCTAAAAAGGTAATGGCGCTGGCTTGCGTTGCCATGACAGAAAGACCGACGTGGTACCATGGCAACTTTCTATCAGCCAATAAAAATTCTTTTATATTTTTTGTATTGCGACTCTTCCACATGCCATACACCACAATGAGGAGCAACGTGATGCTCATTACCAGCCAGTCGATGGTGCTCATTTAAAATAGAGGGTAAAGAGGTAATAAAAAACAATCTGGACAATTAATGCGACAATTACTACTAGGTAAATAGTTGTCCAGCTTATTTTTTTAGGATTGGCTTCTTCCATGTTATTTATTCTGGGGCATGCTCAGCAAGTTTACAAATAACCTGTAAGCGCCGGGAACGCCGGCGGGAAGCTCTCTGAAAAAATCCAATCCTGTATATACAAAATTCCCTTTGCCATATTTTGCCGCAATCAGTGATCCTTCGCTGGGTTTTTCACCCGGATCATTCATGGAAAGAATTTTTTCGTACGATGAATCAATGTCTGTTGCAAAATATATCCCACGCTCTTGTATCCAGCCTTTAAAATCGTCGTCTGATATTTTATTTGGAAAATTAAGCACAGAATGTGCTGGTTTTACAAACCTGACTTCGGCATTTTCATCTGTAACGCGGTCACGTGAAATGGTAAACGGATATGGAAATATCTTTGCTGTGAGCGGGCCTAAGCGGGTGTTGGTATTATATTGAATAATGAGATTACCGCCTTGCTTGACATAGGCTAAAAGCTTTTGATCAAAGTTCTGCAACCACTCATTTGTATTGAAAGCGCGAACACCTGTTATAATGGCATTAAACTCGTTGAGATTCTGCTTTGCAAGTACATCCTGTGATAGCGTGGTTACGTGATAGCCCAATTGCAGCAAACATTCCGCAACGTCATCACCTGCTCCGGGTATATATCCAATGTTTAAACCGCCTTGCGACAGATTAAAGTTGACTAATTTTGATCTTGCATCCGTCAGCATGAACTGGGCAGGGATATGATCATAATCAACCCTGTAAATACTTTTAGAAATATTCTTGTCATTGATGCTAACAATCGCTGTAATGGAGCCGTTAGCATGGTCCTTCAGTGGTGTTATGGTTGTCTCCAATTCACGGTCTTCCCCTTTATTCAATCTGCTTAAATCAATTATTGCAGGGTTGGCTTCCCAGCCTTCAGGCACATTAATTCTTACCTTACCGGTTAAACTATCCAAATTAGATTTCACATGAAACTGAATTTTTCTTGCTTCCTTGTTTTTAAATACAAATGCTTTCGATGAGAAGTTTACCGTAACAGGAGGAAGAATTTCAAAGGGTCTATATACTTCACCTTTAATAGGGTCGACGGTTTTGTAAACCAAGGGCCGTTCTGATTTCAAGTTCAGTCCCGCTATATCTATATCAAATGTTGCAGAGATGGCAGGATCGTTCTCAGGCTTGCCGATCTTAGTCAAATCGCTGACATTGAATAAGCCTTCACTATGCGTATTGTTTAACCAGTATGGGCTTGAATAAGGAATATCAGACGACAAGGCGGCAGTATGATTGAATGTGTATAATTCATTGGGCTTTAGAATTTTTGAAGTTGTAGTATCATCACCCTGGATCCATGAAATCTTATTTAATTTTATATCAACAGCACTTCGGTTTATTAACTGGGCAGTTATTTCAATTTTCTTTCCGGGTATTCCAAAATAATTATTTGCAGTAGCCTCCATCCATAGGCCTGCGCAATTAGTTAATAATGCTTCTGTTTCTTTTATTTTTTTATTTTTCCAGTACAAGGTGTATTCATCTTTACCGGGTAACTGCTGAATGCTTCTATATATCTTGACAAGCTGCGTCATACTGCTTGCAGGAATTTGAGAATTGAAATTAGCAATGCATTCATCAATCGTTTTTGAGATTGCACCTGCATTTATTCTGTTCCAGGTCATATCAATTGCCTCAAACAAGTCGTGTTTGACTGAATCTCCTTTTAGCTGCTTAAAATATTCGATAGCGCTGCCTCGTGTCTTAGCAGAACCAAACCCCTGACTCTTATGATTTGACCTGCTCTCCCCTGCTATCTCTCCGGTGCTCTTTCCGGTAAGTGGATTAAATGTTCCGGCATCTATCTGCAGCTGATCAGGTGAGGTTAAATTGGTTCCGCCGAAATTAAACGTATTCCAAAATAGTCTTTTGGCCTGCCATACGCTCACATATTTTAATTGCTCCGGAAACCGCTTTGGATCAGCGGCAGCATCAAATGCCTCTACGGCAAGAATGGCAGAGGCTGTATGATGGCCATGTCCTCCTTCACCTGTGGTCGGAAACCTGCAGATAATAACATCAGGCTTAAAGTTTCTGATCACCCAAACCATGTCAGACAGGATGCTGTCTTTATTCCATATTTTAAAAGTTTCTTCAGGGTTTTTAGAATATCCAAAGTCATTGGCACGCGTAAAAAATTGTTCAGCGCCGTCAACTCTTCTTGCAGCAAGGAGCTCCTGCGTGCGAATAAGTCCAAGCATTTCGCCTTGCTCCTTACCAATTAAGTTCTGCCCTCCATCTCCCCGTGTAACTGATAAATACCCAGTGCGAACCTTTTTTTCCTTGCTAAGATAGGTCAGGAATCGTGTGTTTTCATCATCAGGATGAGCGGCTATGTATAGCACTGAACCCACTACATTTAATTTTTCAAGGTTCTGCAGAATTCCTGATGCATTCAATTGTTCCTGTGAAAAAGCCTTCGGAAGGCTGATTGAAATGAAAAGGAATAGAATGGCAATTTTTCTCATATCTCTTTCTTATAGATGGCCGGTTTAAATTTTTTAATAGAATATTTATCTATACTTTGCGTTAAATACATTTCATATTACATCTAATCAAATGCTTCAACAATTTTATCGAACGAAAGTACAAAAAATGATTAGCCGTAATATCTTCGTATCCTGAAAGCGCATTAATACAGGACTCTACTCCCTGTTTCGTTTATGAAAACTGTTTTTTTCATTTGTATCCTTTTTGCTTCCCTCATTATATCAGATTGCAATGCACAAAAAATCCTTGTCTTCGACCGCGATGGCCATGTTAGACGAATTCGTTTTCACATTCAGGATGAAATTGCAGTTCGTACTGCTGATAATTCTTTATGGGAATACGGAGAAATAACAGACATTGGTGATTCTACCATTACTATTTCTGATACTGTTATTTTTGTTTCAAAAATTAAAGCTATACGGTTTGAGAGTCAGGGCGGCGGAACAAATTTATTACGCCAGGCAACTTTAAAGCTTCCGGCAGCAGCTGTTGTATTGCTCGCATTTGATGCCATTAATACTGCCAGCAATAATCCACGTACGGTTGTTTATTCTAAAAGTACGTTGATCACTGCAGGCGCTCTTATTATTGCCGGGCCCATAGCGTACTTTTTTACTTTTCACAAATATAAAATCAATAAGCGTCACCGGCTTAAAGTAATTGATGTTTCCGTTCGTTAATTTAATTAACCTTCTTTTAGATTTTGTAATTGTCTTTTTTTATCAACTTTACAGCCTTTCCTTTATAAGCATATGAAACAAACTCTTTTATTTATTTGCTTCCCGATAGTTATCGGTATCCTGTCCTGTCATACATCAAAGCAAACCACCATCGTTGCACCGCCTAAAACAGAAGATATTGTTGAAGCGCCTGAACCTCCTGTCTATCATACCAGCGCTACAAAGATTAATGATCTCGTGCATACCAAGCTGGAAGTAAAGTTCAACTGGCAAAAGCAACAGCTGGATGGAAAGGCAACGATCACCTTGCATCCGCATTTTTATCCTGTTGATTCCCTGTCGTTAGATGCACGCGGTATGGATATCCACGAAGTAGACTTGATGAAAAATGGAGAAAAAACAAAACTCACGTATGATTATTCGGATAAGCTGAACCTGCGCATTCATCTTGACAGAGTTTACAAGCGCGATGAAGATTATACTGTATACATTGACTACACCTCAAAGCCGCAAGAATTAGAGACACATGGCAGCACAGCCATTTCAAGTGACAAAGGATTGTATTTCATAAATGCTGATGGCAAGGACAACGACAAGCCAAAAGAAATCTGGACGCTTGGCGAGACACAAAGCAATAGTGTATGGATGCCTACTATTGACCGCCCCAATCAAAAGATGACGCAGGAAATTTACATGACGGTGGATACGCAATATGTAACACTCAGCAATGGCTTACTTATATACTCAACCCTTAATCCTGATGGAACACGCACTGACTACTGGAAACAATCCCTCCCTGCAGCCCCCTACCTCACCGTTATTGTTGTCGGTGACTATGCAGTCGTGAAAGATCATTGGCGAAATATTGATGTAAACTACTACGTGGAACATGAATATGAAAAGTATGCAAAGCTGATATTCGGAAACACACCTGAGATGCTTGAATTCTTCAGCAAGACGCTGGGAGTTGATTATCCATGGGAAAAGTTTTCACAGGTATGCGTTCGTAATTTTGTTTCCGGCGCCGAAGAAAATACAACGGCCGTAGTGCATGGAGACTTTGTGCAGCAGGATTCACGTGAATACCTCGATGGCAATTATGAGCAATATATATGTCATGAGCTGTTTCATCATTGGTTTGGTGACCTCGTTACGACGGAATCATGGGCAAATACCACGCTTAATGAAGGATTTGCTACTTATGGCGAATACTTATGGTTTGATCATAAGCTGGGACGCGACCAGGCGGATATGCACGGACAAACAGACCTCGTTACGTACACCATTTCTACCCGCGAAGGGGATCACAATCTTATTTACTACAATTATAAAGACCGTGAAGATCCGTTCGACGGAGTGTCATACCAAAAGGGAGGTCGTGTATTACACATGCTGCGCAAGTATGTGGGCGATGATGCTTTCTTCGCTTCTTTAAAATTATACCTCACAACAAATAAGTTTTCCACCGCAGAGATAAGTCAATTGCGTCTTGCTTTTGAGCAGATAACCGGAGAAGACCTGAATTGGTTCTTCAATGAATGGTATTTGAATAAAGGTTACCCCGCGCTCACCATTGATTATTCTTATAACGATACATTAAAGCTTCAATCGGTCATCATCAGGCAGGTGCAGGATTTTAAGACCACTCCACTCTTCAAGCTTCCTCTTGATGTGGATATATATACCAATGGAAAAGCATTGCGTCAGCGGATATGGGTTGATAAGGAAAGTGAGAAATTTACTTTTCCTGTTATTTCCAGGCCCGACCTGGTGAATGTAGATGCCGAAAAACAATTGCTTTGCAGAAAAACAGACAAGCACAGTCGCGACGAATACATCTACATGTTTTATCACGCTCCTCTTTATTTAGACCGTGCAGAAGCCTTGAACAAAATAGGTGATGATTATGAAAAGAATACACCTTCTTCACGAGTTGTGCAGGACGCACTGAACGATAAATTCTGGAACATTCGCAACAAGGCGATTGGTTTTATCAGTGTGCTGGCACGTTCAGCCTTAGTGAAAGATGATATAAAGAATAAGCTTATGATGATGGCGACAAAAGATGAGAAAGCGGATGTGCGTGCTTCAGCCATAAAAGCGCTGGCAAAATATTATGACGGAGATGATGTAAAATCATTCCTGATGAAAGCTGTTAATGATTCTTCTTATGATGTAATGGCTTCAGCGTTAAAGGCATTGGTAGAAAAGGATAAAGACGAAGCGTTGGAATTGGCTAAGCAAATGGAAAGCACGGCCAGCAGTCATGCCATCAGCGCTATCGCAGATATATATGCAGAGAATGGAGCAGAAGATCAAAACCCGTTTTTCCTGCATGCATTCGATAAGATAAAAAACAGTGAAAAATATTCACTCATACAATCGTATAGCATTTTCCTTGCTCATTGCAAAAATCCGGTCATAAACCAGGGCACTGATAAATTGCTTGACCTTGCTCAACATGTTGAGCCGTGGTATATGCGAATGGCAGCCATGAATTCTTTAGGCGATGTAAGCGGCGTGTTAGGGAATCGTATTCGAGAGCTCCAATCGAAAATTGCTGAAGACAAGAAAAACAATTTCCCGCAGTCGGCAATATCTTCAAACCACGCGGAACTGGAGCAGTTAGAGATTCAACAAAAGCAATTAAAAGATGCCATGAACGATATTAAGAGCAAGGAGAAAGACAAGAATTTGCTCAAGCTATATAAGATGACAGCAAATTAGAGCGCTTACTAAAACCCTTATATTCTATCATAATTTGCAACAAACGTTATTTGTAGTACGTTTGACATATATTACCTTGTAGGCAGCGTTGAGTCTTTTATATGCCCTGCTGAATTATATAAACGAATTATTAAACTAACCCTTAAAAACAATTAATCATGCTAAACATTCGATTTCTGAGTGACGTAAGTTATCTTCATGTATTTGTTGCCGGATTGGCTTATTGGGTAATGGGATCAATCTGGTATATGGCAGTCTTCAGCAAGCCATGGGCTGCAGGTGTTGCAAAATGGGGAATCAAAATGGGTGAGAAACCCGATTCAGGAACTATGATGAGGAAAATGATTGTTTCGTTGATCTGCAATATTGGCGGAGCATTCTTTCTTGCCTGGTTTATACGAAACGAGTATGCTTATAACGCCATATATGGCGCTAAGATTGGATTCACCGGAGGCATTATTGCTGTCATGGCATTCACTACGGGTGACAATTGGCTTGGCAAACCGATGAGCACATGGCTTGTAGATGCAACCTATCATGTAGCAGGTCTCACTGTATGTGGCGTCATACTTGGCGCCTGGCATTAATATATTAAAATGGCTGATATAGGTTTTTCTGTAATTGCAGTTGGTGTTATACTGGTGGTCATGATTGTTTTCGTGATACGGAACATCAGGAAGAATGATGAGATGTGAATTAAGTCGGCAGTCCGCAGTCAACAGTCTGCAGTGAACAGCAATCCGTGCTATACTAAAGACTCTTGCCTTAAGAGTGAGGACTGTTTGGCTATTTCTTGAAAACAAAGTACACTGCCAATATCATGAATCCTAATCCCACCAGGTGATTCCAGCGTAGCACTTCGTTTTTGAATACAAGCGTTGCAAAAAGCACGAACACACACAGCGTAATCACTTCCTGTATTACTTTTAGTTCAACTAAAGAAAAAGGTCCGCCGTTTCCTTTGTAACCTATTCTGTTTGCCGGCACCTGGAATATATATTCAAACAGTGCAATGCCCCAACTAATGAGGATGATGGCCAGCAATCCGAGGTTCTGCGACCAGCTCATCTCTTTAAACTTCAGGTGACCATACCATGCGAGGGTCATGAACGTGTTGGAGAGGATGAGGAAGAGAATGGTGGTGATGCCTTTCATATATAGTATATAATTGACAATTGATAATGGATAATTGATAATGCGGTAGTTGTTCCCATTCCTTCAATTATCAATTGTTAATTATCCATTCTCCATTTTCCATTTTCCTGAATATATATATAACACTCGAATACTTTTCCGCCTTGCCCCCGGCTTTCATATTCGACTTAAGACCAGTCAGCACAGCGCTTAAATAATTCGTTTTGCCGTGCTTATACTTTTCACTTAGCATAGATACGTAAAACGCGTCCATTTTCATCGGTAGCGTCTTTACCAAGCTTAGTTGCTCCTGTTCAAATAGCTTCGTAATACTCTCTTTATCAAAGTGATACAAATGCCTTGGCAGATCGTAAGCCGCCCAGAATGCATTATAGCGCTCCGCATCGAAAGATGTGTGGTTAGGTACAGCTATAAACGCATACCCGTCAGGTTTCAAAAGCACTTTTATTTGCTTTAACCTGTTTTTCAATTCGTGTACATGTTCCAAAACATGCCACATAGTAATTACATTAAAAGAAGCAGGTTGCAATTCTTTCAAATGCTGTTCCGGGAATATAGTTAAGTTGTAATTCTTAATTGCAGCTTCTCTTCCTGTTTCGCTTGGTTCTATCCCAACAGCTTTCCATCCTTTATTTTTACAATAGCTAAGAAACTCACCTGTACCGCTACCAATATCCAGCAGTGAAACGTCCGTAGAAACATATTTCTCAATGATACGGAACTTCTTCTTGATGGTATAGTTCCTTACCAGGTGATAGATTGAATTGATAAAGCCCTTCTTTGTGCCTGAATGGCTGATATAATCCTCACTCTGGTAGTACTTGCCTATTTCGTCCTGCATAGGTCGGGGGTTCGTGAAAAGAAAGCTACATGAGGAGCACTTAACGATCTTAAATGTTTCACGTGAAACAGTGTAGTCAATGCAAGAAAGATATTCAGAAAATCCGCTGCTTTCGCAGATAGGACATTGTGTGAGTTGCTCCATTTAAAAATGTTCCATGTGAAACAAAATCGTAAACCGCAAACTGTAAACCGTAAACATTCTTCAGTTCTTGAGGTATATCATCAGCACCGAGATATCAGAAGGAGATACACCGCTGATTCTTGACGCCTGTCCAAGTGTCTTAGGCTTTACTAATGTTAGCTTCTGCCGAGCCTCCAGCGAGAGGGATGAGATGCCGGCATAGTTAAAGTCTTCCTTGAGGAAAAGATCCTCCAGCTTATTTACTCGCTCTATTAAGTCTTTCTCCTTCTGTATATATCCTTCGTATTTCAATGTGATCTCCGCTTGCTCAGTTACCTTGACATAGGATAAATTCTGTTCTTCCAGTTTCTGCTTTACAACCGGTATTGCCTCTATCATATCGGACAATGAAACCTGTGGCCTAAGAAGCACAGAGGAAAGCTTAGCCCTTTGCCTGATTGGCTCCGTGCCTGCATTAACAAGGTATTCATTCACCTCTCCTGGATTAATAGAGAAGCCCTCAATAATTTCAATCAGCTTCTTCGTCTCTTCGATTTCATGTGAAACGGCATCATTCCTTTCCTTGCTGGCAAGACCAATCTTATACCCTAACGGCGTCAACCGAACATCTGCATTATCCTGGCGTAGAAGGGTTCTGAATTCCGCCCTCGAAGTAAACATTCTGTATGGCTCATCGGTACCTTTTGTAATCAAGTCATCAATCAAAACACCGATATAGGCTTCAGATCTTTTAATTACAAAAGGATCCTTTTCATTAATATTCAAATGAGCGTTGATGCCTGCCATCAGTCCCTGGCAAGCTGCCTCTTCATAACCCGTAGTACCATTGATTTGTCCGGCGAAATAAAGATTGTTTATTAGCTTGGTTTCCAATGTACTGTGAAGCTGTTGAGGCGGGAAATAATCGTATTCAATGGCATAACCGGGGCGGAACATCTTCGCATTCTCTAATCCCGGCACAAGTCGCATGGCCTTCAACTGCACGTCTTCAGGCAGCGAAGTGCTAAAGCCATTCAAATAAATCTCCACCGTATTCCATCCTTCCGGTTCCACGAAGAGCTGGTGACGCTCCTTATCGGCAAAGCGGTTAATCTTATCTTCAATAGAAGGGCAGTAGCGTGGTCCGAGACCTTGTATCCTGCCTGCAAACATGGGCGATTGGTCGAAGCCCTCCTTCAACGCTTCGTGAACATCACTATTTGTATAAGTAATATAACATGAACGCTGTGCTTTAGGGCCGGATGCACTGCCAACTGCCGACTGCCGACTGCCAACTTCTCCATTAGTAGTTTCAAAAGGCGAGGTCTCCGCTAAATAAGAAAATTTACCTGGCATCTCATCTCCCTTCTGCTCTTCCATAACAGCATAGTTTAGTGACCTGCCATCGAGGCGCGGAGGCGTTCCCGTTTTCATCCGGCCGCTCTGAAAGCCAAGACTGATGAGCTGTTCAGTGATTCCTGTACTCGCTTTCTCACCTGTTCTTCCTCCGCCGAATTTCTTTTCTCCTATATGTATGATGCCGTTAAGAAATGTTCCGTTGGTAAGAATTACAGTGCCGGCGTCAAACACAATGCCCATGCTGGTTTTCACGCCAACGACTTTATCTCCATCCACCACAATCTCCTTCACCATATCCTGCCAGAAATCCACATTGGGCGTTTGCTCCAGCATGCTGCGCCATTCAGCAGCAAAAAGCATCCTATCATTCTGCGAACGAGGGCTCCACATAGCAGGGCCTTTCGACCTATTCAGCATACGAAACTGGATCATGCTGCGGTCGCTCACAATACCTGAGTAACCACCCAGCGCATCTATCTCCCTCACAATCTGACCTTTGGCGATACCTCCCATAGCAGGGTTGCAACTCATCTGCGCAATCATCTGCATATTCATCGTTATTAAAAGCACGGACGAACCCATGTTGGCAGCAGCAGCAGCAGCCTCGCAACCGGCATGCCCGGCGCCAACAACTATGACGTCATATTTCTGATTCACGTGAAACGATTTGAGGGGCAAAGATAGGAAACACTCCAACATGTCATTGCGAGGAGCAAAGCAACGAAGCAATCCCCCGCCACGAAAGATGGGATTGCCTTACTTCATTAGCAATGACAAACTAAAAGAGGGTTTTTATTCCTTCACAAACTTCCTCACCACCAATCCACCTTCCGTTTTAATCTCAAGAAAATAAATCCCTGCGGAAAGCCTGCTCACATCAACAACAGCACTCTCCCCTCTCCAAAGGAGAGTGGCCGGGGGTGAGGCCTCTTGCCCCAGCACATTATATATATTCAACGTAACACCCTGCGTAAACTGTAAACCATAAACCGTAAATTGATCACCCGCCGGATTAGGATAAAGAACAATCGCATCCAATGAACCCAGGCTTTCCAATCCATTTAAAACCCAGTTTATTCCCACAGCAACGCTGCAACCAAATTCATTCGTCACTTTCACATTGTAATCATCCGTCTGACTCACCACAATAAGCGTATCAGTCGCCCCCGGAATCAGCGCCGTATCCTTATACCACTGGTAAGAAGAATAAGAAGGATCAGAGGTGCATATAAGCGTATCATGATGCTGTGTGATAATCGGCGTTGGCGGAGAAGGGCTTACATGTATATAGCTAGTAACAGTAAGCGTATCCCCGCCATTGGCATTAGCAGCATGCAGCGTTACAGGAAATGTTCCCGTATTTGGATAACAGATGCCGGTAGGACTCTGCGCTGTGCTTGCATCTACAGCGGCGCCGGTAAAGGTCCAAGACCAGCTCGTTGGATTATTCAGGCTCTTGTCAGTAAAGCTGATGCAATCATTCTGGCACAACGAGGAGTCGGAAGCAAGAAAGTGAGAAACCGTCGGCAATACAGCAGCCGCAACTGTACATTATCCACCTGACCCCAGTTCGCCAGCACACCGCCCATCTGTATGGTTATATATTGCCCGTTGTTAGGCGCATTAAATGTGAACGTACGCTGCGTCCACACGCCGTCTGTAGGCGCTACAGGAGCCGTATATATAACCGTCCCCTGTGCATTATTCACCGTTGACAGCCCGAATTGAAAAGGAAACGCTGTCCAGCCCGTGCAGCCTCTGTCCCAAAAAGAAATAGTGTAGGAATTGCCCTGCACCAGCGGAACAGACGTAGTGAGAGCAATGGCATCCGTGCCTCCTCTTGTAAAGGCAACATACCACGACCCATGCTCTGCCAACCCGCAATAAGTCGCTGACTTAATAATATCCATATTCCCCTGCGATCCAAAAGCAAAAGCGTTTGGCATGAAGGCATTGAAAGCAACATTCGTATTGTTGATCTGGTCCGTGCCCGCCGTGTTATTTTCAAAATCCCCGTTCAGTATCGTTTGCCCAAAGCCGATATTGAAAGAAAGAAGAAATAAAAGCGAAATAATTCCTGTGAGGCGAATAGTAAAGATGTATAGTTGTTTCATAGTAAATGGCTTTTCAGATGGAAGAGTTTAAAAGATCGTTCTTACAAATGTACGAATAAAGCAAAGAGGTAATTCAGGTAAATAAGGTAATTAGGGTAAATGGCGCAATCGCTAATTAGTCAGATGTCATTGCGAGGAACGAAGCAATCCCCAATTTCATAGCGAGGGATTGCTTCATCCCGCACGTGCGCATACGCGTCA
>PLYJ01000190.1 GCA_003151745.1 Bacteroidota bacterium
TGTAATTTTAACAAGACATTATTGACTTTACATTCATACCTTTGAACTCGAAAATCTTATTGCTTAAAGTAAACTATGGCAACCATAAAAGTAAATCTTAAAAGAGTAAATGATGCCTATCATTTCGAAGCCGTCAACCAGGATTCAGTTAAAATAAACATTGATGCAAGTGCTGACATCGGAGGACAAAATAAAGGCTTTCGTCCCATGCAATTGCTGCTGGCTGCTATTGGCGGATGCAGCTCGATTGATATTGTAACTATTTTAAAAAAGCAACGGCAGGAAATGGAATCATTTGACATAGAAGTAACCGGCGAACGGGAAGACGTGGGCACATATTCATTGTATCGCAACATACACATGCACTTTATATTAAAAGGGAAAGTGGAAAAGGGAAAGGCAGAACGCGCTGTGGAACTTTCAGTTGATAAATATTGCTCTGTTGCAAAAACGCTGGAGCCGACAGCTAAAATAACTTATGATGTGAGTGTAAACGATAACTAACAGTCATTGCGAGGAACGAAGCCATCCCATGTATAGAATTGGATTGCTTCACTTCGTTCGCAATGACAATATTTAAAGTATGGAAAACGAACATTTTGAAACACAAGCTATAGCTTCTCAACTGGAGCGCACCTCAAACAACGAGAACTCCGTTCCCTTGTACCTGACTTCCAGTTTTATCTTCGATACAGCGGATGACATGCGTGCTGCTTTTGCAGATGAAAAAGAAGCGTATATCTATAGCAGGTACTCCAACCCGAACAATACTGAATTCATTCATAAGATGTGCCTGCTGGAAGGCGCTGAGGCGGGTGTGGCAACTGCTTCAGGCATGGCTGCCATCTTCACAACGTTCATGACCTTATTAAAATCAGGAGATCATTTAATTTCCTGCTCTTCTATTTTTAGCGCTACTCACGCTATTTTTACAAAGCATTTTCCAAAATGGAATATTAGTTACTCCTATTTCAATGCCGGTAATCCTGAGGAAATAGAAAAATTAATTCAGCCCAACACCCGTTTCATTTACCTTGAAACACCTACTAATCCTGCCATTGAGGTCATTGATCTTGCAGTTGTTTCGGCCATTGCAAAAAAGCACAACCTGCTTTTCATCGTGGATAATTGTTTTGCGACGCCTTATATACAACAGCCAATCAGGTTTGGCGCAGACATCGTTATCCATTCTGCTACAAAATATATTGACGGGCAGGGGCGTGTATTGGGCGGATGCGTTTTGGGGAAGAAAGAAATCATTCATGACATTTATTTGTTTGGCAGAATAACAGGCCCTTCGCTTTCCTCATTTAATGCGTGGATACTTTCCAAGAGCCTGGAAACACTTGCATTGCGCATGGAACGACACAGTGAAAATGCCCTTTATATAGCGCAACAATTGGAAGGAAATGCGAAGCTCGAATTTATTAAGTATCCGTTTCTCCCATCTCATCCTCATTACAACATTGCA
The DNA here is from genome assembly GCA_003151745.1 of Bacteroidota bacterium. Lineage (GTDB taxonomy): Bacteria > Bacteroidota > Bacteroidia > AKYH767-A > 2013-40CM-41-45 > PALSA-967. Next base: position 1,472 of record PLYJ01000190.1, read on the forward strand.
AAAAAACAGATGAAGGGCGGAGGAGGCATTGTCACCTTTTCTATAAAAGGTGGTAATGAAGCGGCAACACGTTTTATGGATAAATTAAAAATGATCCTCATCACTTCCAATCTCGGCGATTCACGAACGCTTGCAACACACCCTTCATCGAGTACGCATTGCAAGCTTAGCGAGGAGGAACGATTAGCAGTCGGCATTACGCCCGGCTTAATCCGGCTTTCCATTGGGTTAGAGAACAAAGAAGATATTCTTAAGGATGTATTGCAGGCTTTAAATTAGTTTTCTTATTGCGCAAAAGGAGGCTGGATTTTCCAAAGCCTTTTTCATAGAAAATACGCCTTTTTGAACTAAAAACCAAGCTTTGAATCAAAATGCAGGCAAAAGTTAATTGAAGTCTTACTAAGGCTTCAGTTAATCTCTGCGATTCTTCAGATGAAATTGTAAATTCTTCAGCTAACCTTTGAAATTCTTCGCATAGCCTTACTACCCCCTCCTCAACTTTTGCAAATCTTAGCTTAATCCTGTCAAATCCACACATAACCTTTCAAATTCTACCTTTAATCTTACAAATTCTTCGCATGAAATTTCAAATTCTTCAGCTAACTCTTGCAATTCTTCACATCACCCTACACGGCCATGCACAACTTTTGAAATTTCAACTGTAATATTGGAAATTCTTCAGTTGGATTTGCAAAGTTTGGGGGTCAGTTGAGTGCAATTATTCACGCCTTTGTTAAAGCGTTGACTGAATCCGGTGATGTTAATGCTGAGTTCATTTAGGATTCGGATGGCATCAACAAAGATTTGCATGAGTTTGTTCAGGCTTCAATTAACTCCGGTGCTTTTATCCATCATCGTGTTGCAGGTTTAGCCGGCATCAATCAGTTTACTAATGGATGCGTTGGTTTTATTTGCAACACCGATAAAGCGTTAGCAAGGTTCGTTGAGGTTTTTATAAACTCCGACTCGGTTTTTTTCACCTCGTCGGACTTACAGATTTGAAGCTGCAACCATTTATATTTATACCTTCGCTATTGAAACCAGCGAATTCCATTTGAATCCGGAGCGTATTATCATATTTATAAAATTTAGCATTATATATATAGTTATAGTTAACTTGTAACTCCGACGAGGTGAAAAAAACCTCGTCGGAGTTTAGTACTCAAATCCCGCTAAATGATATAATTTTTAAAAAAAATTAAACAAATTTTGATATGAAAATTTTTATAATGTCAATAATAATTCAGTTTCTATTATTTTGTTTACCCTCTCAAGGGGTCCTTTCACAAACTATTCCTGTTTGTGCTACCGTAGCCATTAGCACTAATGGATTATTTTTTTCAAAATCCACATCTACTATGGAAGGTGAAAACTATGGAACGATTAAACCTACTACTGATACAATTTCGGTTGCAGATGCTAAAAATATAATATCTATCAACGCAATATATTTTTATAAAGGCCACTTTTATAAAATGGACATAATGAGTTATCAATTTACAATTGTTACTACTAAGGATTCACTTATTGCAACTGGTAATTCCGAAGCATTGTCAGATGAAATGAAAAAACATTTAAGAAATGTTGAAGTTGGATCCCACATTTATTTTGGTAACATAAGTGCAAAATTTAACACTCCTGGGATGGTTGGTGTTCGTTCAATGGATATTTTATCTTTTATAGTCTTCTGATAATTCTTTGTACAAATTAACGATTACTCTTATTCCCTCCTTACGTGGTTATCATGAATACATCTGCGAGTCAAATGTTTTTTCCGTATGGGTAATTTAGAGGGCAAGTAGGTTGCACATTCTAATTTACCTCAATGGAGTAGTGTGCAGCATTTAAAACTGCCTAAACTTGCGGGTGGTATTTATTTGGCTCGGTTTTTAAGTGGTAGCTTTTCAGCGGATGTTAAGTTTATCAAAGAATAAAGCGCAGGATTAAAAAAATCCTGTTCAGCAGGAGAAGATATTCTTATACCATTAGCCATTATATAA
>PLYJ01000237.1 GCA_003151745.1 Bacteroidota bacterium
ATACGGCAATGTTACCAAATTTGCTGTTCCCGCTTCCTCCCGTAACCATGCTCGCGCTTCAAACGGCATATATAAATCTTCAGAATTCAGCCGTAGCAGCAGCAACAGGAGGGCCGGAACAAACGGCAGACATGAAAGCCAAGCGTGAGATTTTAATTAATCTTCTCACATTGCTTGGGTCTTATGTGGAAGGGATTGCAAACATGCCCGCCAATGCACCTGATGCAAGCGTTGTTATATTAAGCGCCGGTATGAAGGTGAGAGGCTTTACGCCACGTCAGAAACAAGTGTTTGACGTGATGGGGGGAACACTGTTTGGCACTGTGACCATGAAAGCTGCAAGGGCAATTCGCGGCACTCATGAGTGGCAGTACACGTTCTCGCCGCTTGAAGTCGGAAGCTGGGTATCGTTGCCGCCAACAACAAAGGCGCATACTACAGTTACCGGCCTCACAAGCGGAACAGTGTTCTATGGTCGCCATCGCGCCATCCTGAAAACAGGTCCCACTAACTGGGATGCTCAACTCACGGTAGTAGTACCGTAAGGACGTTATCCTTTAAAAAGGAGACGAAGAAAAGGCGGGGCTAAATTCCCGCCTTTTTCTTTTTGGTGCATACCCTGTGTTGTGTGTAACTTGATACCATTCATTTAGAAATAAAGAATAGAGTAGGTAACTTTGCAGAAATTAATGTTCGATTTTAAAATTTAAATAGATATAGACAACTATGAACAAAAGACTATGGATATTAGAAAAAAATAAAGCAATGAAGAAAGGTTTTCGCCATCTGCTTGCTTATCTTTTTTTCTGCCTGGCAATGAGTGTCATCCGTCCGGCGGCATCATTTGCGCAGACTCCGCCACAAGGTTTCATATGCGATTCAGTTTCTCCATCTTCCTCAGCGCAATTGGCAATTGCTGCCTATCAGCTGCAAAGCTGCCTGGAAGAGGTTGCAGATATTGACAGCGCTAAAAAACTTGTGCAGACATTAAACCTTGATGTAATTAAATTTTTTGACCTCACCAGGCTGTATGATACAGAGACGAAACAAAATGATTACAAGAAAACAAAAGAATATAAGGATAACCTGGCGCAGCTTACCTTAGTGAAAGCTGAGAAATTAAAACATTATTACTATTCCGTTTTAACCACTAATCTGGGAAGCTATAGCTGGGCTTTTAAGGGGTTTAAGTTTGACATGGACAAGCTGACTACTCCGGGCGGGGTCATTGGCATTCCTCCGCCTCCTTCCACCATTCTGTATGACATTGAATTGCGCAGCCTGCCTTTTGAAATCACAAATAGTACGGATCAGGATATTAAACTTCCTGTTTTGCCGGATAGTGGTATGTCCATCCTGCGAAATAAGAACGACATCATGACCATTGTTTTTTATAAGCTGGGCAATGTTTTTGCCAAAGAATATTCTTACTTCAACGCTCAATGCCACTGCAACAGGAATGCAAAGGAAGATGTCATTACCACGAAGTATGACAGGGTGATCATATTCAATGTGAAGACCAATGATATTTATTGGGATGTGTTTTATGATAAGCCTTGAGAGAAATTGATACTTCTTCGGCAGAATCATTAATTTTCAGCAGGAAGGTTTAAGAGGGTATATATGAGCATGTGTAAAAGTGCGATGTTATTAATAATAAACAGGATCATTGACAAAGGTTGCACACTGCCAACTGCTTATTGCCGGCTATTAATTCTTTTTTTGCTTCTTACTTCCCATATTTCCTTTTCACAAAATGTAAGCTGCCCTAAAAGTGAGAATAAGAAAGCAGTAAAAGCTTACCAGGAAGCGGCAGACCTTTTTAAATCGCATAAGGATTGGGACAAAGCAAGATCATTGCTTGAAAGTGCCATTGATGAAGATCCTGAATTTGCAGATGCTTACCTGCTGCAAGGTAAGCTGGCGGAGAAAAAAAAGGACGATAAAACCATGGAGCAATCCTATCTGAAAGTGATTGAACTGTGTCCTGAGCTTGATGCCGAAGTGTATTTTCAACTGGGCTGGATGTACTTTGATTTAAAAAAGTATAAAGAAGCGGAAAAGCCCTTGAAGAAGTTTCTTGAATTCGATAAGCTTAACGAAGCTCATGCAAAAAAGGCTGAAGACATGCTTGCCAAAGCAAAGCTCATTTCTCATCCTGTTCCTTTTGACCCAAAACCGGTGAAAGATATTTCAACCGCCGATCCTGAATACCTGCCATATATAACACCTGATAATAAGTTTGCATTTTTTACACGGAGGTATGATTCACAGGATAAAAATTCTGTGACCGGTACGCAAAGTGTGGAGAAGTTCATGATTGCTCAGAAAGTATCGGGTGGAGTGTACGATAAAGGCAAGCCGTTGCCGCTTCCTTTCAATTCAAGAAAAAGCAATAATGAAGGAGGTGCTTCAATCACCATTAACAACCAGCATTTGTTTTTTACTGTGAACATAAACGGCAACTTTGACATTTGCACTTCTGATTTTGTAGATGGTCATTGGTCGGAAATTCGAAACCTTGGACCCAATGTGAATGATCCGAAACAATGGGACTCTCAACCCTCCATTTCTTCCGATGGTAAAACACTTTATTTCGCCAGCTCGCGTGATTCTTTAACGGGTACTGATATTTATAAAACAACAAAAGATGCAAATGGCAACTGGACGAAAGCCGTGAAGCTAAGCTCCAAAATCAATACGAACGGAAATGAAAAATCTCCTTTCATTCACCCTGACAATCACACGCTTTATTTTTCATCTGACAGCCTACCCGGCCTCGGTGGCTATGATATTTTTATGACAAAGCTTGACAGCGCCGATAATTGGAGCACACCTGTTAACCTTGGCTATCCGATCAACACAGATGCTGATGAAGTAGGCTTCTTTGTGAGCTTAGATGGCAAGAAAGGTTACTTTGCTTCGAACAAGCTGGGCGGTTCGGGGGGCTATGATATATATTCCTTTGATCTTTACCCGGGCGCCCGTCCTGATACGGTTTTTCTTGTTGAAGGAGTGGTGGCAGATGAAAATGAAAAAACCCCGATACCTGCAAAAGTGGAAATTAAAGACGTGGTTACTAAAAAAATTACCCGCATTGAAGCTGATTCAGTAACAGGAAAGTATGCAGCAGTAATAAAGTTTGACCATGATTTGATGCTCACGGTAAAAAAGGAAGGTTATGCATTCCAGTCGCAGTACATTTCAAACAGTGATTCTGCCATGAGGGAGCTGATGAAGGTTGATCTTGCTATTAAAAAAATTGAATTAGGTGAACAATACACATTACATGATATTCTCTTTTCAACTAATTCATATAGCATCAATGATACCATTAAAGCGGTGCTCGATAACTTTTCCGAATTTCTAAAAGATAATCCGAAGGTTAAATTACAGCTTGAAGGGTTTACTGATAATGTGGGTGCTCCTTCTGATAATATAACGCTTTCAAATAACCGCGCTAAAACTGTTTATGATTATTTGCTGGATAAAAACATTCAGCCTTCACGTCTCACCTATAAAGGATTTGGAGATGCCAAGCCCGTTGCATCAAACAGCACAGAAGAAGGACGTGCTAAAAACAGGAGAACTGTTTTTGTAATTACAGCCAAATGATAAATGAGAAATCTTTGATGAGGCGTTTGAGGGCTTAAATTTTATTTTTCGTTTACCTTATATATTACATTCCTGTCTTTTAAGTAACTCATCACACTCCTAAAGCAACTTTCATCTTCACCAACGAATTCGGGTGGATTGATACCTATACGGTTATATTTGTTTTCGATAACTAATCGCGCAACAGCTGTGCAGGTATAACCGGTAGTGCGCGACATGGAAGCAGTATTTGTCTTCTTATCATAACGGTCAAGTAGATTGTAAACATATTCTTTCTCTTTCCCATTCTGTGTTCCCTTCACAGTTACCCGCATGATGGTAAATTCTTCTTCGCCTTCTTCTAACTTCCATTTAGGAAATAATAGTTTCGCTGTAACATCAATTGGTCTGACCTGTTGACCATTTATTGTAACGGGTTCTTCGCTAAAAAATCCTGTTTCACGAAACACCTTCATTAGATCTATATGACCGGGATAGCGTAATGTACGTTCTATCATATCGGGCACTTTCATTGTTTTAATTAAGCTTCTCAATCCATCCGTATTGAATGCTTCTAACATACCAACTTCGGAAAATTCGAGTAGTTCAGGTTCGCTCAATGCAGGGCGGGTAACAAGTTGCCCTTCTTTCACGAATTTTGCAGGGCGCGTGTATTCAGCAATGACATCAATAGGGGAGAAGGGGGCTTTATATTCGAAAGGCCAGGTTCTTACAACCGGCAATCCACCAACCAAACATTCAAAGTATTCCACTTTCATTTGCCTGCTGTGAAAACCAAGGATAATATTATCCATTCCGGGCGCCACTCCGCAATCCATCACGGCAACAACCTTGTTTTCCCTGGCAAGATCATCTAATAAGAAAATGTCTTCATTAAAGAATGATATGTCAACAATATTTTTCCTGCTGCTGATTACAGTTTTCACCATTTCAAATCCCATGAATCCGGGAACTGCCCCGATAACAAGATCAGCATCAGCGATTACCTTTTTTATTTCACCGGCAACTGACAGATCGGCATTAATGGTTTTAATCGGGAACTGAGATTTCAGCAGTGAAAGATTTTTTTCATTCGTATCTGCCGATGTAACATCGTAATCATGGCAAAGATCTATTGCCATAGCTCTCCCTACCTGGCCTGCTCCTAAAACAACAATCTTTTTCATCTGGTAGGTTTGTTAAATGGTATCAGTTATCTTATAAAAAATATCAGGTCAGTAAAGAAGGGATGTTTATTTTAGGTTGTAACTTATGGGAAAGTGAAATTTCAAACTTTCACTTCGAACAATTCCCGCAGCTTATCAAGAGCGAAATCAATCTCCTCTTTTGTGTTATACCGGCTAAAAGAAAAACGAACAGAAGGACGGTCAGGATCAGCATTAATTGCTTTGAGCACATGACTGCCAACATCGCTGCCACTGCTGCATGCGCTTCCACCACTTACTGCAACACCGGCGATGTCAAGGTTGAAGAGCAACATTTCATTAATATCTGTTGAAGGAAAAGAAACATTCAGTACGGTATAAAGCGCTTTGCCAGTAGTATCACCATTGAACTCCACACCCGAAATATGGTTGCGTAATTTGTCTGTCATGTATTGCTTGAGACCGGCAATGTACTGCTGATCTTCTTCCATGCGGTTGTGTGCAATTTCAAATGCCTTTGCCAAACCAACTATACCATACACATTTTCTGTGCCCCCTCTCATGTTCCGCTCCTGTGCTCCGCCATAAATAAAAGGGTGAATGCGCACATTACTATTGATATATACAAAGCCAACCCCCTTTGGCCCATGAAATTTATGCGCGGCACAACTTGCAAAATCTAAGTTTATCTTTTGAAAATCAAACTTGTAATGACCCATTGTTTGCACAGTATCGGAATGAAACACCGCATTAAATTTCTTACACAATTCATTAACCTCTTTAATCGGAAGCAAGTTTCCAAGCTCGTTGTTTGCATGCATCAAAGAAACAAGGGAATGCGGATTGGCAGTTAGTAATTCTTCGAGGTGGGCAAGATCAATATGTCCGTTAGGTTTAATACGGACAAAGCTGAGCTTTACCTTCCCCTGCTTTTCCATTTCCTCCATCGTATTCAATACAGCATGATGTTCTAGCGGGGAGGTGATGCAATGCGTAATGCCCAAATCACGAATGCTGCAACGGATGGCCATGTTATTAGCTTCCGTACCACCGGAAGTAAAGAATATTTCTGAAGGAGAAACATTAAGAAGCTTAGCAACAGTCTTACGTGCGCCTTCAATAGCACTCTTGGCTTCTCTTCCAAAGGAATGAATGGAAGAAGGATTGCCGAAGTTCTTCTCCATATACGGCAGCATCGCAACGATAACTTCCTTATCAAGCGGTGTGGTGGCAGCGTTGTCTAAATAAACTTTCATTAATTTACAGTTTATAGTTTACGGTCTACGGTTTACGGTTTACAACGCGCGGACTTTGCTCCAACTGTAAACTGTAAACCGTAAACTGTAAACCTATTTCACTATCATTCCGTTAATCATATCTTTAATATCCATAATGATTTTCTCTGCAAGCTTCTCAGCAGTGGTTTGATGAGTGCTTTCTGAAAAAATTCGTATGATGGGTTCTGTATTGCTTTTACGCAGATGAACCCATTCTTTATCAAACTCAATCTTTACTCCGTCAATGATGTTTATGGGTTGCTTTTTATATTTGCCTTTAATGCCCTCCAGAATTTCATCCACGTTAATATCGGGAGTAAGCTCAATCTTATTCTTGCTTATATAATAATTCGGATACTGAGAGCGAAGCAGTGAGCAGCTTTTACCAAACTTTGCAAGATGTGAAAGGAAGAGCGCAATACCTACCAGGGCATCACGGCCATAATGCAGTTCAGGATAGATAACACCGCCATTGCCTTCGCCGCCTATCACTGCATTATTAGCTTTCATGGCTTCCACCACATTCACTTCACCCACAGCAGCAGCAAAATATTTGCCTCCTGCCTTCTCTGTTACATCACGCAAGGCACGCGTAGAGGAGAGGTTAGAAACAGTATTTCCTTTTTTATGCTTTAATATATAATCAGCTACTGCCACGAGCGTATATTCTTCGCCAAACATTTCTCCGTCTTCACAAACCAAAGCAAGGCGGTCAACATCAGGATCAACGGCAATACCGAGATGAACATTGCGTTTTTTAACTTCCTTCGCAAGATCACCAAGGTTCTCCGGCAATGGTTCAGGATTATGTGAAAACAATCCATTCGGTTCACAATACAATTGTATAATGTCTTCCACGCCGAGAGCATTTAACAATGCAGGCAATGCAATGCCACCTGAAGAATTCACGCAATCAATAACCACTTTAAATTTCTTTGCCTTTATTGCTTTTACATCTACCAGCGGCAAAGCGAGGATTTTATCAATATGTTTTTTAATGGCGTCCGTGTCCATTTTATATTTGCCTAACTTAGTTGCATCAGCAAAGTCAAATGCTTCATGCTCGGCAATGTCCAGCACTTCTTTGCCATCTTCTGCTGAGATGAATTCACCCTTGCTATTCAATAACTTCAGCGCATTCCATTGTTTTGGATTATGACTTGCCGTGATAATAATTCCTCCATCAGCTTTGTATTCCGTCACCATCATTTCAACAGTTGGCGTGGTAGAAAGTCCGAGATAAACAACATCTATTCCCAAGCCCTTCAATGTTCCCGCCACAAGATTCTGCACCATCTCTCCGCTGATGCGGGCATCCCTGCCAATGATAATGGAGTGCTTTTTATTCTTAGGAGTTTTATTGATAAGCCACGTACCGAAAGCTGCCGTAAACTTCACAATGTCCACAGGAGTTAACGCCTCTCCGGGCTTGCCTCCTATCGTTCCTCTGATTCCTGAAATTGACTTAATAAGCGCCACTTGGTACTTTTTTAAAATTGGGATGGCAAAGATAAACGATTTACGCATTTATCCGTTTTATTCATGTGTTGTTGCTCAATAAACCTTTTCATAACCCTGAAGAAAGTAGCCTTGTTGTCACATTGTGGAATATTGGCGAATAAGTAACTGATTTTACTTTTCTTTGTAAAATGACGAAATCGGTTGCGCTGATTCTTACTTGTTTTTTTCTCGCTCAGGGTATTTCATTTGCACAATCTGTTTACCCTGCTAATTATTTTAGTTCTCCGCTCGACATTCCTCTTGTTGTGATCGGTACATTTGGTGAAATACGTGCAGATCATTTCCATTCAGGCCTTGATCTAAGCACGAATGAACAGGAAGGGAAAAAGGTTTATGCCGCTGCCTCAGGTTATGTGTCACGTATCAAGATTGCTCCTGATGGATTCGGCAAAGCCATTTATATCACTCATCCGAATGGTTATGTAACTGTGTATGCTCATCTAAAAAAGTTTAATCCTGTAATTGAAAAATACATTCACAAGCTTCAATATGAAAAGGAATCATTCGCTATTGATCAATACTCGGTTCAGGCAGAGTTACCGGTAAAGAAAGGAGAAGTGATTGCGTATTCAGGAAGCACGGGAGGTGCAGAAGGACCTCACTTGCATTTTGAAATACGGGATGCAAAAACGGAATGGCCTATCAACCCTCTTTTCTTTGGATTTAAAATACCTGATAATATTCCTCCTAAAATATCAAGATTGAAAATATATTCCTTGCATAGCCAGGGAGTTGTTATTAATGCTATTGAATCTGCCACTTACAAAGTTTCGAATGAATCGGGAGAGAATAAAATACTTGGCCCGCAGGTAATTAATGTTTTCGGAAGCATAGGTTTAGGTATTGAAGCGGAAGACAAAAAAATGGATCCTGATGTAAAGGAATATAGTTTAGGAATTTATTCAATAGAGATGAAGGTAGACGGCAATAAGGCATATTCTTTTCGGTTTGATAAATTCTCTTTTGATGAAACTCGCTATGCGAATGCTCATGTGGATTACGAAGAAGAGACGCTGCATAATGCCAAAATTCAACGATGCTACCGTTTGCCCGGTAATAAGCTTTCAATAGATGCTGATCCCCGCATGTCAGGCGAATTAAATATGAATGACGGAAAAATGCATGATATAGAATTCACCACCACTGACTTTGCCGGCAACACCACATCCATGCACCTTGCTTTGCAGAGTGAAACATCGCTTGCCAGCCTCCCTTTTCCTTCTCCTCCTGATGATGCAACCATTATTGACAGCGAGAAAGGCATTAATATAAACACCTATGATATTAATCTTCGGATTCCTGCAGGAGCAGTTTATGATGAAACATGGTTTAGCTTTTCAAAATCATCAGACTCTAAAAATGCATTGTCTTCATTGCATCATGTAGGTGATAAAACTGTAGCGGTGAATAATCCATTGACTATAGAAATTAAAGTCACAGCTAACATTCCGGCTTCTCTTCAGCAAAAAACGTTTATAATATCACATGGAAAAAACGGAGTAATAAAATATGAAGGTGGTGAATGGAAAAACGGTTTTGTGTCGGCTTCTGTTCGGCATTTTGGTGACTTTGAAGTTATGCTCGATACAATACCACCAACAATCAAAGTTATTGAAGTGCCGGTTAGTGGTTCCCCACATGAAAATTTGCAGATAGCTTTCCAGGTAAAAGATAATTTATCGGGCATGGAGAGTTATCGTGCCACTATTGATGGTAAGTTTTTTCTCTTAGAATTTGATGCAAAGACAGGAATGCTTGCGGGGGAAATTCCAAATTCGAAAACAGATAAAAAGCACAACTTCGCACTTTCAGTAAGTGATAAAAAGGGAAACAACACATTGTACGAAGTTGTATTGATTTACTAAGCTTCTGTAAAGCACAAAGCCCCCCAAGGTGACCTCGGAGGACTTCATACAACCCCAACAAAAATCAAATATTATCAACCGTTTAACATGCGTGGTGGCTCTTTATACTCAGCATGTAGTTCAAGAATTGCTTTATAATCTGAAAGATTAATAGGAGTGATGCTTGTTACTTCGGCAAGGTCTATAGGTAAGGAAAGGTGGTCGCAGGTCTTATAGTCTGATATGCCGTGCGCTTTTTTATAGTCGTTCATAAAATTATGCTGAATGAAGAAGTACTCAATACATGAATCACTGATGTTATATTTGTTCATAATGATTCCGGGTTCTCTGTGTCCGTCTGTAAAGCGAATCATGCTGTAAACGTTAATGTAGTCTTGAATTTCGGTGGAATTCATAATCTTTGTTTTAATTATAGAGTCAAAAGTAACACAGATCAATGCCAAGTCAATATTATTGTGGCTAATAGCTTATGTTTAATGATGAATATATCAAAAAAGAGGGTGAAAAAAGATTGTTGTTATTCTCAAAAGGTATTCTTCGACATTTAAATTGCTTTCGAATAAGGGAAGTACTTTCTGAGAGCTAAAAACCTCTTTTCAAAAATCTCATACGATACCATAGAGACCGTAATAGTGCATATTGAAATAAAGATAAATTCAAGCGCCATTTTTGTTGCTGACGTTGCTGGGAATGAAGCCATATTAAAGTGTTCCCAAAATTGCGTAAAATACCTCCCCATCAATCCCATCACAAGGAGATGATAGATATACATGCCATACGATATTCTTCCAAAATACATGATCACTTTATTTTCAAGCAGCAATTTCATTAGATTATTAAACCTGATAGTAGCCGCAACACCAACTAAGTAGAACGCAACAAATGCATTTAATGCCTTACCCAATGATTGTTGCATCAGGATGGTTCCAAACCTATTGTTTAAGATGAAAAGCAATATGCCTGCAACAATCAGATATTTATGCCTCATAGCATTATTTAATTGCACAGACTTGAATGTTTTTAAATAAGCCAATAAGGCACCCGCACCAAAACAATCAAGCGTAGTGGGCAGCATGGTTTCATTAAATAAATAATAATTGTTAAGATAAAAAACATTTACAGCCCTGTATAGTATTGACAGCGCTATCATCAGAAGGAAAAGCACCTTTAATCGTTTTACAGGAAAGGAAATAATTAAAAAAGGCCATACAATATAAAACTGCTCTTCCACGCCCAGCGACCATAAATGCGTGAAATACCAAAATGCCAGTTGATTTTTGAAAGCTATCCATATATTCATCGTATAAGTTAACAGCCATGGCATATATTCATGTGTTTCATAAGGCACAAAAAAAAGGCAAATCAATATATATAAATAATACAGCGGAAATATTCTTAATACCCTTCTCGTAAAGAATGTTTTTAAAAGCGCCGGGGTAGTTGTCTCTTTTATTTTTTCCCTCATCAGTATTTCTGTGATGAGAAAGCCACTGATTACGAAAAATAAATTAACTCCAAAGGAACCAATCGGGAAATCATGCCAAAAGGGAAGAGGGCAAACGTGCTGAAAAATGACCGCTATAACAGCAAAAAATCTTAGCCCGTCTATTTGTTTATACTGCATATTTGCCTTAACATCGGCTTTATATTTTCAAGGGGATTTGATTGTCTTAATTGCCCTTAGCATTTCAGGGATTGAAAAATTTATTTTAATCTTACGTTATCCGTTTGTCCGATTATATCTTTGTTATTCTATCTTCTAAATTTTACTCTCTTAACTTTTAATAATCGTATAAATCGCAAGGCAAACAATTGGAAAAACAACAAGACCAAGTATCTTTAAATAAAACAATCTTTCTCCTGCACTTCTAATAATCTGGATTAACAGTATGAGAGAATACATGGAAACTATACAGAGTGTTAACATTACTAGTGCACCATTAGCAGCACTGCATGATTTTGGGTATGCAGAATTTCCAGAGGCAAACCAATAAATAAAAAGTATCCACCATACCATGTAAACTCCTATAAATACTTTAGAAGTTTGATGCTTGGGTCGTAATTCCATTATTTGTTTTTCCTGTGCTTTCAAGCTATGTAGTTTAAAGTTGTTGTGTCGCAACGGGTGATGGATAACACTAAATACACGAAGCAAACCTACTAAAACTTACGCTATTCCAAGAGATCATTTTTCAAAACAAGAAAGAATTACCAAATATTCAGAGATATTTCTCTTTCAGTCTGTATGCGCTGTTGATCTTAAAGTATCAACAGGACATTTTGCAATAAATAGAACATGCAAAAACCAAGTCATGTCATCCTCGAAACAAATATGAATAGGAATGAATCAAGGATGACTATACTTAAAACATAGATGACTATCCAAGAAACTAAGATGACTATACAAAAATGAAGAAATGATGAACTTTTTAGTAAAAAGTGCCATTTTTGAACCAAATTGCACTTTTTGATGGCTGATGGATAGATAATGGCAATGGATGAGATTGAGGCTATGCACTGTGATTAGAAAAATGAGGAGCATAAACTTATATTCTGTTAAATGTGCATATAATAATCATAATGAGGCAGTTATATTAAACCTTCCAAATATGCAAGATTTCGCCTCTTTTTGCATCATTCAGCTTTTGCCTGCGGGTATTTTTGAGCCATAAACAAATAACATTTTTAGCTATGAGTACTTTTACTTTACAGCAGTTCATCGGGATGTACTGCATGTTTTTATTTAACGACGGCTCAGCACAGGCCGGCATGATCGTGAACAGATATAATGTTCCGGATTCGAAGGTTGAATATTTCTTTGTTCCTGAAGAGAACATCAACGTTTATAACCAGGCAAAGGAGGAGTTTAACAGCGAACTGTATGCTGACCTCCGTGAGCCTATCGAAATAGGCCAGGTTGTTTCGGCTACGCCGCTTGAGGATTAACTGATGTGAAAATGAATATATATGCATCTGTATGGATGAAATCAATCACCGCTACTGCAGGTATATCATCCTGATAAATCTTTTAACAATGAATCACTTCTCAACTAAAACGGAAGCATGAAAAGGTACTTCAGGGAATTTTATCGCTTGAAATATAGTTCGGGCGCAAGATCAGCGATGTTTCAGGGAGCAGCCATTCCGGCATACACGGATTATAATCCCATAAGGATAAATCTTGTTTACAAGCGTAAAAAGGAAGCGTTATCCCGGGAAACGGAGGTCATGAATGCGGAGAAGCGCAGCTTTTTCAGCAACCATTTTAAAATGGAAAGCGAGAAAACTGTTATTCTGAATGCCTCAAATGCGTTGGTAATAAAAGCATTGAATGAAAAGGTGGATGGCATTATCAATCTGAAGAAGATCAATGACCTGAAATCCATCAATCATTTTCTGAGAGAAGTAAATAATAAGCTTCCTGTTTATGGTTTGTTTGGCTGTTGCGTGGAACCTAAATGTGTTCGCAAGCAGAAAATTTTTAATAAGCTGCCACCTATAGTAAGTCATGCATTTTATCTGTTCTTTTATATATGCAACCGCATGTTGCCCAAGCTGCCTCTCACCTCTAAGCTATATCTATGGCTGACAGGAGGGCGCACCCGCGTGATGTCGAAAACAGAAGCGATGGGGCGATTGTATGCTCACGGCTTTCAAATAGTTGATGAAACAAGGATTGGCGATAATTATTATTTTGTATTTCATAAGATTAAGAAGCCGCTTATCAATCACGTCCCCACGTATGGCATCATATTTAAGATGCTTAGAAAAGGAAAAGACGGCAAGCTGATTTATGTATATAAGATGCGCACCATGGATGCCTATTCTGAATATCTTCAGCAATATGTATATGAACAAAACAACCTGCATAAAGGTGGAAAATTCAAAGATGACTTCCGTATGTCAACGCTTGGAAAATTTTTACGCAAGTATTGGATTGATGAGTTGCCGATGATCGTTAATCTTTTGAAAGGTGATATAAAGCTGGTAGGTGTGCGTCCGCTTGGCGCCCACTACCTGAGCTTATATTCAGGAACACTTCGTGAAAAGCGTTCCCATCACAAGCCCGGCTTAATTCCGCCTTTCTATGCAGACATGCCGGAGACCATTGTCCAGATTATGGCATCTGAAATGAGATACCTGCACTCCTATGAAAGAAGCCCTTTTAAGACGGATGTAAAATATTTCATCCGAATTTTTCATAAGATTGTGTTTAAGCATGCAAGGAGTAAATAACTTCTTTGCTTTTCACCCTTCTGCCTCTTTATAACACCCTTCAAATTTTTAGCTTTGCCGCACGTTTAATAAGAATATGGCAAAGAAGAAATCTTCATTTTGGAAATGGATATTGTGGCTTTTTGTTCTCGCCATATTCACGGTTGGTATAATTACGGGATATCGCTTTTACAAGAAGATATATACTCCCAATATTTCCATAAAAGAAAGGAAGGAACAGTTTATATTGATTCCCACCGGTTCTACATTCGGGGAAGTGAAGGAGATTTTGATCAACCAGAACATGCTTATTGATTCTGCTTCTTTCTCATGGGTGGCAAAAAGGATGAAGTACCGGAATAATATTAAGCCGGGCAGGTATCTTATTAAAGCAGGCATGAGCAATAAGCAAATAATATCGTTGCTGCGGTCAGGAGAGCAAACGCCTGTGGATGTGTCGCTCAATAATATTCATACAAAGCTGCAGCTTGCTGAGAGTGTTTCCTCGCAGATTGAAGCATCATCCGGGTCGCTCATGAAAATGCTTAATGACACTGCCTTTACCCGCCAGTTTGGATTAACTCCTGAAAACTCACTTTGTTTTTTTATTCCAAATACCTATCAGATATATTGGAATACTTCTGCAACGCAATTTATTAACAGGATGAAGACGGAATACAATCATTTTTGGACGAATGAAAGAAAGAAAGAAGCCGTTGAAGATGGATTAACCCGCGCACAGGTTGCTATTCTTGCTTCCATCGTACAGATGGAAACAGGTAAGGATGATGAAAAGCCAACGATTGCCGGTGTATATATCAATCGCCTGAAGAAGGGCTGGCCTTTGCAGGCTGATCCGACAGTGATCTATGCTGTAGGGGACTTTTCATTAAGAAGAGTATTCAGCGGGCATCGTGAAATTGATTCTCCTTATAATACGTATAAGTATAAAGGACTTCCACCCGGGCCTATTTGCCTTGCAGCCACCGCTTCTCTTGATGCAGTGCTTCATTATACGAAGCATAACTATATGTATTTCTGTGCAAAGGATGATTTCTCAGGGTATCATGCTTTTGCTGTCAGTGATAAGGAGCAGCAACTGAATGCGCAGCGTTATCATGCAGCGTTAGATAGAAAAGGAATCAGGTAGTTGTGTAATAAACAATTGACTTAAATTTGCCGCTCTTAAACCTCGTTTAAGGTTTAAAGTTTAAGGTCTAAGGTTCAGTAACTTTAAACATTAGACATTAAACTGAATTATAAAAAATGTATAAAATAAAGTTCGGTACAGACGGATGGCGTGCCATCATCGCCAAAGATTTTACGGTCGAAAATGTTGCGCGTGTTGCGGAAGCCACGGCTAACTGGCTGTTAAAGCAAAAGAAGAATGCAAGTGTTGTGATAGGGCATGACTGCCGCTTTGGCGGGGAGCTGTTTGCTGAAACGGTTGCCAAGTGTATGCTTGCAAAGGGCATTAAAGTTAATCTTGCAAAAGGTTTTGTTTCCACTCCTATGATTTCATTGGGGACAATTCATGCAAAGGCTGATATTGGAATTATTATCACTGCCAGTCATAACCCTGCAGATTACAATGGTTATAAGCTGAAGGGAAGTTATGGTGGTCCACTCATTCCTTCCCAGGTAGCAGAAATTGAAAGCATCATTAAAGATAACGCTGAAATTGATTACAATACTATTTCTTTAAAGGATTTTGAAAAGAACGGTTTGTTGACATATATAAACCTGGAAGACCTTTACGTGAGTCATGTTCAAAAGAATTTTGACCTTGATGCAATCCGTAACTCCAGGCTGAATCTTGCCTATGATGCCATGTTTGGCGCAGGGCAGAATGTGATGAAACGGTTATTTCCTGATATTACTTTTCTTCATTGTGACGATAACCCCGGTTTTCACGGGCAAGCTCCTGAACCTATTCACAAAAATCTTCTTGAGTTCTCTCAACTGATCCGTGATAGCGGTAAAATCAATTGCGGGTTGGTTACGGACGGCGATGCTGATAGAATAGGCCTATATGACAGCGAAGGAGACTTTGTTGACTCGCATCATATCATCCTTTTGCTCATTCATTACTTATATAAGTTTAAAGGAATGCGCGGCAAGGTGGTTACAGCCTTCTCTGTAACGCCTAAAGTGGAGAAGATGTGCAGGCATTTCGGCTTGGAATCTCAAACAGTTAAGATTGGCTTCAAATATATATGCGAGATTATGCTGCATGATAATGTGCTGCTTGGCGGAGAAGAGTCAGGAGGCATTGCAATCAAAGGCCATATCCCTGAACGCGACGGCATCTGGATCGGGCTTGTCATTTGGGAGTTTATGGCGAAGAGCGGGAAGACGTTAGAGCAGCTTATTGATGAGGTATATGAAATTGTAGGAGCGTTTTCTTTCGAGCGGTCTGATCTGCACCTGCAGGAAGATGTGAAAAATAAGATTGTTGAGAACACGGCAAAAGATGTTTACAAGAACTTTGGCAAGTACAATGTGAAGAAGGTGGTTAGCACGGATGGTTACAAATATTTCTTCGATGATGAGAACAAAGAATGGCTCATGATCCGTGCTTCCGGCACCGAACCTGTTTTGCGCACGTATGCCGAATCGCCAACTGATAAAGGAGCATTCTCTATCTTGAAGGCGGCAGAAGAGACTTTAATTGGAAACAGGTGAATGAACAAAGGAATACTGATTTTTATGATGGTTAAGATGAATTATGATTTAGTAATTGCATGAATCATAAGCATCATAAAGATCTGCGTTCTGCTTTTTTACGATTCTCTGCTCAATTTAAGGTCTTTCGATAGAGATATGTTGCAAAATCAGTAAAAGAGTAGTATCTTTCGGAGGTAATTCGGGTTTGGACGATATTTAAATCTTTGTCCGGATGAAGTATATTATACGTTCCCTGCATTTTTTAAGACTTGTTGTTGCTATTTTCATAGCATCTCTCATGCTATATGCAATAACATTGCATGCAGCGAGCAATCCTGACGAAGCTATTCCGAAACAATTATTTTTTACTGAGAATAAGAATCAGTGGGATAAGAAAATTGTTTACATGTCGGAGCTGCAAAGCGGAAGATTGTTTCTGGAGAAAAATGTTTTTACTTATCTGTTCATCAATCCCACGGATGTGCAGATGATGCACCCGCATGATGGCGCTCAGTTGAATGCAGTGCATCTTCATGCTTTCAAAGTTCATTTTGAAAATGCAAATCCTGATCCTGTGATTGCTTCAACAGACCAGGTGAGCACGTATCGTAATTATTTTATCGGCAGCGACTCATCGCATTGGGCAGGCAATGTACACATGTACAGAACGGTTAACTATAAGAATATATATAATGGTATAGACCTGAATGTTTACAGTAAGCGCTTTAACCTGAAATATGATTTTATAGTACATGCCGGCAGTGATGCTTCACTTGTGAGCTTAGGATACGAAGGAGTTAATAGTCTTGTTATAGATAAGAAAGGGGAGTTGCATATTGGACTCAGCACCAGTGATATTGCCGAAGAAAAGCCCTTTGCTTACCAGCTTATCAATGGCGAACGAAAAGAAGTTAAGTGCCGGTTTAAATTAACTGGAAGCGAAATTTCATTTGTGTTCCCTCATGGTTATAATAAAAATTACACGCTCATCATTGATCCCACACTGGTCTTTTCAAGCTACACAGGCTCGGTGAGTGATAATTGGGGTTTTAGCGCCACCTATGATCAGTCTGGAGATTTGTACTCAGGGGGTATGGCTTACACTGTCGGTTACCCTGTGACTATCGGCGCTTTCCAGGTAACTTACCAAGGGGGTGGAGCTGGCGGCAACGGCTGGTGCCATGATATAGTTATCAGTAAATTTAATCCTGCGGGCACCAGTTTATTATTCAGCACGTATCTCGGCGGCAGCGACAATGAACAACCGAACAGCCTGATAGTTGACAAGAATGATAACCTCCTTGTTATGGGAGTATCATGGTCAAGTGATTTTCCTGTAACTGCAGGAGCATATAATGTTACTTATGGTGGAAACGGAGACATCATTGTTGCAAAATTTAATACTTCAGGAAGTTCTCTTCTTGCTTGTACATATATGGGTGGAAGTAGCATGGATGGTATCAATATAACACCTGCGTTTTGGACGCAATATGGTCTTAAGTTCAGCTATGCAGATGAAACAAGAGGGGATATCGAAATTGATGCTAATAACAATGTAATCGTTGCCACCAGCACACAATCTCCTGATTTCCCTGTTACTGCAGGTGTTCTGCAAACCACTTTTGGAGGAGGACTACAGGATGGAGTTATTTTTAAATTGAATAATTCTTTAAGCGCTCTTCAGTTTAGTACTTTCCTCGGCGGCTCAGGAGATGATGCTGTATATTCCTGTGCCATTGGATCTGCCAATGATCTGTATGTTGCAGGAGGTACTCAAAGTGTTGACTTTACAACGACAGCGGGAACACTACACACCACTTTTCAGGGCAAAACAGATGGATTCGTTACACATATTAACAGCAATGCTACAAGCATATTGCATTCAACCTATATAGGTACATCAGAGTATGACCAGGCTTATTTTGTTCAGCTTGATTTTAACGGCAATGTTTACCTGTGTGGTCAAACGATGGGTGCATATCCGGTAAGTGGAGGAGTATATTCTAACCCCGGCACAGGGCATTTCATTCATAAGATGAGCGCTGATTTAGGAACTTCATTTTTTTCTACCACGTTTGGTTCAGGCAGCACTCCTAACCTTGCTCTTACGGCTTTCCTTGTTGATACTTGTGAAAATATATACGTGGCAGGGTGGGGAAGGTGTATTAACACTGACCAGGCGCCTGATTTTTATCCGGCAGGTTCAACAAATGGTCTTCCTGTTACAGCCGATGCCATGCAAACAACGACTGATGGATGCGACTTTTATTTCTTCTGTCTCAGCCGTGATGCAGTATCGTTGCTCTATGCAACTTATTTCGGAGGTCCCCTGAGCATGGAACATGTGGACGGAGGGACCAGCCGCTTTGATAAACGAGGAACTATATATGAAGCTATTTGTGGCGGATGCTGGGGTAACAGCGATTTAACGACTACACCTACTTCATGGTCGAGAACAAATAACTGTCCTACAGGATGCAACCTTGCTGCCGTTAAAATAAACTTTAATCTTTCATCAACTGTTTCCGGTTTAACTGCATCGCCATTATCCGGCTGCGTGCCTTTTACAGCTAATTTCATTAATAAAAGTATAAGTGCAACCAATTATATATGGGACTTCGGAGACGGTTCATCTACGGATACTTCTTTTGAACCTTCACACATCTATAATGATACAGGCACGTTTAAAGTAATGCTGGTTGCGATTAACAATTCAAGCTGTAATAAGGCGGACACTGCTTATGCAATGGTCACAGCAACTCCTCCTGATACAGTGAAAGCATCTTTCAATCTTGTACAATCGCCTCAATGCGATTCTTTACTCATTAATGTTGTTAGTACCGGCGGAGGGCAGGCATTAAACTGGGACTTTGGTGATCATACTACGGGAACGGGAACAAATCTCTCTCATATATACTCTGATACAGGAACCTATAAAGTTACACTGATAGCTTCGGATAATGTTTGCAGTGTTCCCGACACGATTACTAAGTCTGTTTATTTCGGAAGGTTTATAAAGGCAATTGTGGATACCGGAGCATTTAGCGGTTGCCAGCCATTGAAGATACACCTGTTTGATCACGCAGGCGCAGGCGCCCGCTATTTATGGCGTTTTGGTGATGGCACCACCTCCACAGATAGTGTAACAGATCACACCTATATAGATACAGGAGCATATACCATTACGCTTGTTGTTGTTGATTCTGCTGCATGTAATATTTCTGATTCGGCGAATTTCACTGTTCATGTTTATGAAGCTCCAAATGCAGGATTTAAGTTTAAGCAGAAATCGTCTTATCTCGCTAATGAGAATATTGATTTTTATGATATAAGCAGGAACGCTACGGAGTGGCTATACAATTTCGGAAACGGAGATACGTCATCGCAGGAAAATCCGGTTTATCAATATCATTATCCCGGCACTTACAATATTTGCCAGTCAGTTGTAAGCAATCATGGCTGCCCTGCTGATGCTTGCCGAACAATTGAGATTATCGAAAATGAGGCAATCTTTATTCCTAATTGCTTTACCCCTAACGGTGATGGTGTGAACGATTATTTTGCTCCATCGTTTGTTGGCATTATCACACTTGACGTAAAGATTTTCAACCGTTGGGGTGAGCTTATCTATGAATGGAATACCCTTAACGGTCATTGGGATGGAACTACTCATGGCATGGCTGCTCCTGAGGATGTTTATGTTTACAAGATGGAGTCAAGCGGTTATGTGAACAAAAATCAGACGAAGGTTGGGCAGGTGACGTTGCTGCGATAATTCAATTCACACTTACTATTCTTTTCTCATTGATATAAACAAGAAACGATTTCGCTTCTGTATATCCCATAGATAATAAAGTCTCGGCGTATCTTTTCACCTGTTTTGTGTGAGATGATTCTTCCCTGCCTGTTTTAAAATCAATAACCATTGCCTGCTTGTCTTTAATAAGCACCCTGTCAGGACGAAGCACTTCACCTTCAGGCAACAGGATCTGTCGTTCATTCATTACCCTCCATTCATTGTTGTAGAAGAGTTCAATGCCTTCTATTGAAAAGTAATTGTTGATTTTCATTTTCAATCGTTCCTTTTCTTCATTGGTAATAATGCCTTCGAAAAATATTTTCTCCGTAACAACATTGATTTCTTCCTTGTCTTTTATTTCAGATAAGGCACGGTGCACTAATATTCCAAAATCCATTTTTTTATTCGTATTACTGTTCATTAACTGTTGAATCTCCCGTGCTTTCGAGCTGATGCTTAGCTTTTCCTGCCAGCGATTAATGATGTAGCTTTCAACATGCGAGGCTTCATCCTTTTCTTTGGTACGCACAATGCCTTTCAATTCTCCATCTTCATAAGTTTCTCCGTGACTTTCTGATACTTCAACCGGCGTAGCTAAAGGTTTTAATATAGATGTTTCACTCACTGTTCTTTTTACAATGGCAGCGATATTCTTTATTTCACCTTCTTCACAATTCTCACAAAAGATATATAGCTGTTCTTCCGCCCGTGTCATGGCAACATACATTAGGTTGAGATTGTCAATATAGTTGCTGATAAGCTCGTCTTCAAACTGTCCTTTGAAATCAGTCTTCAGCAATGCCTTGGTTGGCTTGACTGGCATCATTCCAAGCCCATCGTAAGGTGATTCATCTGATGTTACCCACAACAGATCCCTTTGATTAGGCCCAAGCGTCCAATCCATCCAGGGAATAATGACAACAGGAAACTGAAGACCTTTTGATTTATGGATGGTCATGATGGTGATAGCGTTTTCATTTTCAGGAACAATCACCGAAAAGCTTTGCTTGTGCTCTTCCCACCATTCAGGAAATGTGGTGACGCTGATGTTACTCTTAATTGTTTGCTCGAGCACTACATCCTGAAATCGTTGCAAATAAGCATCGGGATTTCTGTTGAGATGGAAGATGCTGATAAGTTGCTCCACTAATTCGTACAACGGAAGCTTGCTTAAATAAAATAAATGTTGCGTGAATCCTTCCGGTAATAGGTGATTGAAAGCATCGTCTTTTAATTGATCCGTATCAAACAATGACTGTTGTGTTGATTTTTCTTTTTGCTTTGTCTTCCTGCTGCCTTGTTGATGCTGGGTAAACAATTCGTGGAGTTCTTCTTTATGCAACTGATACCTTGTGTAATAATACATCACTTCTGCCCTTGCCACATGATCAGAGTGATCACAAAGAAACCGCAGCGTGCTAAGCAGAAAGCTTACTTTAGGTGAGCTTAAAAGTAGCAATGAATCCGGAGAAATTACTTTCTCAATACCGTTTTCAAAAAGATTAGTGGCAATTTCATTACCATGCAAGTTCTTTCGAACGAGGATAGCAATATCTCGTGGCTCAAAACCTTTTTCCAGAAGGTTTTGGGCAGTAATGATTAATTCTGCTAATGCTTTCTCTTTCCATTTTAATCCTGCTTCTGTTGTTTCTGATTTTTTGTCGCTGTTGTAAAACTTTACCCTCACAAAACCACCTTCCTGAAGGTGAGGTGCTGCCGCCTGGTTTAACTCTTCTGCATGGTAAGCAATGGTGCTGATGTTTTTATCAGTAAGTTGAAGCTGCACATTGATGAGTTGCGCAGCATGTGTGAAAAACTCATTATTAAAATCAACGATTAGTTTCCGGCTTCTGTAGTTTGTTAAAAGTTTTTCTTCCGCGATCATTCCCGGAAATTCCGGTAAATCACCCTTTATCCTATTCAGCAATTGCATGTTTCCACCCCGCCACCTGTAAATGGATTGCTTCGCGTCGCCAACTACCAGCGCTAAATGGCCGCTGCCAATACTTTCCCTGATGAGTGGAAGTAAATTTTTCCATTGCAGGGAGGAAGTATCCTGGAATTCGTCAATAAGGAAATGCTTGAACGTAGTCCCGAATTTCTCATATACAAAAGGAGTGTCATCAGCAGTAATAAAAGAAGATAAAATCTTTGGTGCATCAGAAATGAATACAAGGCTCCTTTCATCCCGGTAGGCACCAAGCTTTCGGCTAAGATCGCTCACAATGCCTGCTATATAAATATACTTTAGTACCTCTTGCGCAGTCACAAATTGCCTGAAAGAAGTTTCAAGGAGTGAAAATATGTCGTTAAGAATAGGGGAGAGGTGGTCAGATGCAATGCGCTCAACCGCTTTCTTATCCGTTGTTTTTGATGAATACCATTTGGCCGTGCCTGAATGCGTTTTTTCTACATAGCTGTTTGGTATATACGTTTCAGCATTAGGATAATTTGTTGTTTCTATGCGTTTAAAATATCCCTGCACACCTTTCTTGCCATAGAAGAAATCATTTTCTGTCAGGCCATTATCAGCAATAATGCGGTTTGCTTCTTTACCATGCTGTTGCATTTGCTGAATGAACTGCCGCTGAATGCCGCGCATTTCTTTAATTGCAATGCGTAATGTCTCCCTCGTGATGTCTAAAGAATGAAGTGGGAAATTTTCTGTGAACAATTCATTCGCCACCCATCGTATATCCTCTTCGACCTTCCATCCTTTATCTTCATCCATCTTCATCAGCACAAGCTCTTCCAGCCAGCGGGTGAGGCCTGCATCTTTCCCTGCCTCTTCCAGCAAGCTTTCTGTAATTGCGTCAACAACATTGTCCTGATCCATTTCCACATCGAAGCGCAAAGGCAGATGAAGTTCTCTTGCCATGGAGCGGATGACACGTTGAAAAAAGCTGTCAATCGTGCTGATAGAAAAGCGCGAGTAATCATGCAAAATAAGATTGAGCGCGGTTTGAGCATTTACCGGTATATTGACATCAGGCAACAGTTTTTGTATGTCCGCTTTTAATGTATTATTTTTCCCTTCAGCCAACTCAGCGAGCGAGCGTACGATGCGACTTTTCATCTCCTGCGTTGCCTTGTTGGTGAAAGTGATGGCAAGTGTGTGCCTGTAATCAGTAGGTGTGGCAAGCACAATGCGAAGGTATTCCCTTACAAGCGTATATGTTTTACCTGAACCCGCTGAAGATTTATAAATTGTTAAGCCTTGCATTCCTGCGAATTACGAATCGGTACGAATATACGAATAGCGCTATTCGTAATTCGTACATTTGTATTTTATTCGTAATTCGTAGAAATTTTAAGGAGATGATTGAAAAAGGAGATAAAGTAAGATTCATTGATGAAGCTCTTGACGGGACAGTTATTTCCCTGATTGGAAAGGATAAAGCTGAAGTGCTTACAAATGATGGATTCAGCATGATTGCTTTGCTTTCGCAATTAGTGAAAGTGAGGACTGAGAAAGAAGAGAGAAACATGACCGATCGAAGTGTGGCCGCCGCACCGGTTAAGCAACCCGAAGAACAAAACAAACCCAGGAATGTTAATCGTAAAATATTTTCTTTTGATGAAACAAATCTTAAAGAAGAAATTGTGTATGCAGCATTTGAGCTTATCGAGCCTGAATCACCTTTAACAAGCGCTGTGCAACTTCACCTGGTAAATAATACAAACCTCATCATTTTGTTCTCCCTCTCCCGTAAATTTGAAATGCGCGATGAAGGAATTGGTGTTGATAAAATGGAAGTCCGCTCTCTTAAATCGTTTTTTACATACACACAAGAGGAATTAAAACTTTTTGATGCATTTCGTTTACAGGTCATTTTTCATCCGTCAGGTAAAGCAACTTTTAGGCCGGCACTTCAAAAACAATTTCGTTTTAATCTTGACGACCTGCTCGAGTCACCGGATTTTATTTTCGGAAGCTCACGTTGTCAGTTCGTTCAGATTGTTGACCTGAAGCAAGCACCCGAAGTGGATATTACGCCTCTTGTGAATAAATTTTCTGATATGTCAAAAGAAGACAATACGTCAGGCAATTCTCAAAAGTTGAAACCATCCCGAACTTCGAGAACCATTATACATACAGAAGAAAAGATTGTTGATTTGCACATCGAAGAATTGCTAAAGGATTTTTCTGTAATGAGCAACGGACAAATCATTGCACATCAGCTAAAGCACTTTCAATATGAAATGGACCGGGCAATAATTAATCATCTTCATAAAATCACGTTTATTCATGGAGTAGGAGCAGGGGTATTGAGGAGCGCCATTCGTGAAGATCTGAAGAAATATCCCAACATAAGATTTGATGATGCACCTGCTGAAAAATTTGGATATGGCGCCACAGAAATAATATTTAGTTGACGCGAACTTTTATAAAGAAAAACAAAAAGGGTTCCGATGATTACCGGAACCCTTTTTGTTAAAAACTAAACCAAGCTTTAATTATCCCAAAACAGTTTGGGAGCCCAAAGTGTAACGTTGCCTTCCGCAGTCACATTAGCAGTGTTTAATAAATATTCAGTTTCAGGATAAAGGAATCTGCGAGCCACACCGTTATTGCCATTCGTCGCAATAAGGACAGGACTGTTGGTTCTTCTCCATAAAGTATATGCTTCCGGATTGAGATAGAGTGCAAGATATTCCTGAATTGATACAGAATCAATCGCATCGGCAACAGCAAGAGGCAAAGTGCCATGGGCTGCAACGTATGCGTTAATTGAAGTGGTATCAACTCCCAATTTGGTCATATTTGCCTTGATTGCTGCTTTAAAAGCAGTTTGAGCTCCTGCTGCATTTCCAATTCTAAGATTAGCTTCTGCTGCCACAAATTGCAACTCATCATAACAAATAAGTTCTACAGGAGAATTTATAGAACCATAATAAGCTGCCAAGGCATCTTTGGCACTATCAATATATATAGCATAGCGCGGATCGTTTCTTGCAGAAAGCATTGAGGCAAGTGTGCTGCTTTTAAAACTTACATAACCGCCTCGGGCTGATTCAAATTGATACCAGGGATTTGCAGAATTCGCTGTTGTCCCAAACCCATATTGAGCGTTATCTGCATTACCTGCAAAGGACTGTCCTATTTCTGAAAGAGCGGTAGTTGCCATTGCAGCATTATTTTTGCTTTGATGGATGGCAAGACGTGCCTTTACAGCATGACCCAATTTAATCCAGTTGGTAACATTTCCCCCATAAATAATATCTTCAGCTCCGGGGGTCATGCCACCCGCACTGGAATTGCTTAAATCAGCAATGCCTGCATCAACAAGGCCACCGATAGTAGTATATAACCCTGAAGCTTTATCATAAGCCGGATAAAGGTTTGATACGCCTTGTAGTGCCTGTGAATAGGGCATGTCTCCCCATTCATCCACGGTTATCTGCAATGAATAAGCCATAAGAATTCGCGCGATGCCGCTATAAGCGTTATATCCTTTAGCATCGGCCTGTGTCATCTTGTAAGCTGTTACAGGAATCTTTGCAGTTGGTGAACCATTTGGCACAATGTTGCCATGCTGATCCAAAACATTTGCATTTCCATCCCATGACAACGTGCTGATGGGAGGGCCCCATGAAAACCTGTTATCAGAAGTTGGGCCTGCATACACTCCGTTCGAACCTTGTGCATAAGTATTCTGAAGACCAGGCAACTTGTTCGCAGAAGTCCACCCGGTAGATGAACTGAAAGTTACAGAAGGCCCGTTATTACCTATACCTCCTCCTTTTTTAGTGGTGATGATGAGAGCGCCGCTTGCTGCCTGGATTCCATAAAGTGCTGTAGCAGCCGGTCCTTTAAGAACAGTGATAGTTGCAATGTCATTAGGATTAATATCAATGCCGCGATTGTCATTAGGAACACCAGCAAGAGATTCACCATTTGCACCTGAAGATGGATTACCTGCGTTTCCCGGATTATAAGAATTAATAGAATTATCTATTGGAATGCCATCCACAACCATCAGCGGTTGGTTGTCGCCCGTCAGAAGCCTTGGCCCGCGGAGGTTTATATATGTGCCTGCTCCGGGATCGCCGGCGTTGCTTATCACGTTTAGGCCGGAAACCTTTCCACTCAATTCATTCAGTACGTTTCCCGATCCGGATTGATTCAACTCGTCGCCTTCAACGGTTTGAGTGGCATAGCTGAGCGCCTTTTTTTCCTGCGTTATGCCTAGCGCCGTCACGACTACTTCGTTGAGCCTAAGCGCATCCACCTCCATCACAAGGTCAATGTTGTTTGAAGCGGCAATGTCAACCTCTCTTGTTTTAAGACCTACTGAGGAAAAGACGAGAATTTTGGAATAGGAAGGAACATCTCTCAGCGTGTAATTTCCATCCAGATCGGTAGCAGCGCCAATGGTGGTGCCTTTCACAAGTACTATACACAACATTATCTTAATATAATCTTAATCTTAATAACAAGTTATTAACAAAACGATTCATCTACTAATATGAATAGGTACGAATTTACGAATAACTCCTGACAGGTGTACGAATTACGAAGTACCAGCCGCACCATTCGTATATTCGTATTGATTCGTATTAGTAGATGTTGTATTCGTAAATTCGTATATATTCGTATTAGTAGATAAAAGCAAAAACGCCCCGCATTGCTGCGAGGCGCTTAGGCAATTCAAACACCCTTAATCTTTAGGCAGCCAACTGGTTCACCACCTGGCTGGCAGGGCCTTCGCCTGCTGTGCCATGAGGCACCACCTTAATGCTATAACGCGTGTCGCTGACTAAACCACTCAGCATGAAGCTGCGTTTTTTAGTGAGTGTAGCCACAACCCACGAGCCGACAATGGTAGGAGTAGAGGTTATCCACACTTCAAACCAGCTGGCATATTGACCACCTTTAATCAATACCTTAATGTTGCCTGCGATGTTAGTGAAATTTGGAACAACAGTTACCTGCGTTGGTAAAGGCAGCATTCCAGGAGTCTTGCGCGTTTCCATACCAGCCGAGTCAATGATTGACTGCGAATCGCTTGGGTTGTTGTCAGCAATTTGCTGCACATACAATGCCATTTGCGTAACAAGCAAATCATACGTTGCCTCGCAATTTATCATCGCAGCCCTTTCTGTGGTGCCATCGTTAAGCGACCACGCATTGTAAGCGTTGAACAGGGCTGTGGTGGCTGTTTGCAGCTCCAAAATTGTTGGATTAACAACAACAGGGAAGTTGAGATTACCTGACATTGACGTGCAAACGCCATTGCCTTGTGCAAATTTCTCTGCCACCGTCTTGCGGGACAGACCTAACTTTACATAAAATAAAGCCGTAATCAAATTTTTATTCATCTTGTTTAGAGATTTAAAGTTGTGCAAGGAATCCTCACACATCATCAGCCATTTTATTTTTTTATGACTTCAGACAACGTTTTAAACCGACAAAGCCGGCACAGGGTTTGACTAATATATACCCTCAATCTTACATCATTTTTGTTGGCATTATCTACCATAATAGATAGCCTTTATGCAAAAAGGATAGTGAAAACGCATATATGACCTTCCTAAAGTGCCTGTTTTCTTACACTTTCGGGGAGAAAAAAGGGCGTATTTTTCAAAACAAACGCCTGTTTCTTTCAATCAAACAGCCATCTCTCCAAATCAAACAGCCATCTCTTTCAATCAAACAGCCATCTCTTACACATGAAACGCCCGTTTCTTTAAATGAAACACCCATGCCTCGAAATGAAACACCCGTGTCTTGAGGTGAAACAGCCATGTGTTTAAACCAAACTGTACCTTCCTAAAAAAACC
>PLYJ01000230.1 GCA_003151745.1 Bacteroidota bacterium
TTAATTAGGAAAGATGTCTATTATATTTAAACTAATACAATGAGTACATTTTATAGTCTGGTAATGGTGCATTGTTTTTTAAAATCCGTTTACGGTAAAACAACGGTTTTGATACATGACCCAAATTTCGATCGTGCTTTATCAAAACTCGATCGAACGCTGTTGAAACTCGACACTGTTTTCAGGAAGAAACAAATGAGAAAAATCCATCTTCACACAGCGGCTAAAAAATAAAAAAGCGATCATGCAGAATTGCATGATCGCTTTTAGTAAGTAGCGGGGACAGGACTCGAACCTGTGACCTTTGGGTTATGAGCCCAACGAGCTACCAACTGCTCCACCCCGCAATATCTCTTGAATTAACTGATGCCTTTTTAATTTTGGTGCGCAAAGATACGAATATAATTCGTTCTTTTATTGATAGAATCAACTGAGAACATCCTTTTGCCTCCTAAATCAGGCTTTAACCCGGCAAGATGGAGGAAACAGAATTTACTTTTGGAACTTAATCTAAAGGCAAAAATTATTTCTTAACAATTTGGTAACCTTACCATAAAGGTAAGATAATCTTCAATCAAGCCCTGTTCTCTACATTTACGACACAAATACAACAAGTGTTTTTTCAGAACAAGCTAAATAAATTACCATGATTACTTTATTTCCGAACCCGACTCTCGATCGTTCATATATTAATATAAGCTGGGAAAACATGCCCAGAACAAAAGTAAAAGACAAAACCTTCACTCTTCATGTTTTCGATAAAGATGGCCGCGAAGCTATGCCGGAGCAGATGATTAACTTCCACTATGGGATGCTTCAATCACTTGATGTAACGGCATTGCCAAAGGGAGAATACAAGGTTCAGCTAAACGCTGATCAGGAAGTGCAGGAGACCAGCCTTGTTAAAGAGTAGTCTTCTTTTTGATTGTTTGTAAAAGGCGGTTCCTTTTAAGGCAATGGTGCATTTGAATTCCTATTTAAATGCACTATTTTAAGTTGCTGCCTCACAACTCAATAAAACCATAAATATCTTTTTATTAATATTACTGTAATAATGGGTTAATATATGCTGCCTTCCTTTGTGGTGTGAAAAAGCGTACACCATAGATGATGACGAGGAAAAGGACAGCCATTTTCTTTTACAAACTTCTCACCTGCTTCGCCGTCCTCTTCTTCACCCTAAACCTCTCCGGTTCTTTACTCGCTCAGTGCAACAACGATTCGTCCAATGGCGGCGAACTAAAGATATTGACCTGGAATATATACATGTTGCCGCGTCACGTCATTCACACAGGCCAGGTGAAACGTGCGCATGAAATTGCAGATGCCCTCAGGAATGAAGATGTTGACATTATTGTTTTCGAAGAAGCGTTTGATCGTAAGTGCAGGAGTATAATATGGAACGGGTTAAAGGATTCATTTCCCTTCCAAACAGGCAAACCTGGGAGGAACGTTTTTTGGAAAACAAGCGGAGGAGTTTGGATAATCAGCAAAGTTCCATTGACTGTGGTGAAGCGGATTTACTTTAAAAAATCAAAAGGCTCGGATCGCCTCGCCTGCAAAGGGGCGATGCTTGTGGAAGCGGAAAAGAATAATGCCTGTTTCCAGCTCGTTGGAACGCATCTCCAGTCTGATTTAGATCATCATGATGTAAGGGATGTGAGACGGACGCAGTATAAACAGATAGAGGTGGAACTATTGGATGCTTACAGGAAGAAGAATATTCCGCAGTTTGTTGCAGGTGATTTCAATACCATAAAGGATGATACAGTGAGCTATAGACAGATGGTGGATATTATGAATGTGAGCGAGTGTTCTTTAAAAGGGGACTTGTGTTATTCATTCGATTATTCGAGCAATGACTTTATTTCCAATCAGCCTGTTAAACCGCAGTTAATAGATTATGTGTTTTATCGCAACGGAGGAGATAGAAAAGTGGTGGCGCAAACGTGTGTAAAGATGTTTAGAAAGAAATGGAATGATAAGCATAAAGACTTATCGGATCATTTTGCCGTTTCTGCAATCATAAGCATGAGGTAGAATATATATTGATGACTAAAACTGAAAAGGAAATACAAAAGAAGAAACGAAAGGTAGATTTAGTAGTGATCTCTGATGTTCATCTGGGCACCTATGGCTGTCATGCCAAGGAGCTGTCGAAATATATGAGAAGCATTAAGCCAAAGATGGTTGTGCTTAATGGCGACATCATTGACATGTGGCAATTCAGCAAGCGCTATTGGCCAAAGCAGCACATGCAGGTCATTCACCAGATTACCAAATGGATGAGTAAAGGTGTTAAGATTCATTACATCACAGGCAACCACGATGAAATGCTGCGAAAGTTTGCAGGATTTAAAATGGGCTCTCTTACCATAGATAATAAGCTGCTGCTTGAACTTGACGGAAAGAAAGTATGGATATTTCACGGTGATGTTTTTGATGTAACAATGCAATATTCCAAGTGGCTTACCAAGTTTGGCGCTCACGGTTATGACCTGCTCATTCTTATTAATGCCTTATGCAAATGGATCTTAGTAAAGTTGGGAAGAGAAAAGATTTCATTATCTAAAAATATAAAGAATGCCGTGAAGAGTGCTGTTAAGTTTATTAATGATTTTGAAAAAACCTGCACGGACATTGCTATTGCTAAAGGCTATGATTACGTGTTATGCGGGCATATACATCATCCTGAAATGAAGCAGGTAACAACTGATAAAGGCACGGTTCATTATATTAATTCAGGTGATTGGGTGGAAAACCTGACAGCCATAGAATATCATCAAGGTGTATGGTCCATGTTTCATTATGATGAAAAGGACTTTCCGCAAGAGGAAGCAGAACATGACGAAAAATTTGCGGAGATGAATAACCAGGACATCTTCAATAAGATGCTTGGTGATTTTAGCCTTGCGGACAAGACCGATGAAAAAATAAAAATACTTGAAACCTGAAAATCAAGACCAATGAAAATTCTATATGCAATACAAGGCACCGGTAACGGACATGTTACGCGCGCCATGGAAGTAGTTCCCATCTTAAAGAAAAAAGGCGATGTGGATGTGCTCATCAGCGGCACACAATCCGATCTCAAGCTACCCTTTCCCGTGAAATATAAATTCAATGGTTTGTGCTTTATTTTCGGTAAGCAAGGTGGGGTAGACATATTCAATACCTATATGAAGATGAATTCGCTTCGCCTGCTTCGTGAAATAAAAAGCTTTCCTGTTGAACAATACGATCTCATCATCAGCGACTTTGAACCGGTATCAGCATGGGCTGCCATTCTTGCAAAAAAGCCAAGCATCGGCATGAGCAACCAGGTGGCATCATTGCATCCGTTAGCACCCAAGCCTAAGAAAACGGATCTCATTGGTAAAATGGTGCTGGAGCATTATGCACCTACTACCTTCAATTATGGTTTTCATTATAAAGGCCTTGATAAAAATATTTTCACTCCGATCATTCGTAAGCAGGTGCGTGAACTGAAGATAACTGACAAAGGGCATTACACTGTCTATCTTCCTTCGTACGATGATGATCACATTATAAAGTTCCTGAAGAGATTTAAAGACGCTGAATGGCGTGTCTTTTCCAAGCACAACACGAAAGAATATCACCGGAAGAATATTTCTATCCAACCATTGAATAATGATTTGTTCCTGGAAAGCATGGCATCAGCAACCGGTGTGCTTTGCAATGCAGGCTTTGGAGTTACGAGTGAGGCGCTCTTTCTGAAAAAGAAGCTGTTAGTCATTCCGATGAAAACGCAATACGAGCAGCAATGCAATGTAGCCATGTTGAAAAGCATGGGTGTTGCTTCCATAAAGAAGATGAAGAAAAAACACGAGAAAAAAGTAGAAGACTGGCTCGATGATGATAAAATCGTTAAAGTAGATTATCCTGATATAACGGAAGAGATCATAGACACTATCATAGAAAACCATGCAGGTAAGACAATTGAAACTACCTTAGAGCACTCGCACTATCCGTTGTTTCAATAAGGAAAACCTATGCATGATCATCCCCCGGCAGGCCATCACCATGCTGATTTAAATAAAAAATTTTTTGGCAACGATTTTCATTGGGGCGTTTCAGCCTCTGCTCTTCAAACGGAAGGAGCATGGAATGAAGATGGCAAGGGGCCTTCAAACTGGGATGTGTTTTCCAAAAGAAGAAAAAAGATACTCAACCACCATACGCCTGCTGTTGCCACTGATTTTTATCATCGCTACAAAGAAGACATTGCCATTATCAGTTCGCTCAACATTCCGAACTTTCGTTTTTCATTAGCATGGTCAAGAATATTGCCCGGGGGAATTGGAAAGATTAATCCGAAGGGAATTGATTTTTATAATTGTCTCATTGATGCCTGCCTCGAAAAGAATATTGAGCCGTGGATTACGTTGTATCATTGGGACTTACCCCAGGCTCTTGAAGAAAAAGGCGGATGGACGAATCGTGATATTATTGGCTGGTTTGAAGCATATACATCTGTTTGTGCCAATGCCTTTGGAGATCGTGTAAAGTATTGGATGGTGCTTAATGAACCGATGGTTTTTACAGGTGCAGGGTATCATCTTGGCATTCATGCACCGGGTAAAAAGGGGTTTAGGAATTTTCTGCCTGCTGTTCATCATGCCGTGCTTTGCCAGGCTATTGGCGCTAAGGTTATTAAGAATGAATGTCCATATGCTGAAGTGGGAACAACATTTTCCTGTTCATATATAACTCCTTACACCACTTCAGAAAAGGACCAGCGCGCTGTTAAGCGCATTGATGCACTGCTTAACAGGCTTTTTATTGAGCCTGCTCTTGGCTTGGGCTATCCTGTTGATGGTCTTCCTTTTCTTAATAAGATTAATAAATATATAAAAACAGGCGATGATCTGTTAATGAAGACTGACTTTGATTTTATCGGCATTCAAAATTATACAAGAGAAGTTGTGGCTCATGCATTTCATATTCCTCATCTTAAAGCGTGGTTAATTCCTGCTGACAAAAGAAAGGTTTATTATACCTCAATGGATTGGGAGGTATATCCTGAATCTGTTTATGAGATGATAAAGAAATTCAGCGCTTATGATGGTGTAAAGAAGGTTATCGTTACAGAAAACGGCGCAGCTTTCCCTGATAAAGTAGAAAACAACAGTAGCGTTCACGATTCAGAACGCATTCATTTTTTGTCGAATTATATTACCCAGGTGCTCAGAGCAAAAGAACAAGGATACAAAGTGAAAGGCTATTTTGTTTGGGCGTTAACCGATAACTTTGAATGGGCGGAAGGATATCATCCCCGTTTCGGTTTAATATATATTGATTATGAAACGCAGCGCAGAATCATCAAAGATTCGGGTCATTGGTATGGAAGCCTTGTCAGGCAAAAAAAGGCAGATCTGCGATTGCAAGTTTAGATTCACAACACAACAATTTTGCAAAATCTAATTGTCATTAGCCCTCTTTCATAATTCGCAGTGAATTATTGAAAGAAGCCCAATAAGCAGGTAATCAGTACCCGTCATTCCGAATTTTTTGCTCCCTGCCATTCAAAAAATACAGGTAACTACCAGATGATTACTAATCACTACATCATGGTTACCTGTAACTACGATGTAGGTACCTATCCCTATTCGGTGGTTACAGGTAATCACCATTTAGGTACCTATCCCTATTACGTGATTACTAACCATCACACAAAAAGTACAGGTAATCATGATGTAGTTACCTGTACCTATTTGATGATTACAGGTAACCATTACGTGATTACAGGTAATCACACAATAGGTACCTGTCCCCATTATGTGGTTACTAACCATTTTTGAATGGTTAGTAGTAATTAAATGTTAAAGAGGAGTATTTATGCCTTTTTTGCCTGTAAAATGATACTACCAAGCCATTTCCCGGTATTGCTTAAAGGTTATATTTTAAAAACTGCGGTTGGATTATGAAAAAGGGCTATTAAAAAATTTCTTATGTTTTGTTGAACGGGTTAGCTATATTTTAATTCGTATTGCTACATTAAATACTCGTCCGTCAAGCGGGGCATAAACCTGCCTGAATGTAGGTGCGTTAACAGGTGGAATTACAATATTTTCATATCGCGTTTGCCTCACATCAAATAAATTTTTGCAATTGGCAACGACACTAAAATGTTTAAAATGTTTTTGCACAATTAATCCGATAGTAGTGTAAGCCTTTGTTTTTGTATCAAAGTCCCTAAACATTGATGAGATGTAAAATACTTCACCGGCAACAGAAAAATTATTTTCCTGTTCGTAAATAATGTCCATGTTTATTTTGTGCTGCGGGGTTAAAGGAACAACAGGCTGCTCATTATTATATTTTCTTTGCGCATCTACATAAATGTATCCAATAAAGAATTGAAATTCATCCATCCTAAGCCGCACATCGCTTTCAAATCCTGTAGTTATTATTGGCCTGTTGTTATTAACAAAATAAAATGTATCCGGTATTAAAGATGAATTATTAAGATGAAGAGTATTCAACACTACTACCACGGTTCCAAGCATAAATGTATACTTCACAGTTTCTGCAGTAACAGGTAGTATTACGGTGAAAGCTTCCAACGCTTGCGGAACAAGTAATTCTGTATCCAAGACAGTTACGATTAAAAGCTGCAGTCGTATGGAAGGCTCAGCAGTTGATGCTCCAGCTACTATGAATATGGTTGCATATCCGAACCCTGTACATGATAAGCTGAATGTAAAATTCAATTCCAATAATATTGACAAGTACATATTGCAGCTAATTGACATAACAGGGCGCATCATGATGAATGAAGTAAATACTGCACAAACAGGAGATAACTTCATTGAACTTGACCTTAGCAATTATGCAGAAGGTATTTACACCATATCTCTCCTAACAACTGAAGGAAGCAAACAAGTAAGAATAGTTGTTAATTAACAAGCAGTAAATCTGTTTTCTTTCAAAACCCTGCTCTTACAGGCAGGTTTTTTTTAATATATGTCTCGTCCTGAAAAAAGTTG
>PLYJ01000097.1 GCA_003151745.1 Bacteroidota bacterium
AAAAAAACAAATACTATCAACCTCTGTTGCATATGCTGCAAATTCCTTACGGATAATTGCGCTGGCTTATAAAGATCAGTTACCGGGAAAAGAATATCATATTGAAGATGCTGAAAGCGGTTTAACGTTCGCAGGTTTTGTAACAATGCTCGATCCGCCTCACGAGGAGGTAAAAAGTTCCATTGAATCGGTTTTTAAGGCACATATAAAAGTGTTTATGATTACGGGTGATAATGAGGTTACTGCAAAAGCAATTGCTAAAAATATAGGACTCATGAATGAGAACAATGAGTTCCCAAGAGTTATTAATAATACATCGTTGGCAACGATGAGCGATGAAGAATTAAGAGAAGTATTTAGTAAAAGAGCAGTTGTTTTTTCAAGAGTTTCTCCCGATGATAAATTCAGAATTGTTGATCTGTTGAAGAAGCAGGGAGAAATAGTAGCTGTTACTGGTGATGGTGTGAACGATACATTAAGCCTTAAAAGAGCAGACATAGGTGTAGCAATGGGATTGAATGGTTCAAAAGTTGCACAGGAAGCCGCAACCATAATTCTTTTGGATGATAATTTTTCCACTATTGCCGTTGCTGTCAAAGAGGGTAGAATAATTTTCAGGAATATTGAAAAGACGGTTATCACAAACCTCTCTTCAAATATTGCCGAATTAATATGTGTTCTTGCAGGATTTGTCGGTGCTTTTTTCGGAGTAGGCACTCCATTATTAGTTATGCAGATATTGGCAATGGACATGCTCGGTGAAATGTTTCCGCTGATGATGTTGACTTATGATCAACCCGAAAAAACGATCATGGAAGAACGACCAAGAAATCCAAAGGATAAAATACTTTCTAAAGAAGTTCTTAAAGGAATTGTATCACGGGGCGCTATCATGGGATTTGCTGCCTATGGAGCTTTTCTTGCAGAATATTTTCACAATCATCATTTGTCCGATCACTATGAAAAAGCAACAACCGTAACGTATGTTTCAATTCTTTTTGGACAGATCGCAAATCTTCTGTCGAGAAGAACGAAGAATAGTGTGTGGAGCAAATATTTATTTTCTAATTCTTATTTATGGGGCGCAATTGCATTATCAATGATCTGTATGCTGTTGATTGTCTATGTTCCTTTTTTAAACCTGTACTTTCATACATCAGGATTATATTTAGTAGATTGGCTCTTTCCTGTTGCAGTATTTACAATATGTTTAACCGCTTATGAATACATGAAAAAAATAAAAAATAAAAAAACAAGAATAGAATGAAAAAAATAATTTTATTAATTTTAGCTTGTTCTGCATTATTATTTTGGGCTTGTAATAGTGCATCAACTGATAATAAACAGACGAATGTTGCGGACACAACAAAAACACAAGCAACAAACGTTGCACAACAATTTAATGTTGATACAACGAAGTTAAAAACAGGTGATGTATTTTACCAGTGCGAAATGAATCCCGAAGTTCTTTCCGATACATCAGGTAGTTGCCCAAAGTGCGGAATGGATTTAGTAAAAATTACGAAGAAGTAATAAACTCTATGGTCAGAAAGCTGATTGAAATATCACTCCGAAACAGATACATTGTCTTGTTTGTTGCTGCCTGCCTGTTTGGATGGGGTGTTTATAGTGTTCAGAATAATCCTATAGATGCTATTCCTGATTTGTCAGAAAACCAAGTAATCGTTTTTACAGAATGGATGGGACGCAGCCCACAGGTAATTGAAGACCAAATTACTTATCCTCTTGTAAGCAACTTGCAGGGAATTCCTAAAATAAAAAATATTCGTGGTGCTTCCATGTTCGGGATGAGTTTTGTCTATGTGGTATTTAATGATGACGTGGACATCTATTGGGCAAGGACGCGTGTAACCGAACGCCTGAACTTTGCTCAGCGATTGCTTCCGCAAGGCGTTGTACCATCACTCGGACCAGATGGAACAGGAGTGGGACATATTTTCTGGTACACGCTCAACGCACCAAAAATGGATTTGGGAGAACAGAGGGCATTACAGGATTGGTATATTAAGTTTGCTCTGCAAACAGTGAATGGTGTTGCGGAAGTGGCATCGTTTGGTGGTTTTGAAAAACAATACCAATTGGTCATTGATCCGCTCAAACTTCAATATTATAAACTGTCCATGATGGACGTGATGAAAGCCGTTCAGGATAACAACAATGATGTAGGCGGAAGAAAATTTGAAATGAGTGATATGGCGTACATCATCCGAGGACTGGGCTATTTAAAAAGCAAAGAAGATTTAGAAAGCATTGCGGTGGGAGATTATAATAGCATTCCTGTCCGGGTGAAAGACATTGCAGCCGTTCAGATGGGCGGTGATCTGAGGCTCGGCATTTTTGATGAAAACGGAAAGGGAGAAGCAGTGGGAGGTATTGTTGTAATGCGCTACGGAGAAAATGCAGATCAGGTAATTAAAGCGGTAAAAGCTAAGATGAAAGACGTAGAAAAAGGATTTCCGCAAGGTGTAAAATTTCACACCGCCTATGACAGAAGTGTATTGATTGAAGAAGCGATTCAATCTGTAAAAGGAACGCTGATTGAAGTATTAATTACTGTTTCCATTGTAGTAATAATATTTCTTTTCCACTGGCGAAGCGCATTAATTATCCTGATACAGTTACCCATTTCGGTAGCGGTTAGTTTTATTTTCTTACAGGCATTCGGACTTTCTTCAAATATCATGTCATTAACGGGGATTGCACTTGCCATAGGCGTTGTGGTTGATGATGGAATAGTGATGGTAGAAAATGCCTATCGGCATATTTCAGATGAACAATTAAAAAGAGAAGGGAAATGAAAAAATGGTTTAAAAAAATTACTGATCCTCTTTCTTCTGCTGATAGGCTTTTGATCATTGAGAAAGCAGCCAAGCAGGTTGGGTCAGGAGTTTTTTACTCCAATTTCGTAGTCATTATTTCTTTCTTACCTGTATTTATGCTTACAGGTATGGAGGGGAAACTATTCAGCCCATTAGCATGGACGAAAACATTTATTCTTTTGGTTGACGCATTTCTTGCCGTTACGCTTGCTCCCGTTTTAATTTCATTTTTTCTGAAAGGAAAATTAAAGCCAGAAAGCGTTAATCCGATAGTTATGGGACTTGAGAAAGTCTATAAACCTATCCTGAAATTATGTTTAAAATGGAGAAAGGCAACTATTGCTATTAATGTTATCGCACTTATAATTGGCGTATTTCTATTTACACGTTTAGGTTCTGAATTTATGCCACCTCTTGATGAAGGCTCCATTTTATTTATGCCAATTGCACTTCCTGATATTTCAAACTCAGAGGCAAAAAGGCTGATCCAGGTACAGGATAAAATAATAAAATCCGTACCTGAAGTTGAAAATGTTTTAGGTAAAGCCGGGAGAGCAAGTACTGCCACTGACAATTCTCCTATCAGCATGATCGAAACAATGATACTGTTGAAACCAAAAGCCGAGTGGCGCAAAGGCATTACAAAAGACAGCATCATTAATGAATTAAACTCCAAACTTCAAATGCCCGGAATAACGAATGGCTGGACACAGCCTATCATTAACCGTATCAATATGCTTTCAACGGGGATAAGGACAGATGTGGGGATAAAAATATATGGACAAAATCTTGATTCCATTGATGTGCTGGCGAAACAAATCAAAAAAGAACTGGAAGGTATTCCCGGCATCACGGATTTATATGCCGAACCAATCACCGGAGGAAGGTATGTTGACATAGCATTGAAACGTGAAGAACTTGGTCGTTATGGTCTTACAGTGAAAGATGTCAATACCATTATTGAAACCGCACTCGGGGGAATGCAGCTTAGCGTAACCATAGAAGGAAGACAACGCTTTTCCATCAATGCGCGTTACGGACAGGATTTCAGAAATAACCTCACCTTGCTAAAACAGTTACAGGTACAAACCATGAAATACGGTACTATTCCTCTTTCGACAGTAGCAGACATAAAATTATCCGAAGGAGCGCCTATGATCATTTCTGAAAACGCCATGCTTCGGGGAACTGTTCTGTTCAATGTTCGTGAACGTGATCTGGGAGGTACGGTAAATGATGCCAAGAAGAAGTTGGAAAGCATGATGAAAAAAATGCCGAAAGGATATTATGTGCAATGGAGCGGGCAATGGGAAAACCAAATAAGGGCAAACAAGACTTTAAAACTCATCATGCCGATTGTTCTTGTACTCATATTCTTAGTGCTCTATTTTACCTATCATTCTATTAAAGAATCCATCCTAACAATGATAACAGTTCCATTTGGATTGATCGGTGGAGTGTTAATGGTGTATTTCTATCATGTAAATCTATCCGTTGCAGTAGCAGTAGGATTTATCGCATTGTTCGGTATGGCAGTGGAGCTTGCCATGTTGATGACAATATACCTTAATGAATCTATGCAAACCTTGGTAAAAGATAAAGGCAATTCGAAGGATACCATATCTCCTGCCGATTTGCGTGAGTATATTATAATGGGCGCATCCAAAAGACTTCGTCCTGTATTAATGACGGTTTGCGTTTCATTATTTGGACTGATTCCAATTTTATGGGCTACAGGCGTAG
Source organism: Bacteroidota bacterium (assembly GCA_003151745.1). Taxonomy (GTDB): domain Bacteria; phylum Bacteroidota; class Bacteroidia; order AKYH767-A; family 2013-40CM-41-45; genus PALSA-967. The sequence goes on from PLYJ01000097.1 coordinate 4,584, forward strand.
GAAGCGATGTGATGCGCCCTATTACAATTCCGCTTCTTGGCGGAACGATCACTACAATAATCTTTGTGATGTTCGTAACACCCGTGGTACTTGAAATAGCAAAAGAACAAGAACTTAAACGCAATGGCAAAATCACTTTAATAGATGCGAAAGAGTAAAACAATATTGATAGTTGCATTCTTATTTTTCACTTTGTGTTCTAAGGCGCAACGATTGAATATGGATTCCATTCTCTCGGCTATTGATAGGAAAAATCCTTCGGTAAAAATGTTTGACGCGGATATTGCATCCATGAATGCTGCTGCAAAGGGAGCGCGTAGCTGGATGCCTCCTGAAGTTGGAGCAGGTTTTTGGATGACACCGTACAACCCGATGATGTGGAAAGCCGATGCAAGTAATTATTATAGTGGAATGGGATCTTTCATGCTTTCTGCACAACAAATGTTTCCGAATAAAAAACAACTGGATGCGAATTCTGCATACATGAAAGCTATGTCATCCGTTGAGGAGCAAAATAAAAATACCACACTAAACGATTTATATGCTCAGGCTAAGAAAAACTATTTTGAATGGCTGGTGCTGAAAAAAAAATCGCTCATCATTGAACAGGATTCTTTGTTGCTCACCTATATGATTTCCGATGCGGAAGTGCGATTCAGGAACAACATGGAAAAGTTAAGCGCCTATTACAAAGCCAAAGCCGCGCTTGGAAATTTAGAGAGCATGAAGCTAATGACACTCAATGAAATCAGACAAAAGCAAATTGCTTTAAATACCCTGATGAACCGGAATGTAAACACTTCGTTTGACATTGACAGCACGTACCTGTTAAAAGATTACTCCACTTATCATTTTGACAGCACTTTGTTTTCAAGTAATAGAACCGACATTATTGCGATAGACAAAAACATAGCTATCAACCAGCTTAAGCTTCAACTGGAAAAAACAAATTTAAAACCGCAGTTCGGGGCGCGCTACGATAATATGTTCGCATTTGGAGCGCAACCAAATCAATTCTCCTTAATGGGAATGGTGAAAATTCCTATCGCACCCTGGTCATCATCAATGAGCAAAGCGAATATTGAAAGTTTGAAGCTGAAAAACGATGCGCTGCTTGGTGAAAAACAGATGATGATAAACGAATCAAGCGGTATGGCAAATACCATGCTCAGTATGATTGAAACAAAAAAGAAACAAATACTGCTTTATGAAACCAATATTATTCCTGCTTTGAAAAACAACTACAAAACCATGCAGATCGGCTATGAACAGAACACGGAGGAGTTGTTTATGCTATACGATGCGTGGGAATCATTAAATATGACACAATTGGATTATTTAGATCAGTTACAGCAGTTGCTAATCATGCAGGCGGAATTAGATAAAATTCTTCAATTAAGAAAATGAAAGCGATAAAATTCATATTGAAGCTCTTTTTCGTTTTACTTTTTGTATCACAGGTGATTTCATGCGGGCAAAATGCAAAACCCTCCCTTAAAAAAGATGATATGGGCAATATGCCCGGTATGGATATGAGTGATAAAAGTATCAATCAGGATAGTATGCCGGGTATGGATATGGGTGAAAAAAACATGGATCAGGATACAATGAAGCATCCGGTTTCAACTACTTCTCTGAACGATGTCTTTCAACCAACCAACAAATTTGTGTTGTCCTCTTTGCCCCTTACAACAATCAGGAAGCAAACGAATAAAGTTGATTTAGCATTTTACGGCATTGTCAGTTACAATGAAAAGGAAGCGGAAGTGATTTCCTCACGAGTATCGGGAAGAATTGATAAACTGTATGTCAAGTACCGCTTTGAAATTATTTCCAAAGGAGAAAAACTGATGGACATATACAGCCCTGAATTAGTAACAGCTCAGCAGGATTTACTTTTTCTTCTGAGTAATGACGCCCAAAATACTCCACTCATTGAATCAGCCAAACAAAAACTGCTTTTGCTTGGAATAAATGAAAACCAGTTAAATGAAGTGATACAAAAGAAAAGTGTTAAGAATACTATTACTTTTTATAGTGATTATTCAGGACATATCCATGAATCTGGGAATGCCACTTCCATGAACAATATAGTATCTGCGATGAATGAATCTTCTCAAACTACACAACCACTTTCATTAAAAGAAGGGATGTATGTAGAGAAGGGACAGCCATTATTTATGATTTACAACCCCGATGATGCTTGGGTTCTTGCAAATATTTTCCCAGAACAGCAGCCCTACATTCATAAAGGAGATGTTGTTCAAATCAACTCCGGCATTGATTCCGCAGAAACATTTATGGGGAAGATTGATTTCATTGAGCCTGAGTATAGGGAGGGGAGCAAAACATCAAACGTGAGGATATATTTCAATAACGCTTCTTTAAAACTCCCCATTGGCAGCCGTGTTAAGGTAGTAGAGAAAAATGTGAATATCAGCGGTTCGTGGCTTCCGGCTTCAAGCATTCTCTCGCTTGGAAAGGATAAAGTGGTTTTTGTAAAATCAGGAGGTGGTTTTATTGCAAGAAAAGTAGAAGTAAAATTTTCCGCAGAAGGAAAATCACAAATTAACGATGATTTCTCAGTTAAAGATTCTGTTGTCCTTAATGCCCAGTATTTGATTGATAGTGAAAGTTTCATTAAAGTAAAATGATAAAATATGTTACGTTTTCTTTTCATAAGTGCTCTTTTGGTTTTTGTTGGTTGTAATACGGCAAACAAGAAACAAGAAACAAATAGCAGGATATATTACACCTGCTCCATGCACCCGCAGGTAATAAAAGATCAGCCGGGGAAATGCCCTATATGCCAGATGGAATTAATTCCTGTAGGTACGCAGCAAAATACAGCTTCGGATGAAATCCATCTTAATGCCCAGCAGATTCAGTTGGGCAATATCAAAACCGATACGCTTCACAAAGAAAATATTGGCGAAGCAAACACTCTTGTCGCCATTGTAAATACCAACACGGATAAAACCAGCTCTATCAGTTCAAGAGTGATGGGGCGAATTGAAAAACTTTATTTTAAAACAAAGGGAGATTATATAAACAAAGGCGATAAACTTTATGACATTTACAGTGAAGAATTAAATATAGCCAAGCAGGAGTATCAGCTTGCTTTGCAAAAGACAAAACTGCCTCGCAATGATTTTGTTGATGCGAAACAAGTCATTGAGGCAGCAAAAAATAAATTGCTTTTATATGGAATAACGGAAGAGCAATTAAAAGATATTTCATCGTCTTCAATTACAACAATATTTAGTTCTTATAACGGGTATATTACAGATTTAGCTGTAAAAGAAGGTGATTATGTCATGCAGGGTGCGGTCATTTTTAAAATAGCCGACCTTTCATCGCTCTGGGTGGAAGTGCAGGTTTATCCGACTCAATTGAAAAATATTTACATGGAAGCGGATGCTACGGTTACATTTCCTGATTTCCCTGACAAATCTTTTACCGGAAAAATTGATTTTATAAATCCCGAATTAAACAGCGGAACACAACTTGATTTAATTCGCGTAGAAATTCCCAATAAAGATTTATTGATAAAACCCGGAATGTCGGCAATAGTGAGCTTGAAACATCATCTCCACAAAGCATTAGCGCTACCTGTTGATGCTGTGATCCGGGATAGCAAAGGAGCTATTGTCTGGGTTCAAACTTCTGCAAATACTTACAAAAGCCGTATGGTGAAAACAGGAATTGAATCAGACGATAAAATTGAAATTATATCAGGTTTAACCGAAGGCGATGTTGTTGTAATAAGCGGTTCATATCTGATAAACAGTGAATTTCTTGTCAAGAAAGGCAAAAATAGTATGGAAGGAATGAAGATGTGATCTGAAATTGTATTTTCTAATCGCAAATAAAATTATATATTTTAATTTTTCCGAATTTTTAAACCAAATTTACGAATCAATACTAAATCATCTTTTATACACCTTAGGCGGAGTGTTATGATGCCTGCAATTTTCTGAAACTGCAAAAAATGAAATTCTGTATAGTGTCAAATGGTGTCTTATGGTCAACTGTAATACACTTGATTTTTTCAAAAAACTTTTTTAATCGGTCAGTCATTGAAACTTCAGAATATTGTTTGATCTCAATTCCGCTACATTTTTTCGGACCCTGTTCTGAAAAAGTTCCGATCACTAAAATTCCTGATGGGTTAATGCTTTGCTGAACAGTATCAATGTAATTTTCTATTTCCGTTTCCTGAGTCAAAAAGTGAAAAGCAGCGCGGTCATGCCAAAAATCGTATTTCTCTGTGGGCTTAAAAGTCGCTGCATCTGCAATGATCCATTTTACTTTTACTGCACGATCTCCAAGTCGTTGCTTTGCTTTATTAATCGCTGCTTCCGAAATATCCAGCACGGTAATGTCCTGATAACCTAAATCCAGCAAATAGTCAACCAATAAACTGTCGCCACCTCCAATGTCAATGATTTTTGACGATTTTGGCAAGTTGAATTGTTTTACAAAATCTAAAGATGTGGTTGGTGTCTGCTGAAACCAACTCACATCTTTAAGTTCCTTTGTCTGATAGATTTTCTCCCAGTGTTTTTTTCTATCGAAGTTTTCCATTGTGCGCTATTATTCCTGTATGTACAGTTTTACCGTACCTTTTTTCATCATCAGATTATCAGCGTGTCCCATTTTCTTTTTATCGGCAGTAATAAGATGGATATGTACAAAGCTGTCATGATGTGTAAAGATACCTTTATGTTCGGTAGAGAAGAATCCAAGCAGTTCCGCTTTTTCATTTTTCACATCAAATGATTTTTGATTCTTATGTGCATCTTCCGGTGAATGAACCTGCGTTCCTTTTGGCAAATTAACGATGTGAATCTCGCAATGGTCAATATCAGCAGTCAACCGGAAAGCAAACGGTCTTGAATGATTCTTGGTTGTCTGGTCAAGAAACGATTCAAGTTGTGGAATAGTCTGAACACTATCAGGTAAAGTAACTTCCTTCCATTTGTCAACGTTGGCATACACGAAGAAAGGAGCTTTTGCTTTAAAGGTTTCTTCCATTGCGATTGAACCGTCAGCAGCTACGGTAGATTTATAGGCTTTGCCATCAACGATCATTATTTCTCCTTTCAAATATTCAACCGGACCAAGTCCGTAAAGGTGGACTTTGCTCTTGATCGTATCAATATCCATAGTGGCGAACAGTTCCCCTTTGTGCATTACATTCATCATTGCACCAACCACTTTTACGCTGCTCGCTTTTGAATCATTCGCTTTCTTTTCAACTATTTTTTTCAGATCCATTTTGCACATAGGGCAACTGCCGGGTTTGTCATAGGTTTTCTCTCCTTCACACTTCATAGGGCATTGATACTTTTCTGTTCCATTCTGCAATAATGGGCTTGCGTAGCTATTACCGCTCAATAATACTACTGAGCATATAAATATGGCTATATGATTTATTATTTTTTTCATTGATTTACTTTTTTTAGGTTGTTGAAATATTAATTTAATAAAAACAGAACGCTCCAACTCAATGAAGCGTTCTGTAATTTACCATGCTGTTTATTTTTGCATCGGGCAATTTTTCATTTGCTTGCAATTAGCAGCATTCTTCTTGCACATTGCGGTATCGCATTTTGCCTTGCCGGAATTCATACACATAGCATTTTTGTCCTTGCACATCGCCATGCAATCAGCAGAGGACATGGTTTTGCTGTCTGTCTTATTTCCCATCATGTTGCATTTAGCAGAATCCATTTTGCATGAACCCTTGCTCATTTTGCAGCATTGCATCTTTGATGCGTCACTCTTTTTGGCGTTAGCTGTTTGAGCGTTTAAAGTTGAAGTAATTGCAATCAATGCAACTACTATCATTAAAAAATACTTTTTCATATTACTTAGATTTAGTTGTTTAATTAATTTTTCAATTTATAAGGTGGTAGCACACAATCATCCAATCTTTAGCAATAGAACTGCTATATAATAGCGATTCTGATTGTGAATGCCACACCGAAAATTAACGAAAGAAAAAATTAAACAGCTTTTGGCGGATGCCAAACAGAGGCAAGAGAAGTGGAAATATACGATTGATTGAAAAACGAAATTCTTTCATCAAAAATTATTTGTTTGCTTGTTAAAGCAGCAAATGCAGGGATGACTACTTGCATTTTGGTACATCCGAAAAACGGACTGCACGCACCCTGAGGACAACCCTTATCTTTTTTATTATCAGATTTTTTTTCACAGGTTTTTTGCATGTGGCAACAGGTTTTCTGACATTGCTCTTTCTTTCCTGATAACATCATCCCTGTGAATACAGGAAATACAGATAGAAGCAAAATATAAAATCCCAATGTTGCTGCGAATATTTTCATTGCATTGTAAAGATAAGTGTTTTTGCTTCTTTAAAATTACGTTTAAGATATTTTAACTTTTGACCAATATAACTGCACGATGGATATTTTCGGAAAAAATAGGTGGCGTTTTTAGGTATTTCCTACCTAAGCGAAAAATATGACTTGGGTCATATTATGTTCATTTAGTAGTTCATACATTTGTGAACTACTAAACACTCAATGAAAGACAAATCAATTTATACTTTACATGCTGATGTCTGCAAAGCACTTGCACATGCCATCAGAATAGAGATCATTGATGTGCTAAAAGATAAAGAGATGTCGTTTTCAGAAATTCTTGAAAAGACTGGCGGATTAAAATCCAATCTATCCCAGCATTTATCAGTCATGGTGAATAAAGGGATTTTAGTCAGCAGAAAAAATGGGCAGAATGTGTTCTTTAAATTGTCTTCTACGAAAGTGCAAAAAGCATGTCATTTAATGCGCGAAGTCCTGATTGATAAACTTAATAAACATCATTCAATATTAAATCATAAAAAATGAAAAAAATTATTTCAAGAATTGCAATGGCAGCAGTTGTGATTGCAATCGGCAGCTATGGCTGTACAAAAAAGAACACTGCACAGGAAGAGCATACAGCTTTGGATAAGAAGGACAATTCCACGGTTGCTTCCATACAGGCTGAAACAAAAAATGCAGTCTCCTCCAATAACTCCCTGATAATGTACCACGATAGTTTAGCGAACTCGTCCAATCAAACACTGTCCAGTCACTATACATCCATGATGCACTATTATGACAACCTATACCATCATGCCGATTCAATGTGCCATATCTATCAGGGTTGTTTAAATAATATTCATACTTGCGGCATGATGTCGCAATGCCAGTCTATGATGGGCGGAGGAGGAATGATGGGAAGTAATGGAATGATGGGAGGGAACACTTCTACTTATCATTGTTCATTAATGAACTCCATCACTAATAATTGTTCGGATGATGATAATGTCCGCAACACTCATACTAAATACTGCACACGTTAAATTTTGCACATGAAAACAAAAAACCTTTTGATTATTCCTCTTGCTGTCGTGCTTTTTATTTCCCTAAACGTTTCGGCTCAATGCGGAATGATGGGAATGGGCAATAATAAACAAGCATCTACTACTACAAAAAAAGAAACCGCAACTGCTGACACAGGCAAGGTCATATATACATGCCCGATGCACCCTGAAGTAAAATCAGACAAGCCGGGGAGTTGTCCGAAATGTGGAATGGCACTTGTTAAAAGCGATGGAAGTGATAAGAAAGGCATGGGCATGTGCGGTATGAAAATGAATATGGATAGTAAAAACGCGAGTTCTACTTCCTCACAACAAAAAGAAAGTAAGGATTCATTGAAAATCACCTACACTTGCCCCATGCACCCCGAAGTTAAAATGGCAAGTACAGGAAAATGTCCCAAATGCGGAATGGATCTGGAAAAGAAAATAACAAAAGTGGCTGATGTAAAAAGTGAAAAAAATAAAACTGCAAAATCATATACTTGCCCCATGTGTGAAGGCAGTTATGATAAACCCGGTAAATGCACTCACTGCGGAATGGACTTGATAGAAAAAAAGAGAGAATAATTTAATTATTCAATCAATTTTATTTATCCTTTATCAAAAAATCTGCAAGTAACTCTGCTTGTTTTAAAACCGTTTCAATTGCTTTTAGCTGTTTGTCCGGAGGGTATCCATACTTGGTTAGCGTCCGCTTAACAAGTACCATAAGTTTTGCTCTTGCGCTTTCCCGGATTGCCCAATCAATTGTGGCATTTGCCCTTACTTTATCTGCGATTTCTCGTGCAATTTCTTTTAATATTTCATCTCCTAAAACCTGAACCGCACTATCATTCACTTCAAGCGCATTATAAAACGCAACTTCTGCCGTTGACAATCCAAGTTTTTCTCCTTCCTTGTCCGCATCTTTGATTTGTTTAGCGATATTAATTAATTCCTGAATTATTTCTGCCGTTGATAATAAATTGTTCTGATATTTTTTGATTGCTGTTTCTAACATCTCTAAAAGTTTTCGGCTCTTTACAAGATTTGTTTTAGCTCTTGCCTTTAATTCATTGTTTAAAATCTTTTTTAGCAATTCAATCGCAAGATTTTTGTGCTGCATTCCCTGAACTTCCAAAAGAAATTCATCCGATAAAATTTCCAACCCTGAAATTTCGGGCTTATCAATTCCGGCAGCATCAAAAATATCAATCACTTTATCGCTGCTCAATGCTTCATCCACAATTTGTTTGATGGCGGTTTCAATTTCAATGTCAGATTTTCCTGTGCCTGTGCCTTCAAACTTTACCAGTCGCGCTTTCATGGCTTGAAAAAATGCAACCTCCGGCAAATGCGCCTGTACTTCTTCTCTTGAAATACAAATTGACAATGCCTGACTTAATAAACTCACTTCACGAATAAATCTTTCCTTGCCTTCCTGTAATCCCAATATATGTTCTTCCGCTTGCAGAATGATGGAGAGTTTTTCTTTTGCATCCACCGAAAAGAATCTCCTGTAATTAAACTTATAACTATTCTCATAATACGCTTCGGGTTCTTCCACTAAAATATCTTTTTGTGTCTTACTATCTTCGTTGAACATTTGTTTCACCACTTCTAATTTTTCCATGAATGCCTCAATCGCTTTTGCAATATTCTCTGCCGGATCACCTTTTCCACCTGCATCACTGTAAAACGAAAGTGCTTTTTTCAAATCGGTTGCAATACCCAAATAATCCACCACCAAACCTCCGGGCTTGTCTTTGAAAACACGATTTACACGCGCTATCGCTTGCATGAGATTGTGTCCGCGCATGGGTTTATCCACATACATTGTATTCAGGCACGGAGCATCAAAACCTGTGAGCCACATATCACGGACAATTACGATTTTCAATTTATCGGCAGGGTCTTTCATTCGTTCCGATAAATCTCTTCTCTGTTGCTTAGTCGTGTGATGCCTTGAGATTTCGGGTCCATCAGAACTATTGGTTGTCATTACAACTTTGATTTCACCTTTCGTTAGATCATCGCTGTACCATTGCGGGCGCAATTCAATTATTTCCTTGTAAATCTCTGCTGCAATTCTCCGGCTCATTGCCACAATCAATGCCTTGCCTTCAAAAACTGTTTGACGTTTTTCAAAATGCGTTACAATATCTTTCGCCAAATTTTTTATTCGATCTTGGTTTCCTACAATGGCTTCCAGTTTTGTCCATTTCGCTTTTGCCTTTTGCTTTTCTGTAATTTCTTCGTCTTGCTCTAATTCCTTATCAAATTCCTCAATCAATCTTCTGCCTTCCTCATCTAAATTCACTTTTGCCAAACGGCTTTCATAAAATATTTTTACCGTTGCGCCATCTGTAACTGCGTCTTTAATATCGTATCGGTCAATATAATTTCCGAACACTTGTGGCGTATTCACATCCGTTCCTTCAATGGGTGTGCCTGTGAAACCGATGTAAGTTGCATTCGGCAAAGCATCACGCATATACTTTGCAAAGCCATAAGCAATCCGCTTTCCGATTACTTCCTTTGTAATCGCATCCTTTTTGTCAATCAGTTTTGCTTCAAAGCCGTATTGTGTCCGGTGGGCTTCATCGGCAATAACAACAATATTTTTTCTTGGTGAAAGCTGGTCATACACCGATTTTTCATCTTCTGGCAAGAATTTCTGAATCGTAGTAAATACAATTCCTCCGCTTGCAACTTTTAAAAGTCCTTTCAGATGCTCTCTGTTCTCTGCCTGCACGGGTTCTTGCCGTAACAACTGAACAGATGCAGCAAATGTGTCAAACAACTGGTCGTCCAAATCATTTCTGTCAGTGATAACTACAATGGTCGGGTTTTGCATTTCAGGCGCAGTAATGAGTTTGCCGGAATAAAAAACCATGCTCAAACTTTTTCCTGAACCTTGTGTGTGCCACACTACACCGCCCCGTTTATCTCCGTTCACACCAGATGCAGTAATAGAGGATTGCACCGCCTTGTTCACTGCGTAGTATTGATGGTAGGCAGCAAGTTTCTTTTCAGTAAAAATTTGTATCAATCCTGTTTTGGTATCTTCTTTTTTCGTTTTCTCAAACACAATGAAATTGCGAACCAAATCCAAAAGGGTGGAAGGTTGCAACATTCCTTTCAGTAAAATTTCCAAGTGTGGTTTAAACCGCGAAGCTTCTTTAATTCCGTCTGCACTTTTCCATGTCATGTAACGATTGAAATCTGCCGACACGCTGCCTGCCT
>PLYJ01000187.1 GCA_003151745.1 Bacteroidota bacterium
CTAAATTTTGGGGAGCATTACATTCCTGATGTCGTTACTTTACAGTGTTAAGTTTAAATTGTTTTTAAGATTTAGGTTTTAAGTAAGTTTAAGTTTAGTAAGTTTTCATGTTAGTGTTTAGGAGGGAAAAACTCCGGTTCTGCAAAGACCGGGGGTTTTTTATTTTACTTCCTCTTCCAGTAATTGTTTCTCATAAAGCTCGAGATACAAGCCTCTTGTTCCAAGAAGTGATTCATGTGTCCCCTGTTCAGCAATTTTTCCGTTATCAAGAACGATGATGTAATCAGCATGTTTAACGGTTGATACACGATGGCTGATAATGAGCGATGTTCTGTCCTTCATCACACGGAAAAGATTGTGGAGTATCTGTTCCTCCGTATGCGTGTCAACTGCTGACAGGCAATCGTCAAAGAGCAATATCTTCGGGTTGCGGATGATGGCGCGCGCAATGGACACACGTTGCTTCTGCCCGCCTGATAAAGTGATGCCGCGCTCACCAAGCATCGTGTCAAAGCCTTTTGGAAACTCCATGATGTTGTCGTAGATGACTGCATCTTTGGCAGCTTGTTCAACAGCCCCCCTGCCCCCCAAAGGGGGGAGTTGACCCGTGCTTTGATCCCCCCTTTGGGGGGTTGGGGGGGCTGTTAACCCAAACGCAATATTATTCGCAATGCTGTCAGAGAAAAGAAAAACATCCTGCGGCACATAGCCGATGTTGCTTCTCAAAGCTGCCAGCGGAAATGTTTGAATCTCTTTATCGTCAATCAATACCTTACCGCCTGTTGCATCATACATCCTCACAATCAGGCTTGCCAGCGTTGACTTACCAGCCCCTGTCTTGCCAAGGACTGCCAGCGACTTGCCCGGCTCCACAATAAATGAAACATGATCGAGCGCACGTACGCCGGAATCAGGATAGAGAAAACTGACGTCTCGGAACTCAACGCGTCCGTTTATAGCCCCCCCGCCCCCCAAAGGGGGGAGTTGGCTCATATCACTATTCATAGCTTTATCCCCCCTTCGGGGGGTGGGGGAGCTATCACTTATGTCCGGTGTAATCCTAAGGAATTCATTGATCCTTTCCTGCGAAGCCGCTGCGCGCTGCACCAACGAAGTAACCCAACCGATAGAAGCAATAGGCCATGTGAGCAGGTTTACATATATAATAAACTCTGCTATGTTTCCCATGGTGATGGTTCCGGCAATCACTTCCTGTCCGCCAATCCATATTACCAGTATGGTGCTTACGCCTACGAGCATCATGATGAGCGGAAAAAACAGCGCATTCACTTTCACCAGCTCCATAGATTTGTTTTTATAATGCTCGCTCTCCTGTGCAAATTCTTTTCCGCGTTGATCTTCTTTCACAAACGATTTCAGCACCCTTATTCCTGAAAAGGCTTCCTGCACAAATGTGCTCAGGCGGCTTTGCTGCGCCTGCACGCTGTCGCTGAAACGGTTCATCTTATCGCTCACGAGATAAATGGCCAGCGATAATAAAGGCAACGGAAGTAATACATATATAGTAAGCTTTGCATTCACATTAAACATCGTGACAATGACAAGCACAAAGAGCACCACCAGATTGATGGTGTACATGATGGCAGGGCCAAGGTACATGCGCACACGGGTCACGTCCTCGCTGATGCGGTTCATGAGATCGCCTGTATTGTTTCTTCTGTAGAATGAAAGCGACAAGTCCTGGTAGTGTTCAAAGATTTCATTTTTCAAATCATATTCTATAAGCCGCGAAGCAATGATGATGGTTTGCCGCATCAGAAACGTAAACACGCCTTTGATTACTGCAAGAGCAATAATAAAAAGCAGGAAAAGGAAAGCATTAAAGGCAAGCGTCTTTTCCACAGATACTTTACTGTCGAAACCATCCATGAGCCGCCCGACCTTCACCGTTTCTATTATTAAATCAATGCCATGACGAACAACCTGCGCCGGATAAATGCCGAACAAGTTAGAAGCAATAACGCACAGCGTACCGAATAATAACCGATAGCGGTATTTGAAAAAGTATTTGTTAAGATGCTTTAGAGATTTCATAAAGTTGACAGTTTACGGTTTATGCTTTACAGTTGCTGCGCTGAACCATAAGCTGCAAACAATAAACTGATTTAATATACCTTTGCGCCCTTCAAATAAAACAACGGTAAATCCCGCACGCGCGGGACTGCAAAAATATCAAATTAATCAGTCAAATTTTTATTGCATGTCATCCTAAAGTTAGCGCTTCACTTCGTTGCATCAAACTTTAAACCCTAAACCCTAAACTCCCCCATGCTCAGCAGACGACAATTACGGGTAAAAGTAATGCAGGCGCTGTATGCATTTTTTCAATCGGAGAATAGCGACATTGGTGTGGCTGAAAGAGAGTTGTTCAGAAACATTGACCGTGTAAATGATCTTTATTATTTTATTCTTCTCTTTCTCGTTGAGCTTGGAGATGCAGAGCAACTGAACCTGGAAGAATCTGGAGAAAAGTTTTTTAAAGACAAAGAAGATAAGCTGACGGGCTTTCGCATAGATAATCATCCTTTCATTGCAGCTCTCCGCACAAGTGAGGTATTTAAGGAAACCGTTAAAAAGAAAAAGCTAAGCTGGCAGAAAGATCATGACCTGGTGAAGAATACTTTCCTTGCCATTAAGAAATCAGCAGCATATAAAGAGTATATAAATAACGGCGGTTCTGCAAAAGAGTTTCTGCTTGAGGCTGTAAAAAAGCATATTCTTGAATCAACGGCCTTTCGGCACACAATAGAAGAAATCAACTCATTCTGGTTTGAAGATCTTGACTTTGTTTGCCACATGATGTTGCGCAGCATAAAAACATTCTTTGACCAAAAGAAACTGGAGCTATTCGGAACTTATAAGGATGAAGAAGAAGACAAACAGTTTGTTCGCGAGCTTTTTCACCAAACCATTCTCCACAATACAGAATACGAAAAGGCCATCACGGAGAAAACAAAGAACTGGGAGCTTGATCGCATAGCATTGATGGACATCATCCTTATGAAAATGGCATTGGCTGAACTCATGACCTTCCCTTCTATTCCTGTAAAGGTTTCCATCAACGAATACATTGACATCAGCAAGGATTTCAGCACTCCTAAAAGCAATCACTTCATCAATGGAATCATTGACAAGCTGGCTGCCGACTTCAAACAAAATGGAAAAATTGTAAAGACCGGACGCGGACTAATTGAGTGAAATGTACTTACACTTTACCGTTCAGCAACTGATAACTATAACCGTAAACTTTCTTATTTTTGCAAAAATTATTTTACAAGAGTAATATGAAAAGTGTTTTTTCAATCTTTATTATCTCTGCGTTATTCTTTGCTTCCTGCAATAATAATAATCAAGGTGGCAATTCTACGACTGAGAAAAAGGATAAGCTGCCAACAGATTTGATAAACAATCCTGCCACTGCGTCAGCAGACAGCGGCAAAAACAAGGACAAAGTGCCTGCCTTTCGCTTTGATGTTGAAACACATGATTTCGGTTCCATTACTGAAGGTGAAAAAGTTTCCTATGCATTTAAGTTTACGAATGTGGGTGGCGCTGATCTTCTAATTAGAGATGCGCACGGAAGCTGTGGATGCACCATTCCTGACTATCCAAAAACTCCTATTCCTGCAGGAGGTCAGGGTGTTATCAACGTTACCTTCAACAGCGAAGGGAAAAACGGTATGCAGCATAAAGAAGTTACCATCGTTGCCAATACCATCCCAAACACCAAGGTCATTGTGATTACAGGAGAAGTAGTTCCGCAGAAAAAGTAATTCCGGCAAGCTTTGTAAATTAGTTTCTTTATTATTTTAACAATTTAAATACTTTATAAATGACATTAGATCAAATTCTCTTACAAGCAGCAGCGCCCGGCGGTACCGGCTACAGTCAAATTATATTCCTGCTGCTTATTGTAGTTGTATTCTACTTCTTTATGATACGTCCGCAGATGCGTAAAGCAAAAATCGAAAAAGAATTTCGAAACGAGCTGAAGAAAGGCGACAAAGTAGTTACCATCGGCGGCATTCACGGACGTCTTGTTGAAATAGCTGACAAATATTTTATGGTTGAAATTGACACGAACGTAAAAGTCAAAATTGACAAAACAGCTGTAGCCGCTGACGCCACCAAGGCATTGAATGCTCCGGTTGTTGAAACTAAAAGCTGATTTATCGCCTGTTTGAGGTTAAAGATTTGAAGTTTATAGTTCCTTAGATCAGGCAATAACATCAAACCCCAAACTAAAGCATAAGCAGTGGACAGCAACAGTCTATTCAATATTTTTCATTCTAAGGATAAACAATCACCGAAATCACGCAGGTCTTTTTCGGTGATGCTCATTTGCTTTTTAACTTCTACTTTCCTTTGGGCGCTCATCATGTTGTCCAAGAACTACATCGCTCATGTCCGCTTTCATCTTGCTTACGAAAACATCCCTAGCGGGAAAATGATTACCAATCCCTTACCGAGGCGAATTGAATTCCTGATCAATGCCAGCGGCCTCGATTTGCTTTCTTACAGGCTCAAATCAACCGACAACAAGATTTCGATAAACGTGAATGATAACATAGATGATCACAACCGGATAGCTGACAATGTATATAGAGTCTCTACCAAAAATCTTGTGTCAGAATTTACTGAGCAATTAAAGCGTGACGTAAATATTCAGAGTGTTATTCCTGATAGCATTGAATTTAATTTCAGCGGACTGCTTACTAAGAAAGTTGCGTTAAGAAGCGATATAAAGATAAATTTTGGCAAACAATTCGATGCAACTGCAGATCCTCATCTTGTACCTGACAGCATACTTGTCTCAGGCCCTCTCTCCTATCTCGATACGTTACGCTGGGTGAGAACTGCAGATACTACTTTTAATGATGTAAAAACCAATCTCAATCAACTTGTTCCTTTAAAGTTTGACAATAACATTAGTTCTGAAGTTAAAAGTGTTCGCTTCTTTCTTTCCGTTGAAAAATTTACTGAAGGAAGCATTCAGGTTCCTCTGCAAACGATAAATACTGTTGACAACCAAAAATTGAAAATCTTTCCTGACAAAGTTAAGGTCAACTATATCGTGGCTTTGAGCAATTATGAAAAGATAACAGAAGCCCAATTCAATACAGTAATTGATGCCTCCGAAATCACCAAGGGATCAAATAAGCTGAAAGTAGAGTTATTAAAAGCTCCGAAGGAAGTAAAGATATTAACGATTGAACCGGAGAAGGTAGAATATATAATTCTTAAATGATACTGAAAATAGGAGTCACAGGCGGCATTGGCAGCGGCAAGTCCGTTGTGTGTAAGATATTTTCTTCGCTTGGTATTCCTGTGTACGATGCTGATACAGAAGCAAGAAAGTTAGTTGATACCAATGAGAAGATAAAGACAAAGATTAAAAAGGAATTTGGCAGCGACCTGTATGATTCGTCGGGCCATCTGGATAGAAAAAGGATGGCGGCAAAAGTATTCAACAACAAGGCAGCACTTGAAAGGTTAAATAGCATCGTTCATCCTGCTGTTATAAAAGATTCTGAAGAATGGATCAAACAATATAAAGATGCCCCCTACACCGTGAGAGAAGCGGCCATACTCTTTGAAAGCGGCACGTATAAAGACCTCGACAAGATTATAACAGTAATCGCTCCTGAAGAACTGAGAATAAAACGAGTGATGGAACGTGATCATAAAACAAAAGAAGAAATTCTCTCCATAATTCTCAACCAGTCAGGCGACAGAAAAAAAATAAAACAATCGGATTTTGTCATCGTCAATGATGAAAGGAAGCTTCTGTTACCGCAAGTGCTTGCTATTCATGAAAAACTGCTTTCTGTTGAAACATCTGTTAAATGAAAACCATCAACAATTTTCTTTCCTACACTTCAACAGGCTTATACTGTGCGGCAGGAGATTTTTATGTTGATCCAAGGAAAGCAGTTAATAAAACACTCATCAGCCATGCACATGGCGATCATGCAACACCGAATAGCGGAACTATCTATTGCACTCCCTCTACAAAACAGATCATGGGCAGGAGATATAAGAATTACCTGCGATCAAAGTTTATAGAGATTAATTACAGAGAATCATTTCAATTAAATGATGTAAAGATCACCTTCTACCCTGCCGGTCACATGTTGGGAAGCGCGCAGATTATGATGGAGCATGAAGGAATACGGTATTTATATACAGGCGATTTCAAGTTGCAATACGATCATAGCTGTGAGGCGATTGAATTCGTTGAGACAGATTACCTGATCACAGAAACAACCTTCGCCCATCCTGATCATCAGCATCCTGACCCGCAAAATGAAATTGAAAAGCTGAATGAAATAACCGGTCAGAATATTCTCATCGGAGCATACAGTATTGGCAAGGCGCAACGGGTGACAAAGCTTGCAACAGCACACTGCAGCAAGAAAAGAGTTCTCATTCACAATGAAATTATACGCTTTCATGAAGTGTATGAGCAAGCCGGTGTTAATCTTGGCAATTGGGAATCATACAGGCTGCAGGAATTTAAGGCAGAGGACAACTGCATATATGTTATGCCTCCCATCTGGTTCAACAGATTTTCGAAGAATAACAAAGTTTATAAAGTGTTCGCTACAGGATGGAAAAAGAGCTTTTATCGTTCGGACAGCCTGTTACACATCAGCGATCACGCAGATTGGAATGATTTATTAAAGATGATTGAGCATACGAAGCCAAAATATATTTTTACATTGCATGGCGACGGCACGCATTTAAAGAACTACTTTGAAGGAAAAGAAATTGATGTAACGATTCTAAATTGAAATTAATATTGTATAAAATCGCCACAGATTCGCAGATTAAAAATTAATTAATTCTCCGCTAATAATCAGCGAAGAGGGGCGATAATTTTAAATATGAATGAAAATTCTAACTGCAAAACAAATACACGAAGCTGATCAATACACCATTCAACATGAGCCTGTAAGGAGTATAGACCTGATGGAGCGTGCAGCAATGAAATGTTCTCATTGGCTTCATCAGAACATCCTTCCATCCCATCGCTCTCTTAAAGTTTTCTGCGGTCCGGGTAATAATGGCGGTGACGGACTTGCTATTGCAAGGCAATCAATAAGTTTTTTTCGTACAATAGAGGTATATATCATTCGTGATTCAAAGAAGTATTCGCACGATTTCTTAATCAATGAGAAGCGACTTAGGAAGGAAAAGAAAGTCAGCATTCATGATATTAAGAGTATAAAAAGTTTTCCGTCCATAACACACAACGATTGCATCATTGATGCCATCTTTGGCACAGGGCTTAGCAAACCCATTACAGGTTTGGCTTCAGAGATTATTGATAAAATGAATAAATCGAGGGCCGCAATTGTATCAATTGATATGCCTTCAGGACTTTATGCAGACATGCACGCTCCTCCTCAAAACAGCATCATCCATGCTAATTATACATTGAGCTTTGAATGTCCTAAGCTTGCTTTCATGTTTCCTGAGAATTATCCTTACCTCGGTAAAGTGGAGATCTTGCCCATCGGTCTTAATCAAAAGTTTATCAGGAATCTATCATCAAACAAAACATACTTATCACATGAGCTTGTAGAAAAGCTGATCATTAAAAGAAAGGAAGGCGATCATAAGGGAACACATGGCCATGCTTTATTGATTGCCGGGGGATATGGCAAAATGGGCGCTGCTGTGCTTGCCTCGCGCGCTTGCATGAGAGCAGGAGCGGGTTTGATTACAGTGCATGTTCCGCAATATGGTTATGAAATCATGCAGACTGCTTTTCCTGAAGCCATGGTGCAAACGGATGAGGACGACAAATACTTCAGTGATGAAATAAAAACAGAAACATATAATGCCATCGGCATTGGACCTGGTTTATCAACAAAAGAGAAAACAAAAAAGGCGTTAAAAAAGTTTTTACAAAACAACACCAAGCCCATCGTCATTGATGCTGATGCAATCAACATACTTGGAGAGAATAAATCATGGATAGCCTCTGTTCCCGAACAAAGCATCTTCACACCCCATCCTAAAGAGTTTGAACGGCTAACACAGGAAGCAGCCAATGACTTTGACCGCCATCAAATGCAAATTGACTTTGCGATGACGCATAAAGTATTTCTCATATTAAAAGGCGCCAACACCTGCATTGCCTGTCCTGATGGTTCATCTTATTTCAACTCAACAGGAAACCCCGGCATGGGCACTGCAGGAAGCGGCGATGTGTTGACAGGCATTTTAACAGGATTAATGGCACAGGGATATTCATCTTTGAATGCATGTATTCTTGGTGTATATATTCATGGGTTTGCAGGAGATATAGCAGCAAAACAAAAAAGCATACATAGCCTCATTGCAAGCGATATTATTGAAGCGCTGCCATTGGCTTACTCCGTCATTGCGAGGAGCAAAGCGACGAAGCAATCCCTTGGCTAAGAATAAAGGGATTGCTTCGCTTCGCTCGCAATTACGGCGAAGGTTCTTCGCGCGAACATGCAGCCATGGAGCCGCGCTTCCTGGGCGTGAGAGCCATCCTCGTTAAATCATTTGCACGCATTCACGAAACTAACTTAAAGAAGCAACGTATGTTGGCGCTCACATTCGCCAACAAAGACGATTACAATAAAATAAAAGAAGACGACACCTTCGATATTCCCGGCCTCATAGATTTCAAGCCCGGCATGCCGCTCACTTTAGTCATCCATCATAACGATGGCGACCATGAAATCATTTCAGTGAACCATACATATAATGCACAACAGATTGAATGGTTTAAAGCCGGCGGCGCTTTAAATATTATCCGTTCGCACGTAAGTGCTTAACGGATATATAGATTGAATCCGATTCATCCGATTCAATTCCTGTTTTTGCAAGCAATGTGGGAGGCGGTGGAGGCAAATTCATTGGAAGCGCAGCCGTCATATTTTTAATGCACGCCAAAATATTGGGCGTAAGCTTCGATTCAAGATTACGAAAGTCTTCAGACCTAAGCTTGGTAATTATTTTACGTTCCTTCCGGAACTTTTGCAAAAGCTCAAAGCAAAACCATTTAATGGAATAACGGATGAGGATATTCATGATTTCTCGTTTTAAGTTTGGTGTTTGAATGTTAGGAAGTAACAGGGTTATGAATAAAGGAAAAAGTTTAATCACCGGTGTATGCTTTTGCTGCTGTTTTCTGGAGTCGTTTCTTACGGTCTCTTATAAAAAAGGATACAAAATAATTTCTCCTTATATAAAGCATTCCTGTCCGTTTTCAAATAATCCCTTCCTGCCTCCGTTATAGCTATAACCCATAACCAAGGCGAGCTATGACACATCTACACCCCTAATAGCCAACAAAAACAGGGGATTTTATGAAAACGCTTTATACGGGCAGGTTGCTTGCATATAAGAACCTTCCCGACTGCGAACTGGCATTACTCACAACAGGAGGCGATAGCAGGGCTTTCGACTGCATCACGCTTAAGTATGTGCCCCGCATATTTCAATTCCTGCTGCACGAGCTGCGAAACACAGCCGATGCGCACGACCTCACACAGGAAACCTTTTTGGCAGCCCTGCTTGCCCTGCGCAACGGCAAGTACAAAAATGAAAATAAGCTGCTCCACTGGCTTTACGGCATTGCACGCAAATGCCTCCGCCATTTCAGGCATTATAAAATGATGTTCTCCTTTATTACACCATTGCAAGGGCAAGACTATCACGAAGACCTGCCTTCCGACCACAACCTGCTGCTGCGCCTGCGTTTTGGCAAGGCGCTGCGCCAAATGACCCGCCTTTACAGGCTTATGATCATACTGCATTACTTCAAAAAGCTCACTTTTCGTGAAATAGGCTTACGGCTACATATAACCCTCAACACAGCCACCTCCAACTGCTTCAAAGCCCGCCGCAGGATGAAGCAAATCCTGAAAACCCCTTTTTAGGCTTTTTTATACCGATTTTAAGGTTCCATCGTTAATCGTGTGAAAATAGAAAGTTGCAAGACACCGTAGGTGTGAAAGCTTGGTAAAAAATAGTATCCCCTCCGGCAATAGTCCACCATAGGTGGACAACTTTTTCATTCCATCTCTTTAAAAATATATTCTTCCCGGTAATCTATGCCAAATTTTTGTAAAAACTCTTTGTATTCTTCCAGAAAGGTTTTCTTCCGGTGATGCTCTTGTTGATTTATAACGTATTTAACAACTGCATCGGTTTGGGATTTGGAATAAGAAAAAGCACCGTAGCCTTCTTGCCATCTGAATTTGCCCCGGACTAATTTCTCGTTATTAATCCATTCTGAAGATTCTGCCTTCACCATACGCATCAGATCAGCGAGCGATTGAGCCGGACGCATACCGAAGAATAAATGCAGATGATCGGGCATACTATTTATAGCAAGAAGTCTGTGATCATTATTATTGACGATGGCAATAATGTATTTATGCAATCTGTCCTGCCATTGTTTATCAATAACAGCATCCCGATATTTAACAGCAAAAACGCATTGGATATGAATTTGAGTATATGTATTTGACATGGTAAAGGATTTTAAAGGTAGTCCACCTACGGAGGACAAAAGTAAGTGGATATTGCTTTTTTACCAAGCTTGTGCACCTACGGTGCATTTTCCGCCTTTCAAACTATTTTCACACAATTAACGATAGAACCGATTTTAAGGTTTTATGCAATTACCATAAGGATTGTCACAATCCTATATAGGACAGAGACAATCCTACATATCCCTGAAGCAATCCTATGTAGGAAAGTGACAATCCTACATATCCCTGTGGCAATCCTATGTAGGAAAGCGACGATCCTACATATCCCGGTCACAATCCTATGTAGGAAAGAGACAATCCTGCATATCTCCATTACAATCCTATGTAGGAAAATGACAATCCTACATTGCCCTGTCATAATCCTATGTAGGAATGAAACGATCCTACATATCCCTGTCACAAACCTATGTAGGAAAGCGGCTATCCTATGTAGGATTGAGAAAAAGCTTGTTTTTGTGGTAAAAGAGCTTTTTAGAGACAACTTAAAGCTATAAAATGATAAAAAAATCAATCCATCCAACGGGATCAATTGCGTTTTTTCATATCATCGGTCGGGTTAACGCATTGCGTTTTTTAATATCATTTGAAAATTTATAGTAATTTGGCAACTTGTACTTCGTTGATATATTTGTTATGCGCAACTGCAAAGCGCAACTTTCAACAGCACAGCGAACGCTAAAAAGTAGTCCACACTGAATAAAAACAGACAGATTAGAAACCTGCCTGTACAAAAAATATTTAATAAACTTACTGTCCAATTTTATATTGATCTCTTAAATCAAACGATGCGTTATCAATATAAAGGTTTCCTTCATCATCTTTTTTAAGGATATAATTTGTCTTAAGATAATATCTATCAGTTAAATTAATGTGAGATTGACATTCACAACGGTTACTCCAATTATTAATCGTTGAAAATATAACTGAAATTTTCCTAGTTAATGTATCACTTCCAACAGGCATATGATTGACCCACTTGTTAGTTTTATGATCAAAATCTCTATCACCTTTGTAATCAAATGACTTAGCAATTACTTTTCTCTGAATGGCTGTATCTCTACACCAACTCTTCTCAACTTTCCACTTACTCTTTGAACCATTACCCCATGCACTTGGATTTTGAGAAAATCCCTTTACACTTAAAAGTATAAGTATTATCAATATATTTTTCATTTTGTTTTTCATTTTGTTTATTCCACTGAATCTATATAAACCCATAATACTCCATCCTCTGAAAGTTCTGCTTCATACATTAGTTTAAAAAATTTATTTAATTCAGGTGCTGCAATATCACCCTTACAACTACAGCTACCCGGTTTGCTTTCCATCGTAGTAATATCAATTAACTTATAAGCATTGTAAGTTGTGTCCAATTTATAATCAAATCTAGTTATCATAGACATTATTAATTTATGCACTACTATGTCTTTAACTTTTTTATCAATACACTTAGGTAATTGAACTTGTGCATAACTTAAAGTGGAATATGATAATAACAGGAAAGTAATTAAAGCTTTCATAATTTTAGTGTTATTAGTGATTACTTGTTTATTTATTTATTGCCTTTTATATTCTACATCAAAATGGTTTTCCTTACCATTTTCATTTACTATCTCTTTGCCAGTTATAAAATTGTTATTATGAACGGTGAGAATGTTTTCAAGTTTTCGCTCGTCATCAGGTAGAACCGTAATTAAAGCAAATTTAATTCTATTAATATCTGGATTGCTTACAAAATGATTAATATTAAACCAGTATTTACCACCCTCATGAACTTTTCCATCCTTTTTAATTATCCATATTTCCTTATCATTTTTACCATAATAATCTTGTCCAAGTGGTTTCCATTTTTTTTCCCAAGTACCAGTGAGAAAATTTGGTTTCAATAGTTTATTATTCCAAAAATCATTTTTCGATTTTTCACTTAATGCATCGTAAACCTTTTTAGAAATAAAGACAATCAATGCGCCAATTGAAGTAATAATTACTCCAATAATTACTTCATGCATAACGAGATGGTTTTCTTACTTTGCACAAAGTAAATCATTATTTCTTAAATCAAACTAATTTAATAACATTGCATCAACTTGAAAGAGTGTACCTTTAACGGAAAAAGCAGTATGCGCATAATTGAGTAGCCAGCCCTG
>PLYJ01000046.1 GCA_003151745.1 Bacteroidota bacterium
TCTAAATTTTGGGGAGCATTACAGAAAAAGATCGGCACAGAAAACAATTGTTTTTTCTTTATACTTAATGATCGGCAGCATCATGGCTTCCGTATGGCCATACACGCACATCACTTTGAAGCCGTCAAACAGCTGATCACCGTCTTTTAAAAACTTTAATTGCCCGCTTTCCTTTATGGGAAGAATGTTCTCTTTTAAGAAGCTTGCTTTCTCACGCGCATTGGGATGCACTACCCACTCCCAATGCTGCTCGTTGCTCCAGTAGGTTGCATTCTTAAAAACAGGTTCATAGCCTGTCCTTTCTTTATTCCATTTCACGCTTCCTCCGCAATGATCGAAATGAAGGTGGGTGAGAAACACATCGGTGATATCATCAAAAGAATATCCTGCTTTATTCAACGACTTCGCTAATGAATCATCACCATGCATATAATAGAAAGCAAAAAACTTTTCACTCTGCTTGTCGCCGCAACCATTGTCAATAAGCACAAGTCGGTCTCCGTCTTCCACAAGCAGGCAACGCAATGCCCATGAGCACATGTTATTTTCGTCTGCAGGATTCTGCTTATTCCAAAGAGATTTTGGCACAACGCCAAACATAGCGCCGCCATCGAGCTTAAAGTATCCGGTGTTGATTGTATGAAGTTTCATTATCAGTTTAAGGTTTGAAGATTAAAGTTTAAGGTTTTTGCAAATTAAGGAAATTGATTGTTAGTATTGACGTTAAAATAATTAAATCAAACAATTTTTATACGTCTTTATCTGTCTAATTTTGGCTGTAACTTTAAACTTTAGACCTTAAACTTGAAACGTTTCCATTTTATAGCCATCGGCGGTGCTGCCATGCACAACCTTGCCATTGCATTGCATAATAAAGGTTTTAAGATTACAGGTTCCGATGATGAGATTGCTGAACCATCAAGAACCAACTTAGAGAATTGCGGGCTTTTACCAACAACTGAAGGATGGTTTCCTGATAAAATCACTTCTGATCTTGATGCTGTGATCCTTGGCATGCATGCGCGTGCCGACAATCCTGAATTGATTCGCGCGCAGGAATTGGGAATTAAGATTTATTCATACCCTGAATATCTGTATGAGTTTTCAAAGAATAAAAAGCGGGTTGTGATTGGCGGCAGTCATGGAAAAACGACTATTACCGCAATGATATTGCATGTGATGAAACAGAATGAGTTTAACTGCGATTACATGGTTGGGGCTAGATTGGAAGGATTTGAAAACACGGTCAGGCTGACAGAAGATGCCCCGATCATTATTCTCGAAGGCGACGAATACCTCTCCTCCCCCATTGACCGCAGACCTAAGTTCCATCTCTATAAGGCTGATATAGGTTTGTTAAGCGGCATTGCATGGGATCATATTAATGTTTTTCCAACGTTTGAAAATTATGTGGAGCAATTTAAAATCTTTGCGGACAATATTCCTGCAAATGGAACGTTAATATATTGTGAGGAGGATGAGGAAGTGAAAAAAGTTGCTGAACATTCAAAGAGCGCATGTAAAAAGATTCCTTATGGAATACCATGGCATGAAATCCGCAACGGCATTACTTATCTTCAGCATCAATCCTCGGGCAGCAAGCCTCAAACGCCACTTCAAATCTTCGGTGAGCACAACCTGATGAATATTGAAGCGGCAAGAAAAGTATGTAATGCGTTGGGAATAGCTGATGAGCATTTTTACTCTGCTATATCTTCCTTTAAAGGCGCAGCAAGAAGACTTGAACTGCTGGGAAGAAATGATTCAGCAGCGATATATAAGGATTTCGCACATTCACCGAGCAAACTGAAGGCAACAATAGAAGCTGTTAAAAAACAATTTACAGACAAAGAAGTTATTGCCTGCATGGAGCTTCACACATTCAGCAGCCTGAACGAAGATTTTTTAAACGAATATAAAGGCTCTATGGACAAAGCAGATGAGGCGATCGTTTATTTCAATCCGCATACCATTGAGCATAAAAAATTAAAACCCATTACGACAGGACAGGTAAAAAAATCATTTGCACGCGATGATATAAAGGTATTTACTGATTCAGTTTTATTGAAGGAGTTCCTTTTCAAAAAGAATTGGAAAAACAAAACACTTCTTATGATGAGTTCAGGAACATTTGATGGCATGGATTTGCAGGGGCTTGTTAAATATATCCTAAAACAATCGGAAGCCACACAATGAAAATATATATTTGAGCACTCTAAGCAACCTAAGACTATGTTAAAGAACCTTTTTCATACAAGCCTGCTTATTCTGTTTCTTGGCTTATATTCTATAGCTGCCACCGCTCAAAGGGTAATGGTTGAAGGCACGCCGACCATGAAGGATGATTTTCCAAAGAAGATTGGCAACCTTCGACTTTCAGTCAACTTCATTGGTATGCGTAAGATTAAAACCAATGAAACAAAAACAGATTCTATTAAAATCATGAATACCTGGAACCAAAAGATGATCCTCTCCTTCCAACACTTGCCGGCGTATCTTTCTATGAAAGCTATCCCTTCTGAACTGGAACCAAACAAAACAGGAATAATTATTTGCACTTTTGACGGTTCCAAAAGGAACGATTGGGGGTATTTCATTGACAAGGTTCAGCTAACGACAAATGATTCTCTTATTCCCAAAAAGGTGATTAGTGTTACATCCACTGTTGAGGAATACTTTCCACCGATGACATCTGATGATTCTGCCACTGCTCCACGCATTAAGTTTTCAGAAGAAAAGTTTGACTGGGGAAAAATAAAATCATACGATAAGAAGAATCATGACTTTATTATAACTAATGAAGGCAAGAAGCCTCTTGCGCTTCACAGGGCAAAGTCAAATAGCTCGAGCACGGCGTTACATCTTGAAAAAACAATCTTGCAACCGGGAGAAAATACAAAGCTCTCTGTTGATTATGATTGTTCAGAACAAACCGGAAACGACAGCAGAACAATTACCATTATTTCTTCAGATCCTTTTCGTCCTGTTGTAACGCTTACGGTTGCGTGTGAAATTGAAAGATAATTCACAGTAGCAAGCAACCCTTTTTAGATATAACTAAGCCACCACTGCCTATGAGTGCTTTTATAATTATTATACCATTTGCATGGCAGATACAGGGCAAGAACTACAAACGCCCATATAATATATACCTGCCACAGGTGAAATCCGAAAATCTTGGGAAAACCTGCAAAGCGATGGGCAAAATCCAATTCGCTTGTTGAGTGTCCTGTTGCAAAAAATAAAATCCACGCAATAGCGTGAATGAGGTAGAAATGAATGATGTAGTAGAACAAAGGCACGCGACCATAAATGGTAACAGCATCGGTCAGCTTACTTCTCAAGTTTTCAGCAAATGCAAGAAAGATCATAGCCGGTCCGATAGTCATAAGTAAATATAAAAGCGAGGGAGGATACTTCGTAGTATCAACAAAAGATAATACCGTATAAACGGAAGTTGATTGCTGCTGCCAGTGATGCGCATCTCCGTATATATTGACAGAACGAAGCATAATAAAAAGCAGGATAAGCGCTGAACTAAGTTGAAAAAGTATTCTCTTTCTTCTACCCGAATCAAAATCCTTTGCATATAACTCACCAAAAAAGTATCCTAAAATCATTAAACCAAACCAAGGAAGCATGGGGTATAAAACGAAAATATTATGATTCGCTCCCAAATGGAAAAAATGCCGTACATGAAGTACGGACCAAGTGGCGCCGTGCCATGTATTATCTATTTGATTAAATCCATCAAGGGTATTATGTCCGAGAACAATAATTAAACCAATTAAAAACAATAACCTCTTTGGAAGATATATAAACACAGAAAGCAACACCATGCTTATTCCTATTGCCCAAATAACCTGCAGGATAAGCAAATAATAACCAAAATTGCTTTGCCAGCTAAAGTAGATCACGGCAACCTCAAGGAAAATAAGCCATGCACCGCGTGTAAAAAGGAAGAGTGAAAGCTCCTTCTTTGATTTTCTTTGGCTTACAAAAAACACGGAAGAGCCGGAAAGAAAAACAAATACAGGGGCACAGAAATGTGTGATCCACCTCGTAAGAAATAATAATGGCGAGGTCGTAGCAAAATCCAACGGGTCATTTCCAACTGCAACATCTGAATGAAAGAAATCACGGGCATGATCAAGCGCCATGATGATCATCACCAATCCACGCAGCAGATCAATGGATTGTATCCGTGATTTTGTAATCATTGAAAATTGAGGTTTGAGATTTTTATCTCATAGCTAATGTCTGTCCTCCTATTTCTGAAGCTCAGCTAAAAGAGCATCTGCATCATTATGACTGAAACCATATTTTAAAGCGAAGCTCTTTGCTTTCTCTGCCATTTCAATAGCTGATTTTTTGTCACCTGCTTTTTGATAAAGCTTTGCACATACTATATATGGGGTGTATTCATCGTTCAGCTCAAGCGCCCGTTTCTCCCATTTTGCTGCCAATTGCAGGGATGTAGTATCTGAAACATGTGCTACATAATTATTCGCAATCTCTTTAAGCAATGAAACATTATTCCATGCAAAGGCTTCTGCAGACTTATCAGCCACCTTCCTATATTCATTCCAATTCCCAAAACTTTGATAAATGGCAAGATCATATTTAAAAAGAAGTGAATCCACCTTGGGGTGATGAATGGATTCGGCTAATGAACGCCTGCTGAAGTAACCAACCGAATCTTTCAAACCTACAAAAGGAGAAAGCATTTCATCAGCTATATTCACAATTTTCCGTTCCACCCTTATCGGGGAAGCTATGGCTGCATATTCTTTTTGATGGCTCAGCACAAATTGAAACTCACGGGAATTTATGTCCCTGATTCCATTTGCAATGATTTTCCAATTCACTGCATTTAACAGCTGCGCTTCAGTTTGAGTAGCCAAATGTTTTTGCGCCGGTTCATTACAATCAAGCATCGCCAACCTTAATGCAAACACATAATTGTAGCACTTATCAGAATTCGATAAATCCTTTTCAAATTGCTGCTTCAGGTAAGGGTATTGCATAGTTGGTGTGAGGGCGGTCTTGCCCAGTTCAATCATCATGGTGTCATTTTTCTCACCCGAACTTTGAAAGAGCGTTGTTCCAATGCTATCTAGAAAAACAAATGTAGGGTACGACCTGACCTGAAACTTTTTGTGAAGAATAATGCCATCTCCTTTCTCCATGTCCTGCTTCAGGCAGACGAAATGCTTATTATAATAATCAGCCACCGCAGTGATCTTAAACACCTCTTCCTTCATTCTTTTGCAGTGTTCACACCAGGAAGCATAGCACATAAAGAATACAGGTTTCTTTTCGGCTTGGGCCATCTTTAAACCCTCATCTAATGAAACATTCCGGAAATGAATTGAGTCCCCGCTTAATGGGGTGATTGCTTCAGGGGACTGTGCAGAGGAAAGGAGAGAAATAAGAAAAAAGAATGTAAAAACGACGAAACGCATTTTTATTCGATTTATATTCTGGCTACTTGCAAAAGTAAAGAATCTCGCATGAATGCCGGATGAGGGGTTTAAGAACTTCATAAATGCTAACTTTGAAACCGATTTGAAAACTGTCTTAATAATTGATGACGAACCCCAAATGCGGCAGATGCTTGCACGGCTGCTTGCATCAGAAGGCTATGAGGTTACGCAAAGTGAGAATATCAAATCAGGATTAAAAGCGCAAGAGCGAAATTTCTTCCCTGTCGTACTCTGCGATGTAAAGCTCCCCGATGGCAATGGCGTGGAAGCAACCAAAATCCTCAAGGAAAAATATCCGGAAACAGAAATCATTTTACTCACCGCTTACGGAAACATTCATGATGGTGTACAGGCAATTAAAAACGGCGCTTTTGATTACCTGGTTAAAGGAGATGACAATAACAAAATAATTCCTCTTCTAAGCAAAGCCATGGATAAGGCCCTGTTGCAATTCACTATTAGAGAATTACAAACAAAGCTCAACGGCAAATATTCTTTTGAAAACATCATTGGCAAATCAAATGAAATAAAAGAAGCGATTGAATTAGCAAAGAAAGTGGCACCCACAGATGCTACCGTTTTATTAACAGGCGAAACAGGCACAGGCAAGGAAGTCTTCGCACAAGCCATCCATAAAGGTTCCAAACGAAACGCAAAATCTTTTGTAGCCCTTAATTGCAGCGCCTTTTCAAAGGAAATCTTAGAAAGTGAATTGTTTGGACACAAAGCAGGCGCCTTCACCGGAGCCATTCGCGACAAGAAAGGATTGATAGAAGAAGCGCACACCGGCACCTTGTTTTTAGACGAGATAAGTGAGATGTCACCTGACCTCCAATCTAAGTTATTGCGCGTCCTTGAAAACGGAGAATATTTCAAGGTTGGAGATACCAAGCCACACAAGGTAGATGTCCGCATCATCGCTGCCACTAACCGCAACCTGAAAGAAGAATGCGACAAAGCAAATTTCCGCCTTGATTTATTTTATCGCCTCTCTGCCTTTCAGATTCAATTACCCACCCTCAACGAGCGCAAATCCGACATGCCCGAACTGGCAACTCATTTTCTGGAACATTTTTCAGCCAAGCTGAACAAGCGTTTTTCAGGCATGGAAAATGATTTTGTGGAAAAGCTAAAAGCACATCACTGGCAAGGAAACGTTCGTGAGTTGAAAAATGTAATGGAGCGCGCCTGCATTTTGGAAAGCAATGAAACCCTCACCGTAAAAAGCCTGCCTTTCGAATTTCAAATCAACAACATTCCTTCAGGCACAGCCTCCTCCGCTCATTCATTAAGCGAAGTAGAGATGCAGCACATTCGGAAAATACTGCATTACACAAAAGGAAACAAGACAGAAACCGCACGCTTACTCGGCATAGGCCTGACGACTTTATACCGAAAAATAGAAGAGTATAAAATCAGTTAGCAAAAAGATCGGCAGTTAGTTTATTTAGCTTTAGGAGGAGCGCTCATGGTAACTAAATACCTGAGAATTGAATCTTTTGTTTTAGCATCAATCACTTCTGATTTTTTATTTGCCTTTTGAACCATGCGCGGAACAATTTTGTTCCATTGTTCTTCCGTTCGTGATGCCGGATTCTTTAACTTATGACATTGAGTGCATCGGTGCTCAAAATTCATTTTGCCTTCGTTTAATTCTGCTAATGAATACCCGGGATACTTCGACAAGACTCTGTCAACGTCAGCTTGTGTCGGAGTAATAAGCTTTACAGTGGCGCAACCTGCAAGCAAGATCATGGCTGAAATGATAATTGTCCTTTTCATATTATTCGGTTTTTATTTGATTAGTTTTATGTATTGAATTTGTGTGCCAGAAGACCACTTCATTTTAACAGTACAAAGCAAACAAAAATCAATCACATTACACAAATCACTCAGATCAAATAAAGCATAATTTTAAACAACTAAGGAATGAACTTATATTTGCAGTGTGAGCTTTTTATCCATCAGGAGTAAAGAAATTTCCTTTGCATTGCGCATCCTTATAGGCTGCATAATTGTGTGGTTTACGTTGGATTATTTTCATGATGCAAAGAAGATATGGGCGCTCATTTCCTTCATAGTTGTTTCCGATCCTAACTTCAACGCTGTGCGCGACAATGCTAAATCACGCCTGGTAAACACCATGGTGGGGTGTATGGTGGGATTGCTTTTTATATATTTGTTCGGTACCGGTTTCCTGCAGTTGATGGCTGCTGTTGCAGTATCAGTTATTATAAGCACGTCGTTCAAAAATTATCCTACAAGCTGGAAGCTTGCACCTGTAACAGTGGTTATATTAATGATACCTCCTTCCATGGGAAGCGAAACATTAAAAGATGCCATGTCCATTGCTTTGAACCGCACGGGGGAAGTGCTGTATGGCTCCCTAATTGCTTTTCTGCTGGGCTTGCTTTACCTCGTCTTAGAAAAGAAGAAAAAGAAAAAATTTAAACATGAAAATAAAAATGATACTAACCCAACGAGTAAAGATAATCAGGAGTAAGCAATGAAAATATCTTTATTCGTTGCTTTCTTTCTATTCGCATTAAAGATTAATTTAACCGCTGAAACTTTTGCAGATTCGTCCATCACATTCACCTATCCTTCTGACTGGAAACTGGTATATAAAAATGATACGGACATTGTGTTTGAAGCGGGTAAGAGTATTACGTTCAGCATAGAACATGTTTCCGGGTACGACGGTGACGAGGTAAAGTTAGGAGAGGATAAGAAGGCATTTTATGAAAGGCGGGATGAACATGTAACAATAGAGAATTCGGATTTAGGAGAAGTTTTCGCTGTTAAAATGACGAGGGAATTTGTATCACATACTAATATCGAACAATATATATCATACCTGTATAGGGACAGGAAATCTTACAATGAAGACCCTGTCATGGTAAGCAGCATTACCTATGGCGGCAGTTCATCTGATTTTGCAACTATTGAACCTCAATGCATCAACGTATACAAGTCAATAAAATTCAAAACAAGAACAAGTGGCAAGCTCGGTAAGTATTCTTTCGAATATCCTGTCGGCTGCGCAGTTAAAGAATTTACAGAACATTCTCAATACGTCACTACAAATGCTCCTGTAGTTAAAAATAACGGGGCATCGCTTATGGGTTTCTTCATTGGGGAAACACCACCTGAAGATAAAGCGAATATTGACACAGCCGTTTATTTAAAAAGAAAAAGTTTAAGAAATGATGGTTATCTGGGTGTAGTTATCAGGGATACAACTGTTGGCGGCAAGCCCGGAAAAGTAATTCATTATAAATCCCGCGACGGAGTGAACAAAAGGCTGATATATGTTGGTCTTAAAGGCTCCCTATACTGGTTCTCTTTTGACCCGCCTAAAGAGGCAGAAAATCATTCTTTTTACAAAGCAGCGGATCTTATCATGCGTTCATTTCGGTTTGTAGATTAATAACCTAATCAAATTACAGGAATCAATATGGCAAAACAAATAAAGAAGAAAGAAAAGATGCAGGTGAAAGAAGTTGTGTTGTCGCCTGTGGACAAGAGCAAACCCTTTTCATTGACTGATTTCAGAACACAGGCTATTGTGTTAGTGATACTTGGCTTCCTCTTTTACGCCAACTCATTCTCCAATGAATATGCATTTGATGATGGCATTGTTATCCTTAAAAATGATTACGTGCAAAAGGGATTTAGCGGTATTCCTAAAATATTAAGCACGGATGCTTATGATAGCTTTTACCGGCAGGGAAATGCAAAGCAGCAGTTTTCAGGTGGCCGCTATCGTCCGCTGTCAGTGGTAACGTTTGCTATCGAACAGCAACTGTTCGGGTCAAATGCAAAAGACAAACCGGAAGATGATATAGCTACCATAAGGCATGTTGTGAATGTTGTGCTATATATCCTGTCAGTTATCGTGCTTTTATATTTTTTGCACAACTTTATTTTTAAGAAAAGTCCGTTAACAGCATTTATCGCAACGCTCCTGTTTTTAATTCACCCGCTGCACACGGAGGTAGTTGCCAATGTAAAAAGCCGGGATGAAATTATGTCCTTTCTATTTATTATTCTCACTTTCATCTCTGTGTTCCGTTACCGAGAAAAGAAAAAGAAATCTCAACTCTATTATGGATTGCTGTTTTATTTCCTTTCTCTTCTTGCTAAAGAATATGCAATAACGCTGGTGCTGTTTATTCCTATGCTATTATATATCGTTAAGCGCGATTCCATGAAAGACAGCGTTGTTTTCTCACTTCCCTTTTTCCTTGTGGCTGCTGTTTATATGGGGATACGCTTCTCAATCATTGGGATTGGCACGACGCATGAGAATCCCGATGTGCTTAACAATCCTTATAAGTTTGCAACAGCAACTCAAAAGCTGGCAACGAAAATCGAAATACTGATTTACTATTTAAAGCTGCTGTTTTATCCAAACCCTCTTTCCTTTGATTATTCATACAATTCAATCCCTTATACAAACTTTGGAAATGGCATAGTATTGTTGTCGCTGTTGATACATATATCCATGATTTTCGCTGCCATTATCTTATTCTTCAAAAGAAACATCCTGTCATTTGCTCTTGCATTTTATATGCTGCACCTGCTTTTAGTTTCTAATTTTATTTTAGACGTTGGTGCAACCATGGGAGAACGTTTAGTATATCATTCTTCTTTTGGTTTTGTAATCATCATCGCCGTTTTTATAAATAAGTTCTTTGAGATGATTAAACAACCGGCAACGAGGAAAATTGCCCTCGCCACTTTAGGCAGTGTTATTACTATCTGGTGCGGTGCAAAAGTGATTCAAAGAAATCCGGAATGGAAGAATGACACGATCCTCTATACAACCGATGTTTCTAAAGTTCCCAACAGCGCATTGGCAAACGGAGATGCAGGAATGTCCTATTACAACCTGTCTGAAAAGCCGGAAAATAAGAAACAGGAAAAAGAATTGCTCGACAAGGCTATATATCATTTAAAAAAGGCTATATCCATTCACAAAGATTATGTTAATGGTTATTTAAACCTCGGTGTGGCTTACCTGAAATTAAAGGAATATGACAAAGCCAAAGAAAACTGGGACATTGTAAGAGAACTTTATCCCAGCAATCCATATTTAAAGACAAATTACTTAGCTCTTAGCATTGACTATTATAATGAGGCCATGTCTGTTGGAGGACAACATCCTGACGAAGCAGTGAAATTGCTGGAGAAGGCTGTGGAAGTGGTGCCTGACAATGCTGATTACTGGTACAACCTGGGAGGAGCAGCTTATACCATTCATGATTATGCAAAAGCACGCAATGCATGGACAAAAACGCTTGAAATCAATGCTGATGATCCAAAAGCGAAACAGGGAATTGCCGTATTGAACGGAATGAAAGTGAAGTAAAGTGATTTAGATAAATAAGGCGGCAATACTAAGCACCATAAATTACCTTATTTACCTCAATTACCCCATCTCCCGGAGGCACTACAGGCGAAGTAATTCCGTACCTTTGCAAATCCTATTTTTTCCTGATATGTCTGCCGGTTTCGACTCATTAGATACAAAGAAATTTATTCTCATTAAAGGTGCGCGTGTTCACAACCTGAAGAACATTGATGTTGCCATACCACGCAATAAGCTAATTGTGATTACAGGCTTGTCAGGGTCAGGCAAGTCATCGCTTGCCTTTGATACGCTGTATGCGGAAGGGCAACGGAGGTACGTAGAAAGTCTCTCTTCTTATGCAAGACAATTTATGGGGCGGATGGACAAGCCTGATGTAGATTGGATAAAAGGCATTGTTCCTGCAATTGCCATTGAGCAAAAGGTCAACACCCGCAATCCGCGCTCAACAGTGGGTACAACAACTGAGATTTATGATTATCTCAAATTACTTTTTGCGCGGGTTGGCAAAACCTATTCCCCTATATCCGGCAATTTAGTGAAGCGGCACACGGTGGAAGATGTGGTAACTTTCATCAACGGACTTGCTACAGGAACGAAAATCATGCTGCTTACACCTGTCATCCTGAACCCTCAACGCAAGATTACAGATGAGCTGAACATACTATTGCAAAAGGGCTTCACGAGGATTGTAATTACCGGTGAAGTAAAAAAGATTGATGATTTATTGACGGGCGATTACGAAAAAGCGCTTGCCGGTTATACTGAATCGTTTAAAGCCCCTGCGCTGAAAAAGAAAAGCAGCAAACAATCCAGAAACACGGAGCAATCCGATGTTGTTACTGAAACATTGCCTGTAAGCGATTTGCTGCGCATTGTCATTGACCGTTTTGCCGTTGATCAACAAAACGAAGAAATCAATTCACGCATTGCCGACTCCGTGCAGACAGCCTTCTTTGAAGGAAATGGCAATTGCATAGTCGAGGCTACAGATGCCAGCGGGAGTAAATCGCTTCATCATTTCAGCAACCGCTTTGAATTGGACGGCATGACGTTTGAAGAGCCGAGCACACATCTTTTCTCTTTCAATAATCCCTTTGGCGCATGCAAACGTTGCGAGGGATTGGGCAGTGTGATTGGCATTGATGAAGATTTAGTCATACCGGACAAAAGCCTGTCCGTATATGAAGGAGCTATTGTGTGCTGGAAAGGTGAGAAGATGCAGGAATACAAAGAGCAGTTGATAAGAAACGCCTATAAGTTTGACTTCCCCATCCATCGTCCTTACTACGACCTGACAGCAGAAGAGAAAACATTGCTGTGGAGTGGAAATAAATATTTCGACGGCATCACTAAATTCTTTGAATGGGTAGAAACACAGATATATAAGATTCAATATCGTGTGATGCTCTCCCGCTATCGCGGCAAGACGTTGTGCCCTGAATGCAAGGGCACACACCTGCGCAAAGATGCTTCGTACGTAAAGGTGGATAACAAATCCATCACCGACCTCGTTCTTTTATCTTTGAAGGAGTGCCTGAAGTTTTTCAATGAAATTAGTTTGAATGAACACGATGAGAAAGTTGCCAGGCGAATACTGATTGAAATCAGGAATCGTCTTTTATATATGAATGATGTGGGGCTTGGCTACCTGACGATGAACCGCTTGTCAAACAGCCTTTCCGGTGGAGAATCGCAACGCATCAACCTTGCCACTTCATTGGGCAGTTCATTGGTAGGTTCAATGTATATATTGGATGAACCAAGCATAGGGCTGCACCCGAGAGATACACAAAGACTCATCTCTGTTCTTACAAAGCTTAAGGAGTTTGGCAACACCGTCATCGTTGTGGAACATGATGAAGAAATCATGCATGCTGCCGACCAGTTGATTGACATTGGACCACAAGCAGGCAGGCATGGCGGTGAGCTACTGTTTCAAGGCACGTATGATGAGATACTAAAAGAAAAAAATTCCCTTACAGGAAAGTATCTCACAGGAAAAGAAAAAATACCATTGCCTGCGAAACGAAGACGCTGGCAAAACTACATCCAAGTGGAAGGAGCAAGAGAGAATAACCTGAAAAATCTTTCCGTTAAATTTCCTCTTGGCATTTTGACAGCAGTGACGGGCGTGAGCGGATCAGGCAAAACATCCCTGGTGAAGAAAGTGCTGTACCCCGCATTAAAGAAAATGCACGGGGGATATGGCGAACAAAGCGGACTGGTGGATAAGATAACCGGCGATTATAGCAAGATCACTGCTGTTGAATTTGTAGATCAGAATCCGATTGGTAAATCCACGCGCTCCAACCCCGTCACCTATGTGAAAGCCTACGATGAGATCCGCGCCTTATATAGCGACCTTCCCATGTCAAGAGCGCGCAAGTACAAGCCCTCACACTTTTCATTTAACGTGGATGGAGGCCGCTGCGAAGTATGCCAGGGCGAAGGGGAAGTAACCATTGAAATGCAGTTTATGGCAGACATTCATCTTTTATGTGAGAACTGCCATGGCAAACGTTTTAAGCAGGAAATATTAGATGTAACATATAGAGGAAGCAGCATTGCTGATGTGCTGGACATGACTATTGATGAGGCAATCAAATTCTTCAGCACGCCGGTGAAGTCATCCGGCAATGGGCATAAGATTGTTGACAAGCTGAAACCATTGCAGGATGTCGGGTTAGGATATATACACTTAGGACAAAGTAGCAGCACGCTCAGTGGCGGTGAAGCACAGCGCATCAAGCTGGCATCGTTTCTCAGCAAAGGCAATGCACATGAGCATACGCTTTTCATCTTTGACGAGCCAACCACAGGCTTGCATTTTCATGACATCAAAAAACTGTTGGATGCTTTCGACATGCTCATTGAACAAAACAATTCCATTGTGCTCATCGAACATCATCCTGATGTGATCAAATGCGCCGACTGGGTTATTGATCTCGGACCCGAAGGCGGTGAAGATGGCGGACACATCTTATTTGAAGGACTTCCGGAAGACCTTGTTAACTGCAAGGGAAGCTATACCGGGCAGTTTCTCAAAGAGAAAATACCGAAACAGTTTTGGGAAGATTAAAGAGATTCCATGTTCCGCCAGCGGCAGGAGCTGATGCGTCTCAATTAACAGGTAATTAGCTTCAATTACCCGGAAGATTTTGTTGTGTAAGGTAGTTCTTGTTTTGTGTGTTGGCTTAATCTTCATAACGCAACCGGGTTTTTAGAAGTGCTACCTTTTTTAAAAAAGGGGAAGAGGAAAGGCTGACTTAAGCATACCAATTCTTGTATTATACATCTTTCCTAAATAAATAGGTTAACAAATGCTATTTGAATAATA
>PLYJ01000015.1 GCA_003151745.1 Bacteroidota bacterium
TATTGTTATTCCCTTCTGATTACAAAATTAATGCTTGACTTTAGAGAACCTGTTTGTATCAAAGGCTTGGCAAATTTTGTTGATTCAGCAATTCCTTCAATACGCCGTTCTATTTCTTCTTTAGCACCTTTCTTTGCGCTAAAAGATCGTTTACCGTTTGCCAATGATTTTCCTCTGGCTCTGGCTTTAAGAGTTGATATTGCCAACGGTGGTGGTATTCCTTCGACTATTTTTGATATTATGCTCCGTTGCGCGATCAAACCAACACGCATTAAAGCTCTTTCTATCGACCCAACATCCCCTTTTAGCAACCCGTCCATCCCTCTTTTTAACGCCTCTTTGATCACATCTTGTGCGTCTTTGATTCCCGGGCGCATAAAAGGCCTTGCTGGGATGCCCATCGCCGGTGAACCGTTATCGTTAATATATGCTATTGTTGCATTGTTGACAACTGTCGTGTCCGATCTTCCTGTTGTCTCGTTCGGTACTCCGACAAAAACGTTGAAATCCTTTATACTTTCTAAATTGTCTTTTACCCCTTCCCAATGGTCTGTTATTTTTTGAACTGGGTTGATTGGCATTTAATTTCCAAAATTGGAGAAACCAGGTGTGCAGTTTGGCCCTGTCCAAGAGTCACTACTATTTCCACCCAAGGGTGAATAACCAACGCCTAATTGTATAGGACCAGCACCAAACATTGACACCATCCACATAAACCTTGTCCCGTATGTAGTCAAATTCCAATGCCCAGCACCTGCCTCGGTTCCTGCACCTGTGTCATAAGAAATCGAAACTTTGTCAACGCTTTTACTTGAAATTACACCCATGTTCGTTCCGGGGATGCCGCCACTCGAGGCAACGAGTACGTCACGCGCTTCCAGAGTTATGAAATGTGCCGTAAATAATTCGGCAGCTATATCTGTTTCAGAACCGAAACGATTCGCGTTAATCATTCGATACGCAAATGAAAGCCAGAAAGTCACACCAGAATTAGGGTACATTGACGTGCTAGAAAATTCTTGGAGATCGGCGCGGAATTGAGCAACACTGACTGTCATATCAGTTCACGATCTCCATAAAAATGAGCTCGGTTTAATCCCTCGCCCGAAAGAACTTTCATAGGGTTATTCGGCAAATCTTGTAAAGAATATGTCGGAATTTCATCAATTGCACGTTGCATCGAATATGCAATGGCTGCAGCCTGCTTTGGGTCTTTCCCCGCGTTTATTTCTGTTTCGATATTCTTTGACAAGGTTTCTTTTGACGCAGATTGTTCAAGTGGCATGGACAGTCCTCAATTATTTATTCAACAAACCTTCAAGCATCACAACAGCGACTTCGATCGCCGCTACTGCTTTTTTAATATCTTGTTGTTTCTCTTCCGGCAATCCCGAATAGATTTTTCCGAAACGATCAGCTTTATTTCCGCAATCTGTAAGCTTTGAAACAACTTCTCTAACTGCGAACTGTGCTTCTGGGTTGTTGATCGCGTCAATATTTGGTGAGCCGATAATCACTACGCCATTAGCGACTGAGTAAAAATGTTGTGCGTGACTGCGTGGCATTTCCCAGTTTCCGGGCAAATATGTGAATTGCTCGTTTTGTTTGTAACCAATTGAAAGCGTAAACCTTTTTGGAACGTTCGCAACGATTACGTCAGTATCTTCCGCTTCTTTTGTGTTTTGTTTTTTAGCCATTTTGGTGTTATCCTTCGTTTGTTTTGTCCGTTCTATTTTACCAAAGTCCAAGACGATTTGAAATTCTTGATTTGACTTACCATCTGTTTTAATTCACCTGGTAAGTCAATTTGACATAAAGTAAACTATTAGCTTATTTACACACCGTCATAATAAGAAATTGTTTCAGGATAAACCACTTCCACCGCACCTAATTTTCCGAAGTATGTCGTTTTGTGATTGGTTCCATCATACTGAACTGGGGTTCTGCTTAGAGTAGTCATCGGGAAACGAACGAATTGTTTTTCTTGTGAATAAACAACGGCTCTGTCTAAACTGCCATTGTTCAACATCGTTGCAACACCAGCGTCAGTCGAACCGGCCAACCATTTTAATGGTTGAATGATTAACTTTTGGCCTGTGGAAACAAAAGTCAAGTTTCTTTCCATGATGTAATTCAACACTGATTCGTTGCCAGCTTGCGAAACTTTCATGGAACTCAGCAAACCGAATTGGGAAGGAGGCAAAAGAATTTTCTTTGGCAATACCGCGTACGCGGATGCAGCCCATGTTGCTTGCAGCATTAAATTGAAGTCGGCAAGAATCTCATCAGGCGTTTTGCGCGCCCATGTTGTAGACCCGGATACACCCGCTGGGACAGAAGATGAAGTTCCGTAGGAGCCTACTAATGTGCTATTGCATAACCCAGTAAAACCCAAACTTGTGTCACCGAGATAAACTTGTTCGTCAATGTCCATTTCATACGTCAGCTTCATCGCTTCAAATTTTTGTTGATCGATAGGACGACCTACTTTTGCTGCGGACTCAAGCTCGTAAATTGTATATTTTAACTCTTTTTCCCATGGGGTCAAAACAGTTGCGACTTTTGAAATATCGACAGAGTTCGTTGACACTTGGTTTGTGTTTTTACCAGCCCACGATTTTCCGGTCCCAACGCCTTGACCTTGACCTAGACCCCCAGCTGACGAGAATGAACTCAAAGTGAAGGATGAAACATCGTCGGCAATCGTAACATCTTCGCGTAAATCAATATCACGTCTCCAAGTCACTGCGGCAAGAGGCATGTGCATAGTTAAATCCATGCGTTCTAACTCACCAACTAACATAGCACCGGTTGAGTCGTAGAACTTACCATCTCTATATTTTATTTCATGATCGAAAACTTTACCCCGTTGGTTCCCTGATGAGTCCATCGCTTGATAAGCGGAGTCGTAAGTTTGAAAACTGTCGTTAGTACGCGCCCGGATTATTTTATTATTTTTATTGTTCATTAATCGCTCCGATTATTTTATTATTTTTAGATGTTAAAAGCTATTTCCGCGATGCCATCTGCATCAGCTCCGCTGTTCCAGACGGCATTGTTAACGAGGAAACCATTTGCATCAGAAGCACCAGCTTCAAAATTACCAACAGTCGCCGAAGTGCCTTGAGTGTTTACCCAAACTTTACCACCTTTTACGGGCGTGCCGCTATTGCAATAAACCATCATGTACCCACGTTTCATAACATCAACGGGGCCGCCAGCAATTCCAGCAGTAAATCCGGCCTCTCCAAAATTTGTATTGCCTGTGTAACTTGACGCTGATGTCTGCGCTTGTTGAAATGGGAAAGTGCGAACGGTGATGCCGTAAATATTGATAGCGGTTTCAGCATCAGCAGCAACTGCGTGTCTGACACCGTACGTAGTGCTAAGTATGACAGCTTGACCTGCTAAAGTTGGAGGATATGTTGAATCCGCAACTTCGGCGTTAATATCGACGGGATGAGTTCTTGATACGTCACCAGCAAACCCTGCTTTCATGCGAAACTTAATTGCAATGTCGTTTGTTTTTATTTTTTTTATTGTTTTCATGTTTTGCCCTTAAATATTAAACGCAATCTCGACAATGCCGTTTGCATCAGCACCGCTGTCGAAATAAGCGTTGTTCACTAGAATCCCGTTCGTTGACGGGTTAGTCGCTTCAAAACCACCAAGAATATGTGCGCCTGCGGTTGCACCTGTCCAAATGTAAACCGCACCACCTTTCAGAACAGTCGTTACGCCGGGAACAGCATAAACCATTATGTTACCTCGTTTCAACACATCAAGAACACCGCTCATTGGGTAAACATTTGCCCCAAATCCTGCCTCACCGTAGTTAGCATTTCCACTATAATTTGATGCTGATGTTTGTGCTTGTTGTGTGGGGAAAGTTCTGACAACGATGCCGTATAGATTAACACCTGTGCCGCTATAACTAGTATAGTCAGCACTAGTAATAATCATTCTCATCTTATAAGCAGAACTCAAAAGCACTCCGAGGCCAGAGT
The DNA here is from genome assembly GCA_003151745.1 of Bacteroidota bacterium. Classification (GTDB taxonomy): domain Bacteria; phylum Bacteroidota; class Bacteroidia; order AKYH767-A; family 2013-40CM-41-45; genus PALSA-967. Next base: position 4,008 of record PLYJ01000015.1, read on the forward strand.
ATGTTGGAGGATTCGTTGCGTCGGACACTTCTGCATTAATGTCAACCGGATGCGTTCTTGTAACATCCCCCGGATAACCAGCACTCATTCTGAATTTGTACGCGACATCTTTTGTTTTTATTCTTTTTAACATGTCTGTATCCATTATTAATTTGCGTAATATTTGCGATTTGCCGCGTTGATTTCTTCAAGCGACAAAGGGGTTTTTTGCGCCATAATTTGAACAGTATAATTTGTTTTAACCTGATTGTTATTTTCATTCGCTTTTATGCCAGCCGCCGCATTGAATAAAATTCTAGCAGCAGAGCAAGTCATGTCTTTTGTGTTAAGAGTTTTAACCCCCAACCATTGCAATAATTCTGGATTCGCTTTGAATGAAGAATCAAGTGCTTTTCGTCTTAGCGCACAGATTGACTTTGCTGTGTCAATTGGTTTTGACCTACTGTCTTGGGTTGGTAGTCTAATCCCCGGTGCTAATATTTCCGCTTTAGAAATAACATCACGAAGGCTTTCTATCAAATATCGAGAATCTTTCGCTTTTGCAGCGACAGCACCGTCAATATCCTCAGGTGCCTCATCTTTTATAAACTCTTCCATGTCATCGTCGGTTTTCTTTTCTTGGTCAACTTCTGATTCTGAATCATCTGTTTTCTTTTCGAACTCTTCATCGGCTGTCTTTTTTCCCTCAAGAGCCTCTAATCTGCTTCTGAACTCTGCATGTTCTTGTTCATTTTTGTTGACGTGTTCTTCAAGAGCGTCATCGGTGAACTTAGTCCGTTTGTCGTCCATGCCAGTGTGAACATGAATGTGTGTTTCACCGTCGGCAGGCTCGTCAGTTGTTGAAACTTCCGAATTCGGTTCGTCCATCGCTTCATCAACGATCTTTTTAAACTCATCATCATCTTTCGCTTTTCTTGCACGAAACAACAAATCCATAAATTTGCCTATGCCTGTTTTACTTTTTTCTGTCATTATTTTATCCTCTAGTTTTTTATCTTTGATTGCACAACGTGAGCCACATCGACCGTGTTCAACAACCGCGCAATGGTTTATTATTATATTCGTCTGCTTTACTTTTCCCTGTCCTATCTCTTCGTAGTCAGCTGAATATCCGAGACTTATTTCTGTCGTGCCTGACAGGATTAGTTCAATACCTTCATCTGTTGTGAAAAGCAAATCTGCCAACAACAAGTCATCCTCGACATTTTCACCACGACGTACATTAAGAACTATTCCAATTGCTTTTTCTTTCCAATCGACAGGCGTTACGTCGTCGTACGGGTGCTCATTCGTGATGGGTTTACCCAGCGCAGATGCTATTGCAGTCAAAGAAAAAACATCTTCTGCCTCACGGTAAGCCCAAATCACACCATCAGGTCCGGGTTTTATTTCTTCGCCGTCATCAGATTGCAGTTCGTGGGGGCCGTAGAGCATTCGTCCTGTTCTTGCGAGAGCAACGTTACGGCACAGAAGAAAACCCTCTGGGGTTTTTTCCTGATTTAAAGAAATTTGCTCTGTGGTATAACCACTTGCACGAATTGGCATCGAACTAACTTAAAATATGATTGAAAATCCGCCGGTCGTTCCAGCACCGCTTATAACGCATGTTGTGCCTGAGTTTGCAGATATAACAACTTTTAATTTTGTAAGCCCTTGCGTGTTGACTTTGACTCCAATTCCAAGATTAGTAGCTGTGAAAGAAGCTAATGGGGTCAAAGATGCAGTCGTACCGGCCGTTGGCAACGCCCAAAGATTTAAAGCCGCGGTGTAAGTTGTGCCATTATCAGCCGAACCCAAGACAGTACCAGCCAGGGATGTGCAAGTTCCAGACACTTTTAGGAGAAAAGTTGACGCACCAGCAACAGGGATAGTTATATTCTGTGCACCTGACGATGCAATAGAAAGGGTAATCGGAGTTAAAACCACGGGTGGCGTGTAACTTGGAGTGGTAAAAGGAGCGGCCACGTTTCCAGCAGTGTCAGCATAGATGCCGATTGAAAACGCGACTAAGAGGGTAAAAAGCGATACAATTGCTAATTTTATTTTCATTATTATTATTTCCCGGTTGTTATAACGATCTTCTATGATCTAAAAAGTTCCTAATATTTACCCTTGATTATAATTTATATTAAACAAAATGTAAAGTTTTATTTTTTATTAAACAGGTAGTGAAATTCTTTTCCAAGATAATACCCAACACAAAAACATACAATCGTCCAAACGATAACAACCAAATTCCAGAATAAAATCATTTATATATCACTCTTATAAACACCAATTTGTTTTCTTTCGGTAAGTCGCCACAATTGTATTGTCCTTTGTCACAAAGAAAGCAAGCAATATTAAAGCAGCGATAAAAATCGCGTTAAAACATAAAATCGTCAAAACGATAACAACCAAATTCCAGAATAAAATCATTTAAGAACACCGCCAGCACATATAAATAATTTTTGTAAATAATCGATTGTCATCGTCGGCCTGTGCTGACACCCCCCGGGAAGTGAAACCCAGCAATCAGATGCTAACCGAACAGCTCTTTTAAAATCTCCTGAGTCTATCGCAATCAAAGCACGACGTTCATCAAGCATTTGCAGAGCTATTTTGTCTTGTGCTTCATGTCCGAACGCACCACCCTTGCATAAGTCTAAATTCAATTGTTTTCGATAGGTCATCCAAAAACGATGTAGGACTTGATAACGGCCGGAGGCGGTTGAGAATGCATTAATGCTTTTAATCCAAATGTGAGGATTCGGATGAACTGAATAATCATTGAATACCCCGCCGCCAACTAAAGAGCCATACCCATTGTCGCTATTCGGTATTTTAGAAGTACCTTCGCTTGCACCTATAACATCTAAAAACGCTTTTCTGTTTTGTGTTAACTCCACAATTGCACCTCTTCTTCATATAAGCCCATATTATGGTTTTCATGAATATCGCCTAAATTTTTAGTGAAATTCATCACTTCTCCATGATGTCTGTAAATTAAATCACCGAAAACCGGCAACGGCGAATTTGGAACTAAATCTTCTGTATTAACGATTCGCAATGTTTCAACATTCTTTTCCATAAAATCAGCATAAAAACAATCACCAACTCGCGGACCAGCAAAAGTTATCAATTTATTTCTGGCCCTGACTAAAGACAATGCCGATAGTTCAGCTAACGCCGAACCCAGCGAATGGCCCGTTATGATCGTTTTGTTCAGCGCGTTACCGCATTCAATGATTCTCGAACAGTCTTCAATCGCTTTTTTCATCTGATCGAAAAGAAGAAAAAAACCGTTATGAATGAAGCATTTTGAACCGTCGATTAATGCTATTTTTACTTGTGAACAATATCCGTCATTTATCCAATCGTCAATACTTTCTGTGCCCCTGAAAACAAAGAAAGGGTTTCCGCTTATTTTGTGATAACAAGAAAACCCGAAAGGTTCTGTTTTAGCAAACAATCCTAACGGACGAGCGTAGAATATTTCAAACAAACCGTATTGATCGTCAAGCATCCAAATTTTACCTTCTTTCCAAGCTTCGTACAATAAATATGCTTGTTGGGCAAGAAACGCACTAACTTTTATTTCAATCTCATTCATGTTTCTTATCCTCAAAAAAACGCAAAATCGTTTTGACACTGGACATATCAATCGCGAGATCAGATACTGATTGCCTGATTTGTTTTAACTCTAAATAAAGGCTGGATATTTCATGATGAGATATTTGATTTTTAAAATCAATCTCTAACTTAGTGATGCGTACTAAAGCCTCCTGAATCAAATCGGTTAGTTTTGTGTTTTTGTTAGTCGAGATGACCAAAAGCGCAACCCCAACGGTTGCTAGTATATTGCAAGCTTTTAATATTACATCAAAAGTCATTGAGTCCATGTTATTGTGCTGCCGGAGCAGTGATGGTCAGTGCTTTCTCTTTGGCTTGTTTCATTGCTATTGCCGTATTGCTCGCTTGTATTGCAGAGGATACTGCATTTGCAACCGGCATCAAAGCAGCGGCGGGAGGATAGACGATGGGAACAACAACATCAGCGATTTCTGTAGCAGCCTGAATTGTTGGGTTTGCGTTGGCGGCGATCGTGTTTAAATCGTTTTGAACTTGGACAAGGTTTGCATTAATAGATTCAATTGTTGGCTGTGATGTACAAGCAGTTAAAAACGTTACAACCAAAAATGGAACAACGGATAGTTTCATTATTATGATTCCTTAAATATGGTTCGTGGTATGCTCATCTTCTTCAAGTGTCTCAAGAAGTTCAAGAACTGTTTTGCTTAAATTCTGGTTTGGGTCGTGTGCGCGGTTTAATGCACTGTCAGATGCGTAACCGATTAAAAATGATGTGATGAAATTTTGCGCGGCGATTAATTGTGAGGCACTGATTGATGCCAAACTGTATTCAAAAGCAAACAACGCTAGTAGCGCATGAAATGTTGACTTTTTGTGATCTGTTAGATACTCACAAAATGTTTGTCTTGTTGTGTTATCTAAATATCGTTTTTTTAGATAATGACCATAACCACCAACACCGCCAACACCTAGATAAATCGCCATCGCCAAAAATCGAGTCATGTCATCCTCCTATTTGTTTAATTTATCGAAACGTGACCAACCGTTATTTTTTAAACTTGTCATAGTTCCCGGCTTCAATTGACTCTCATAAATTGCTACACCAGCGGCTGTCGTTCCGCACAACAAAATATAAGAAGCTTTGTTTAACAATGTAAAAGAACCAAAAAAATATATGCCATCTATTATAACCCAGAAAACTGTCAACGTCAAAGAGGATAACAAAAACGTTTTCACCATCCGTCCTGATTTTTAATCAGCCATGACCTATGACACCTTCTATTGTCACGTAGAATCGGAGCCATTCCTTTTGCGTCTAACTCAAGCCACGATTTATAGAGCAATCCGGCAAGCACGATAGTCGCGCCAAAACCAACAAACACTGTAAAAACTACCGTCTCCATTAAACTCACCCCTATATTTTGAATGTCGACAATAAAATGGTGAAAATTGCGTTTATTTTTATTTTTATTAACATTATGCTGGTCTCCGAATTTCCCAGGCGACCGTTGATGTGTCGGCCGCACTTGAACTATTGATTGTAATTGACACGCCGCTATTTATGACAGAACTTAAATGACCGGGTGTGCCACCCAACACTTGTCGATTAAGAGAAATTCTGTCGCCGGTGATGACAGCTGAATTTAATACCGCAATTGTTCCGCTTGACAATGAAGCTATACCGGAATAACCATTTGTTGCTTCTACAGTTCTGAAACCACCGACGGCGGCCGCGGCCCCGCCGACAAGAGCAGAAAGCCCTGTTGTTGTTAAAGCCGCAATTTGAGTCGTAGTTAAAGAACCAACGTTAGCTTGCAGTGCAGCAATATGTGTTGTCGATGATGAACCCGCTCTGACGATACCGATATTCGCAGCAGATAAATTAGAAACGTCAGAAGTGGTTAATGCTTGTATGCCTCCTCCTCCTAGTATAAGCTCAGGGATTTGTGCTGTGCCGGTTAAAACTAGATTCGCGCCAACCGTAGTGACCGAACCGATTGCGATAGTTGAGGAGCCATTCCCGGAATATAGCGTATTGCCAACTTGACAAACTCCATTAAATCCGGTTGGGATAGCAGCGGATGTGGCGTATTGAGGTATTAACGAAGAAAATTTTTGCCCTGTTATCGTTTTTTCTGTGATACCTAACAAAAGTCCGGTCGCGTCGAAAACTAAAGCAAAATTTGGTGAGTCTAAAGGTGCTGTGTGTGTGAATACTGTCATATTAATTCTCTTATTTTATTGGAAAAAGGTGCTGTGTGTGTGAATATCGTTTCATGCTTTCCATTATACTTGGTCGATTGAAATAAACAACTATATTCGACACAGCAAACACCGCATTAACCACTCAAAGGACGGCGATGCCGTCCGCGCTATCCTTCCCCGCCCTGAACGACGAGGTTTGCCACGCAATCTGATCAAGTATTGGGGCTGCCCAGCATCGGCAATTCGGGAAACATCCGGCGTGGTAGAACTTCCCCGGTTCAACTTCTGGTTCAGCCGACCAAGCTATCACTTTTCCGTTCATGTGTTTGTGACTTTCTCGCACATCACCATCACCACAAGTTCGCCAAGTGTAATGTGTGCTGCCAACATGTTCAGACCTGATTTTTGTTAACGCCGTGGCTGTAGATGCAATGGTTGTTCTAGCTATCAATTGTGCGCGTGAGCGTGTAACTTGTCCAGTGTGCATGATCTTCTCAATCAGACTTTCTGGGCGTTCCCCTGTTATCACTGCATTTTCTGCTAAGTTTTGAATTCGTCGTGCCGCACCCAACGGAATATCTTGAATCAGTTTAACTTGTTCTGACATAAATAAATCAACAGCAGTTCCGATAGTTGAATTATTAAACTCTTTCTTTAAGTTCCGCTCTAGTTTGCGACCAAGTTGCATCCACTCTTCCTCCTCGAATTTAGAGATAGTTCTAAAAATCAACCGCGCTTTGTTCTCAGCCCATGGCCCTATTTGTTTTGAATAAGATTCAAGTGCTTTTCGGATTTCAGCTTGCGCCTGGACAACGGGCATTCCTGAATTTAAAGTGAACTTAATCAGCCTATCAATTTGATGCACAATCTTTTGCAACGAACGAAGATATTCTTTTTCAAGTTGTGTTGCTTTCTTGAATCGTTCTTTTGCTTTTCTTTTCTGTGTTGATTGTTTCATTTGCTTTTCTTTTCTGTGTTGATTGTTTCATTTGGTGTTTGATTCTTAATCCAGGTTAAGAACAAACAGTGAAAAAAGGA
>PLYJ01000276.1 GCA_003151745.1 Bacteroidota bacterium
GTCTAAATTTTGGGGAGCATTACAGGCGGCTGCAAAGAAATTGGGAATGGTGCCTAACGGAGTTGTGAAAGTGAATATACAGGAACTTACGTTATTCGATTTCTTTCCTCTCAATGATAGTCTCCTGCACAGCGGCGAAGTATTGGATACGCATGGTAATATGAAGCAGCTTGGCAACAACATCATCAATGTATGGAACACGCAGGACTTGAAGCATGCTGTTTACATGGCAACAAACATGGAGAACGAATATTGTCTTGATTCTGTATATATTAAAGTTTCAGGAAAAGATGATAACAGGATGTATGCCTTGTATATACCCAATGTTGCCAAAAAAGAAGATGCCGATAAGCTTATCGCTGTCTTAAAGCAGGATGGATTTTCTTTGTGCCGCTAAGAGAAAAAGTAAGTGTCGCATCTTTTAGCTTTTAAAATAGTCATTAGTAAGCATCTCTCCAACTCTCTTGTCAATAGGAAAAGTAAACTCTTCCTTGAGGACATTATCCATTTTCTGAAAACGAAATGACTGTGCCCCTTCTGCCTTATCGAAATCAAATTTCTTCTCTGAAATCTTTTTCACAAAAGAGCTTGCCGCCTCTATCAGGTAATAAATGCTGATGACTTGTTGCTTTTTATTAAAAGCAGAAGTCTGAAAAAAGTCTGTTGTATAAAAATGCTTTATGACTTTAATATCCATTTCCATCTCTTCGCGAAACTCACGTTTAAGGCAATCAAGAGTGCCTTCACCAAACTGCAAGCCGCCTCCGGGGAATTTAGTAATTAATGTTCCGTACCGGTATTCGTCAGTAATAAGAACCTTGTCTTCTTTCAGGAGAATTCCATAAACACGGACATTGAACAAAATGTTATCTGAATTCACAATAAAAATAGTGTTTGCAAAAGCTTCACAATCAAGCGATGCTCTCTTTTATTTTCAATGTTGAAGCAATGGATTCAGTCCAGTTATCGAAAAGCAGTTTTTCTTTTATGCAGATGTCACCGGCATAACTTTCCCAGTGCGGAGAGAAAACCTGTAGCTGTTTTATCATCTCTTCCAAATGCCCTTCTTCCTCTAAGATGATTGACTTCACATTCACATTACTTTCCACTTCATCTAAAACATCCTGGTAAACAAGATACAATGCATCAGCACGAACTTCAATGGCATAAGTGACCAGGAGATATGCAGCATAGCGAAGGTTATACTCACTCAATGATAATTGCTCCTTTAGCATCCTGCTTGCTTCCACATCAAGCGCATGCAAATACTGATAACTCTTGATCGGAGAAAGCAGGTATTGAAATTCGTATGTTGAACATGCTGAAGAATCAATCTTGGCAATTTGTTTTTTCAAATAATAAGCATGACGGGCTTCTTCGGCAGCATGCTTTAATATTATCTGATTTACTAAAACCGGATGCTCACAGGCAGATATTTTACGTGCCCCTGTATTCTCCATCATGGAAAGAGTATTCAACCATTTGGCATGCAAGGTCGGTGATGCAACAATCTCCCTTATCAGTTCTTTAAACTCCATTTTAAATAGCATTAAAAGTTATCATCGAATATATAATTTACGAATGCTGTGATTCGTAAATCGCTAGGACTTCGTATTCGCAGATTTCACGAAACACCAAATATACCAACTGCATTCTTAATCACCGAATATACTCTTTTTAAGTCTTCGTCAGAAATGCAATAAGGAGGCATAATGTAAACGATATTGCCAAGCGGGCGAAGAATGACTTTTTGTTTAATAAAATAATTGTAGAGTAAGTCACGGATATTATTAAGGTAAGATGTTTCATCTTTCGTTTGCAATTCAATAGCAACAATAGTTCCGAGCACTCTGCAATCTTTAACGGCTTTAAGCTTTTCTAAGTCTGTTTTAAACTGAAGATGTTGTGCATTGATGCGCATTATATCCTTCCATGTTTCATCCTCTTCCAGAAGATCAAGGCTTGCAAGCGCAGCAGAGCAAGCAAGGGGATTGGCAGTATAACTGTGGCCGTGAAATAAAGTCTTCATTTTATCATCAGACAAAAACTCATTATATATACCATTCGTGCAGGAGGTAACACCAAAAGCCATTGTTCCTCCTGTAATGCCCTTTGACATACATATAATATCAGGTTTCTCCATTATATAATCACATGCAAAGAACTTTCCCGTTCGTCCGAAGCCTGTCATTACTTCATCAGCAATGGTTAGAATATTATTCTCCTTACAAATGCGAACCATTTCGTTGAGCGAATCTGCATCGTACATGATCATGCCTGCAGTACCTTGTATTAATGGTTCAAAGATGAAGAATGAGATTTGTGATTTGTGATTTGTGATTTGCGACTTAAAAATGGACAGTCCTTCATTCTCCTTTCCTTTTACAGGAACAGGAATGTGAATTACTTCAAACAATAAATCATTATACGGTTTTGTAAAAATGCTTCTGCCGCTCACGCTCATTGCTCCAAATGTATCCCCGTGATACCCGTTTTCAAAAGCAAGCACCTTGGTTCTTTTCTCTCCTTTATTATGCCAATATTGGAATGCCATCTTTAAAGCACCCTCCACGGCAGTCGAGCCATTATCAGAATAGAAAATCCTTTTTTGATTTGAAGGAAGGTGCTTTAGTAGTCGTTCCGCTAATTCAATGGCGGGTTGGTGCGTGAAGCCGGCAAAAATGACATGCTCAAGCGTTTGCAATTGCTTTGAAACCTTCTCTGCAATATATGGATGCGCATGTCCGTGCAGGTTCGTCCACCAGCTTGAAACTGCATCAATGTATTTGTTTCCGTTCTCATCAAATAGATATGCGCCTTCACCTCTCACAATAGCTATTGGCAAAGCAGCAGTCTTCATTTGTGTGTAAGGATGCCAGATGACTTCCTTATCTCTCTCTGCTAATGACTTCATGAAAAAGCTTTATCAATAATAGTGCCAACAACCTTGCTTCTTTTGCTACTGCGCCTTTTGTCACTTCCTTTAAGGAATCTATTCTTCCCCAATCAGTCAGCTTGCTATGATTCAATATATATTGCTGAGTAGCCAAATTCTCATCACCATTAAATAAAATGCCTTTTATATTAACACCATTTGATTTTAAGACAGTAAGGGTAAGAAGTGAGTGATTAATACTTCCAAGATAATTTTGTGAAATAAGAATCACCGGCAAATTGAAATGCCTTATTAAATCAAGATTGGTTTGTTCATCGTTTATCGGAGACATCAATCCTCCGGCAGTTTCAATGACAAGATGATTCTTTATAACCGGAATAGCAATATTTTCAATTTCTATTTTCTTATTGTCAATCTTCGCTGCTGCATGTGGTGACAAGGGCTGCGATAAACGAAAAGCTTCCGGATGAATTACTGTTTTCGTATTCGTGATAAGACCTTTCACTTCATCTGAATCAGAATGATCTAAGCTTCCCGCCTGAACAGGTTTCCAATAATCGGCTTGTATAGCTTCGCAGATAATTGCTGACGCTAACGTTTTTCCAATACCCGTATGTATTCCTACAATTGCTATGTTCATAACAGCCCCTCCCTAACTCTCCCCGAAAGGGAGGGAAATCAAATCAAATAATTTGTCAATTTGTTCTTCCGTATTAAAAGCATGAAGACAAATTCTCAATCGCTCCTTTCCTTTTGGGACTGTAGGACTTAGAATAGGTCTTACATCAAATCCGTTTTTTTGAATATGCTCTGCCGCTTTTTTCACCTCATCATTTCCAGAAATAATTATTCTCTGAATGGGGCTGAGACTATCATGTACGGTAAACTTCTTTCTGAAGTAATTAATTAACTGATGAATCCCTGAATTGCTGAATCGTGGATTTTGCAATTCGTCATAAGCACATTTTATAGCAAGGAATGAATGAAAAGGCAAAGCCGTTGAATAAATAAAAGATCGGGCATAATTGATTAAATAATCTCTTAGTGTTTTTGAGCCAAGTATAATTGCACCGTGCACTCCTAACGCTTTTCCAAACGTATGTATGCGGGCGCAGATTTCTTGTTCAAGCCCTTCTTCATTTACTCTTCCCCTTCCCTGCTCTTCAAAGATTCCTGTGGCATGGGCTTCATCAACAATTAACTGAGCGCCGTACTGATTACAAAGAGAAACTAATTCTCTCAAAGGTGCAAAGTCACCGTCCATTGAATACACTGACTCAACGGCGACAAAGGTATTTCCTGAAGCAAGTTTTAGTTTCTTTTCAAGATCATTCAAATCATTATGCATGAACTTGAATGATTTACCAAGACTTAACCTCACCCCATCAATGATACTTGCATGAGAAAGTTCGTCATATATAATGGTATCAGTTCGCTGAGCAATGCAGCTGAACAAGCCTATATTAGCATCATAGCCACTGTTAAAAATCAATCCTGCCTCAGTATGATGAAAAGAGGCAATGGAATGTTCAAGCTCTTCCGCATAAGATATATTCCCCGAAAGTAATCTTGAACCAGTAGAACCAAGCAAATGTTCAGGATGATTCCTCAGTTCATCCTCTATCCGCTTCTTTAATGCAGATGATCTTGCGAAACCAAGATAATCGTTAGAACAAAAATCAATAAGTCCTTTCGTAACTTTTAAAGTGCGAAGGCGATTTTCGGACTTACGTTTATTAAGAAAAATCTGTAATCCATTCTTGCCATTCATTTTTACAAAAGCTTCCATCAGGAAAAAGATTGCAGGATGGATTCTATTTTGGTTTTTAAAATCGGGATGTCTGCATTTAAAATCTGCCACACAAGCTTTGCATCAATTCCAAAGTATTCATGTATGAGGACATTTCTTAATCCGGTGATTTGCTTCCATTCTATTTCAGTAAACTTTCCTTTAGTTAGATTTGAAATATGATTGCTTGCTTCACCGATAATTTCAAGCTGCTTTACGCAAGCAAATCTCATCATTGAATTGCTAATAAAGGAATCAAAATCTGCTTTGATAAGATACGACTCTATTTCATTTATGGCATTTAAAATATGCTGCAACCTGATTTTATCTCCGGAATTATCTCGCATAAATCAACTGCTTTTCCCTATCAACCAAGGGTTGGATATAAGTCGAAAGTGCATTTGAAGAAACCAAATCAACTTTTGAATGCAATAGATGTTCAAGATCAATTTTCATCTGTACAAATTGCAATCCTATTTGTTTTGAGTAATCTAACTCAACAAGGATATCAACATCACTAAAGCTGTCTGCTTCATCACGAACATAGGAGCCAAATAAATAAGCTTTAAAAACAGGTTTGTCCCTGAAATAGTTCTTTAGAAGCAAAAGTTGGCTTTCAGAAATTTTCATTCTACAAATATAAGGTATTGCTGAAATGCAACCCAATCAATTTGTTGTTAGTGTCCGCTCTGATTCTTTCATTGCCTGCTTTTTTGCTGCGAAAACTTCGCGCGGCTTCAATCCAAGAATGCGGAACATCTCCATGTCCTCGTTAAAAGCAGGATTAGGAGTAGTAAGCAATTTATCTCCTGCAAAAATAGAATTAGCTCCTGCCATAAAACACAATGCCTGCTCGCTCATGCTCATTTCCAATCTTCCTGCTGACAAGCGCACTGCTGTCTTCGGCATCACTATTCTCGTTGTTGCAATCATTCTCACCATTTCCCAAAAAGGAATGCGTGGTTGATTTGCAAGAGGTGTGCCTGCAACAGGAACAAGAGCATTGATAGGAACTGATTCCGGTTGCAGAGTAAGATTAGCAAGCGTAAATAACATGCCAATCCTATCATCTTCAGTTTCGCCCATTCCTATAATTCCTCCTGAACACACTGTTATACCTGCTTTGCGAACATGACTGATTGTATCCAAACGGTCTTCATACTTTCTGGTAGTGATGATGTCGTGATAGTGCTCTTCGCTCGTATCAATGTTATGATTGTATGCATACAAACCTGCATCAGCTAATTTCTTTGCCTGCGACTCTGTCAACATGCCAAGGGTGCAACAGACTTCAAGCCCGATGTTGTTTACTTCCTTCACCATATCAAGCACGCGATCAAAATCCTTATTGTCGCGCACTTCACGCCATGCAGCACCCATGCAGAAACGTGAAGCGCCGCCTGCCTTTGCATTCTTTGCCGATTCAACCACTTCTTCCGTCTTCAGCAATGCCTGCACTTTTACATCGGTATGATACCGTGCCGCCTGCGGGCAATAGCCGCAGTCTTCAGAACATCCTCCTGTTTTAATAGAAAGAAGAGAACTGATTTGCACTTCGCCGGGTGTATGATGCTGACGGTGAACCGTTGCAGCATCATACACCAATTCCAGCAACGGCTTATCATATACTTCACGAATTGCATTGCGGCTCCGGGTCTTGCTCATTATTATAAAATTTTACGTTGTAAAGAAAGATAAATAATTTGAGAATTTGATGATTTGATGATTTGAAGATGAAAAAAACAATTCGCTTATATGATTCAGTAAAAGGTTAACAAAAATTAATTCTTTCTTTTAATTCTCAAATCAGCTAATCTTCAAATCATTTCCCCTCATCTTTAATAAGCCGCACCGAAAAACCATTCGCTTCGCGGTAATAATTTTTTCCTATAAACCAACTGCCTTTAGTTACGTTTATTGCATAAGCGATTTGCACTCCGTTGGGCGTAGATGTCCAATAAAAACCTTTAAAATTGAGCATGTCAAATAACAAACTGGTAGTGATGTTTGCACTCAGGTGTCCGCCAAACTGAAGGTTCAAACCCGTTGATCCTGCTTCCATCATTTTTCCTCCGGCTAAAGAATCACCTCCGCAATACGTGATCAATTCATTCCATTCATCCAGAGACGGAACATGCCATCCTTTAGGCGCTGCTGCCATTGCATTGCTCCAATAATAAAGTCGTCCGTATTTTTTATTGTTTGTAGAATCGTTTTCATAATACCAGCTTCTTGGCATCAGGAGATCTAAGTTTTCTGCTGTCCATGTTTGCTTGCCAATCTTAACAGTTTTAAAAGGAGCAATGCGCACGGGGATCTGCCCAGCATTTTTATTTCCCGCAGTAATGATTACGAATGAGATTAAAATTATAACAAGGATGGATTTTTTCATCAATTACCTTATTTACCTCAACCCCTTAATGCGCAGTATCCTTCTTAAGAGGCGTGACAGCTGTTTCCGGATGTGGAGTTTCAACCTGCAGATTATCAAACGACTTTATATATGAATCGCGGCAGGTGGTAATAATCTTATTTCCCAGGTCTATCACCTGCTGCCTGTAATCGGGATCCTGCACTTTCGGGTTAAAATCTTTAATATACATATCAAAAGATTTCATTTCTGCGATGACTTCCGTATCCTTTACGAAATTGATCTCTCCCCAATACATAGACTCAAATGCTGTTTTTGAAGTCATGTACTTCACGCTGTCGAAGTCATCAATATCCTTATTGATCTCGGCGCAGATGGAGCCGATGGCTTGTGAAGTACGAAGATAAATCTCCGACTGCTTCGTCCAGAAATCTCTTTTAAATTCCAATGCCGACTTGCTTTTTTGATCTGCAGAAAAATTCCAAACACCAATGATCAATCCCGCTGCGGTGAGTATAAAGCCTATGAGCGGCCCAAAGGAGGAAACAAATTTTTCAAGCTTACCCCTGTCTGATTTATTTTGTTCCATAAAGAGTCAGTTCGTAGCCGCCTGTTGTTTTACCCGCGTCCGGTTTGTGTGTCAGCTTTACATATTGCGTGCCGCTTTTGTCATAGCTCACGATTATTTCATACGTCTCTTTTCCTATTTCAACCTTCCAGCGTATGTTATCTTTCGAGGTCAATGACCACTTATCATTCGCCGATGCAATAGCGCCGCCCTTTTCGTTTTTCTGAACCTGCACGCTCATGTCCTTATTAAATGTAAATCCCTTTTCAGGCCGTTGACCGGTTACTGCCTTTGCAGTCCATGCCTTGCTGCTGCCGCCGGTGAGGATGTCCGTGATTTTTTCCCTGCTATATTGAGCATAGCCGAAGGTGATATTGCCAAGCAATAACAATAGAATTAATGTGCGTTTCATACGAGTTGTTTTTAAATTGTTTTACAAAGATAAACAACCGGAATATACCTTTTATGAAAGGAAAATTAATTTCCCATGTTGCTTCAGGTAATATCCTCTTTCGGCTGCATCAATTGGCCTATAAAAGCGAACGTAAACAATAATGCAGCAACCGCTCCAAGCAAGCTTACTATCAGGATGCGCTTGTTTGCAGTGTCGGCAACTGCCTGTGCAGCCGCATTCTTCTTTTCAATGGCAGCTATATTAAGCTCACTCACTGAGTTTATGCTGCCCGTCAATTCACTATATATGCTTTCAGCAGGTGTTTTCATCCATTCAAAATAGTTGTTCTTAATGGCATCGGCTGATTCTTTCTCCCCCTGTTCGGTAATATTATTTTCCTCCGCCTGCAGATTATTTTCAAAGGCTATACGTGATGATAAGTCATTCGCATTTACATGCAGCCTGTATAGGGCGCGTTGCATGCTGTCGCAATATTCCACTGAGCGCAGGTTATCTTTAATAATATTCGAAGAGCTCACCGACAGCTCATTAATATAAGTAGTTCCGAACCATGCCAGCGCCATAATAATGATGAGCTGAAAGCTCAGTATTGCAACGGTTTTTATGTTTACCTTACCTTTCATATACTATCTATTTTAATAATTAACCTTTTGTGTGATATTAAATAAATATAAAGACAAATGTATAACAGAAGTCCTTTACATTATTCCTTTCCTGTAAATAAATATAAATCAAAACCCCGGCGAAGCTTTAACTTTCACCGGGGTTCTGATTCCCGAAACTCAAAGATCTGAAACAGGCTCTTTAAACACTTGCTACTGTTACGCTCACCACATCAGAAACAACACCATAGCCTGCTGCGCCCAAAGGAACAATCCAATAGTACCAGGTGACTGATGCCGCAGTAGCATTGGTGTCAGTAAATGTTGTTTTGGCAGTGGAGCCAATCTGCACGGCAGCAGAAAAGATAGCCGTCGTGCCCCTGAAAACATTGTAGCTCTTAACATTCCCCGCTGCTGTAGTGTTAAGAGGTTTCTTCCATTTCAGCTTCACCTCGTTGGGGCTAAGCTTGCGCGAAACAAAGTTGTGAAAGTTCTGCACCATCTGCAAAATGCCTTGCGGCGTTTTGGCATTAGCAAGCTGGTAGCCGCTGCCGGTGATGATGGTTGCCATCAGTACGTAATTACTTCCTGCAGTGGTTTGTGCGGTGTTCTGCACATACTGCGCCAGCGACTTCAGTGTTTGCGAAAGCGTTATTGCTTTTGCACGAAGATCAACCAGGTCGTCATGCGATCCCCGGTTGCCCTTGGGACCCCACACACCGATTGCATTTACAACATCCGTGACGTCAGTTTGAAGTGACAGCAATGTAGGAACAGGCGTTGTAAAATCGAGATTACCACTCATGTTGGTAAACACGCGATTGCCAAGATTGACAAGCCCCGCGTAATTTTGGGGTCTTAATTTGATTGCAATAATTGGTTTTGCCATAACATTGTTGGCAGAGTTTATAGAGCTGCCGCCGCTCTTTTAATTAGTTAATTTATCAATACAAAGATACCACACTGCAAACCCCTCAATCAAGTTTTTGAACGGGTAAAAAAGGGTAAATAGAGGGAAAAAGATGTAACAGGTTTTGCCTTAAAAGAATAACAGGTTTAAAGCAGTGCGTTGGAAGAAAAAAGAAATCTATTTCAGAGGCGTTCTAAGGCCGCCAACCCCTTCACTAAACGCTTCATACAGCGCAAGGGCTAACAGAAATGTTCCTGAAATTGTTGAGAGGGTGGAATATGCTCTATTAGCAGATAGTTGACTGCGCCTCACCCTGTTTATAATCACCAAACTTCACTAATCTCAAATAATACAAATTTTGTACTTTGCGAAGGTTAAATCGAAAGCAACATGGAACACTTTGAAAAGGCATACAACGAGATAAAAACACTTGTCGAAGATTTTAAGGCAGGGCAACGCCATTATTTATCTAAAGACTACCAGGAAGCTGAAGTACGAAAGGATTTTATTGATAAATTTTTGATTGCACTCGGTTGGGATGTGCATCATGACAGACAAAAAGACCCTTACGAACAAGAAGTAAAAGTGGAACGGGGTGTGAGCATGAGCGGTGCGCAAAAGCGCGCTGATTATTCTTTTTCACTGGCTCCAAACTTCCGCGACCCCAAATTTTTTGTGGAAGCTAAAAAGCCGGTGCAGGATTTATATAATCCTGATTATTATTTTCAAACCATCCGTTACGGATGGCACAAGGCAACTCCCCTTGCCGTGCTAACCGACTTTGAAGAGTTTCATATTCTCGATTGCCGCTTCAGTCCTGATATTTCTACTATTTTAAAAAGGCAGGTTAAGCGCTTTCATTATTCTGAATATGCCGATAAGGAGAAGTTTGCTGAAATCTATTGGCTCTTTTCACGCGAGGCAGTTGCAAATAACTCCTTAGAAAAATATGCGGAAGGCATGCCAAAGCCAAGAGGCAAGGCCGTGCAGAAAGCATTATTTGCTTTAGAGAAACATCAAACCATTGATGTTGACTTTTTAAATGAGATTGAAGAAAAGCGCGAAATACTTGCCAAAGCATTAAAGCGGAATGACGAAAGCCTCGACAGCGAACAATTAACCGAAGCCACCCAGAAAATCATTGACCGCCTCGTCTTCATCCGCTTTCTTGAAGACAAGCTCATTGAGCAGGAACATCACGTTCATGCTTTTGGCGAACGAGGCAAAGCATGGGACGACTTCATTGCACTTTGCCGCAAGTTAGATGCAAAATACAACGGCATTGTCTTTAAGAAAAATTTTATTGACAGCGATACCTTTAAAGGGCCTGTTGACAGCGAGTTTCACGCTATATGCCAGGATATATGCCATCTCAACTCCCGTTTTCTTTACAACGAAATACCCATACATATACTCGGCAGCATTTACGAACGCTTTCTCGGCAAAGTGGTACATGCCACCGGCCACCGTGTAAAGATTGAAGAAAAGCCCGAAGTGCGAAAGGCAGGCGGTGTGTATTACACTCCCAAATACATTGTAGACTACATTGTGCAGAACACCGTTGGCAAGCTCATTGAAGGCAAAACGCCGGAGCAGATTTCCAAACTGCGCTTTGCCGACATTGCCTGCGGCAGTGGTTCTTTTTTAATTGGCGTGTTCGACTGCCTGCTCGTTTACCACAACAAATATTACCGCCTGCATCCTGACAAAGCAAAAAAAGACGGCTGCCATTACAAAGACGGTTTGTGGGTGCTCAGCATCAAACAAAAGCAAAACATGCTGCGCAACAATATATACGGAGTGGATATTGATGCACAGGCAGTGGAAGTAACCCAACTCTCCCTCTCGCTCAAAATGCTTGAAGACGAAACCACTGCCACCACCAACGAAATGCAGGTGCTCTTTCACGAAAAGATACTGCCCGACATGACAAAAAACATTGTGTGCGGAAACTCTTTAATTGGAACCGACATACTTTCACAAAACCTTTTTGCAGGCGATGAAGAACGGAAACTAAACCCCATGGATTTTGAACATGCCTTTCCGCATATATTCAGAAGAGGCATGGCTGCTGTTGAAAAAGAAAAAACAAAAAGAAAAATAAAAGCAACAGCAGATAATAAAGCATCAGAAATAGTTTTTGTTGACGAAGCCGATAACGAAACTAATAATGAGGCAGAAGGATTTGAACAACCTCATCTCAAAAAAAATCAGGACAAGTTAGACCAGTTTCATGAACCGATAGTAGGATATAGCAACAACAACAATTCTGGCTTTGATGCCATAGTGGGGAATCCACCGTATTTATCTTACTATGGAAGAGAATCAATTGGGATAGACCCTACCACTGAAAGCTATTTAAGAAACAAATATCATTTTCTTTCTGGGTTTAGCTCCAAAACTAGAATTAATTCGGTAATGTTCTTTTTAGAAAAATACATTCGACTTCTTAATAAGAAAGGCTTAGTAGGTTGCATCATTGACTTTAACATCTTTGAGCACGCATTTGTTCCTACAAGAAAATTTATTTCTACAACAACAAATATTAAACAGATTGTTGATGGGCTTCAGGAATTTAAGGGCGTTGGCAGTGGTCAAGTAATATTAACTCTTAGCAATGATTTTTCCGTTAGTAATAAATTGATTTGGAAAAAAGGTATTAATGATAACGGTAAATTAATAGAACAAAAATATTTTACTGAAAATGAAGATTACAAATGGGAAATAAAAAATAGCAACTCGCCTATTAAAAAAATTGAAAAAGATAAAAACAACTTGGAGAATGTATTAGAAATTATTACTGGTGTTGCCGTTTATGCAACTGAGGAAGGAAGATCAAATTTCATTCTTGGAAAGAAGGAAAATGACAAATGTTATCCATTACTTGAAGGTGGTGCTTCAATAAAATCGTCATACATTGTACCTACCTTTAAGTCATATATCCTTTACGATAAAAGTTTAGAAAAAGAATTTAACAATAAATTCGAAAAGAAATACTTAAAAGAAAAAGGTTCTCACCAAAGACCATTTAATTTGAGAACAATTGAAGACTTTAATAGACCCAAAATCTTTTTAAGACAATCTGACAGCAAATTTACAGCTACATATTCCGAAGATTTATTTTTTGGAAACTACTCTTTATTCACTTTATATGACAATGACAATTCTAAAGATAAGTTATTTTTCATTCTTGGATTATTGAATTCTAAAATGATGAGTTATTATGGATTGGAAAAGGAGATAATAAAAGTAAAGGAAGGTAAAACCCCTCAAATAAGAAGTGGACAGCGTGGGCCAATTGGAATAAGGCAACTACCAATCATTAAAATAGATTTCCAAAACAAAGCCGAAAAATCCCAACACGATAAAATGGTTCAACTGGTAGATCAAATGCTTCAAGCAAAAAAGCAACTGCAAACCATCAAAACCGATAAAGACAAAAGCTACTACGAGCGGCGCTGCAATGAGCTGGATGCGCAGATAGATAACCTGGTGTATGGGCTATATGGATTGACAGAAGAAGAAATAGGCATTGTTGAAAAAGGGTCTTGAACTATGATTCCTTATGATTTTTTGATGGGCTATGATTTTACACTTTTTAATCATAGTATTCATTTAATCATTTAAAATCACAGTTCAAGACAGTAATCATTAAAAATCATAGTTCAGGACAACAATCAATAAATCATAATTCAAACAATAAAAGCGATGAATAAAGAAAACAAAGAACAATTAAAACGCCTTGTAAAAGAAAAGGCAACACGTGAGTATTTTCTTGATAAAATGCACAACCGCCTCAGCCGCTTATGGAAAGCCAACCAAACCAAAAACAGGATGTACCTGGAAACAAGAAAACGTTATATCATCTTCACCAATAAAATAGATGAAATAGATGAACACATTTTAAAGCTCGTGCCCCCGAACACGCATTATAACTGCCTCCGGTATAGAATATCAGATTAATGCCGGAGCATAGCCACTAATTACACGAATTAACACTAATTTGTTTTTATTCTTAGTGAAAATTAGTGAAATTAGTGGCTCTTTTAAAAGAGATGCAAAGAATGCCTGTTCTTCTATAAAGGCATTAACAACGCCTCACAAACCCTTCAAAAATCCTCCCATAACCGTTTTTATTTCACCCATGGACACACAAATTCCTTTCGAACCTTTATCGAATTCATCAATGAATTCATCTCATTCACTAGTGAATGCGTTGAAGTCACTAATGAATAAATAATTTTCATTAGTGAACACGTTCTATTCAACAATGAACACATCGCTGTCATTAGTGAATACGTTGCATTCAACAGTGAATAAATAATTTTTATTAGTGAATACGTTGTGTTCAACAATGAAAAAATAATATTTATTAGTGAAACTGTTACATTCAATAATGAATGCGATAACGACATAGATGAATTTGTACCTTCCTAAAAAAACC
>PLYJ01000142.1 GCA_003151745.1 Bacteroidota bacterium
AGGTTTTTTTAGGAAGGTACAGGTAACCTTAATGGGCTGCCGGTTATCCATAATGAGGCGCCCGTTACCCATAAAGGGGTTGCCCGTTATCCTTAACGGACAGCCGGTTAAGGTTAATCAGTCTCCGGTGTGTACACACCTAAGGCTCGTTAATACATTCCTGCAACCCGTTTCACCTCCATTTTCAAAGAAACATACACAGCTACCTTCAGTATGTGCTCATCTTTATTATATATGTATGCAAACCTTTGTAATGAATGAAGCGTTAAACTCACAAAGTATATACCGAAAGCTATGAACTTCCTGCACTCCAAGCCATTCTATTTAATTGACAGGCAAGACCCCACCGTGCTTGCATATAAGGACAGCATTGAAACTGCTATACGCTCCGACGTGAGTGCATATAACATAGCGGTTGATCCTGTAACGGTGCGAATCATGGATATAGAAGAACCGGAGCGTTTGCTGAGCGCCTTGCAGCACTATCCGAAGCATATAGAGCAAATGCTGTACACCATGAAGTTTAACTTCCGCGTGCAGACGGACGGTGAAGCTTTCATCCCCGAAAGTGAATGGAAGGCGAACCGGAAATATCACACCTGGTTTCATAAAATGAATAGCATACCCTATCTTCCATTCTTTGTAAATGACTTTGATGTGCGTTTATATATGCTTGCCGGCGATTATACGGCTCTCAAAAGCATGTCCATTCAAAAAGTAGAAGATGGCCCTGCTGCCGGAAAGATAAGAGCTACAGGAGGCGGACATAGAATATTGTCTAAACGGTTATTTGAAAGCTGCGTAACGTTTATGCTTTACTGCCATGGCAGTGGCTTTGATTCTAAAGATGCCATTAAAACTCTGCTGGCCGATTTTACACTTCCTGTTCAATATGCCGACATATATAAGCAGTATCAAAAAGATTTAAAGAACAGCTTCGGGTTCTGGGCTAAACCGAATGAGGGGAATGAAACTAAAGCAGCTTGAGCTTTATTGAATATATAAACATTTTATATGAAAAGGAATAAAAGATTGTCAGGTCGTGCAGACAATTCTGCCAGGTATAGCAAGGAAACATTACTTTCCGATTTAAAAAAGCTTGGTTTGAAATTAGGGCATACGCCGTCCGTGATCGAAATTAAAACTTCCGGCATTGCTTCCGGTAGTACCTATAAGAACCGTTTCGGTTCTCTGGCGAATGCATTGCAACTGGCCGGCCTTGACCCAAATGGAATAGATAACAGGGCGAAACATAGAAAGGAAGGCCTGATTTCTGATATGAAAAAGGTGGCACACAAATTAGGGCACACACCATCTTCAGCCGAACTTGCCGCTGCCGGAATTAATTCCGGGAAAACCTATTATCACTATTTTGGTACGCTGGGCAAGGCGCAGCAACAAGCAGGACTTAAACCGAATACACAAGGTCGCAGAAAGAAATATAACAAGGAAGGACTACTTTCCGATTTGAAAAATATTGCCCGCCAATTAGGCCATACGCCATCTACGGCCGAACTTCTGGCTGGCGGTCTTGCACCCCGGGTTCACTATTATTATTATTTCGGCACTATGAGCAAAGCGAATCAGTTGGCAGGCCTTAAACCCAATGAAAGAGGCAGGCCGAAACGTAGCAAGAAAGAATTACTTTCTGATTTGAAAAAGCTTGCCATTAAACTGGACTACACACCCTCTTCAGCCGATCTTGGCGCTGTAGGTATTGCTTCTACTCCTACCTACATAAAATATTTCGGCTCGTTGAGAAAAGCACAGCAATTGGCAGGTCTTGAACCAAATGAAACAGGCAAGCCGAAACGTAGCAAGAAAGAATTACTTTCTGATATGAAGAAGCTTGCCATTAAACTGGACCACACACCCTCTTCAGCCGATCTTGGCGCTGCAGGTATTGCTTCTACTCCTACCTACATAAAATATTTCGGCTCGTTGAGCAAAGCACAGCAATTGGCAGGTCTTGAACCAAATGAAAGAGGTAGCGGACCGAAACGTAATAAAGAAGAACTACTTTACGATTTAAAAAAGCTCGCCCGTAAACTAGGCCACACACCATCTGCGGCCGAAATTCAGGTTAGCGGTATTGCATGCTGGTTGACCTATCACTATCGTTTCGGCTCTATGAGAAAAGCGCAGCAATTGGCAGGCCTGAAACCTAATGAGAGAGGTTTTGGTCATCACCTTCGTATAAGCAAGAAAGAATGTATGGATGAATTGAAACGAGTAGTCATTAAGCTTAAGCACATGCCCACAGGAGATGAGCTGGCGCTACATGCAAAGCTTCCTATATTTACAATTAAGAGACTTGTAGGAGGAATAAAAGTAATTGCACAAATAAAAGTGCTGCGAAGGTTAGCTTATGCTGCCTGATTAAACCCTCGAATTCTTATTCCTAAGCCAGTGATCTGCCATGACGAGGGCAGCCATCGCTTCCACAATGGGCACTGCCCTGGGCAGCACACATGGATCGTGCCTTCCCTTGCCTTTTATTTCTGTTGCATTGCCGCTGCTGTCAATAGTTTGTTGCTTTTGCATGATGGTGGAAACAGGCTTGAAGGCAACATTAAAGTATATATCCATGCCGTTGCTGATGCCTCCTTGTATGCCGCCTGAGTTATTCGTTTTAGTCGCTATCTTCCCCCCTGCCCTTTCAAACAAATCGTTATGCTGAGAACCACGCAAGGCAGTGCCTGCAAAGCCGCTGCCATACTCAAAGCCATGCGCTGCGTTGATGCTCATCATGGCTTGGGCAAGCGATGCCTGAAGCTTATCAAACACAGGCTCTCCTAATCCGACAGGAACATTTTTAATGACACAGGTAACTACACCGCCTACAGTATCTCCTTCCTTTCTTGCATTCTCAATCACTTCGATCATCTTTGCTGCAACGGCTTCATCGGGGCAGCGAACGATGTTATTTTCTGTGTTCTCTAAGTTGAGCTGGGTATAATCCTTATCGAGAGAGATATTCGCTACGCGAGAAACATAGGCGTTTATAGTAGTTAGTAGTTGGTAGTTAGTAGTTGGGGAATTCACTTCCGCCTCCCTACTAACTACCAACAACTCCCTACTAATAAGGAGCTTTGCTACAGCGCCTGCAAATACACAAGCTGCAGTGGCACGTGCAGAAGAACGGCCTCCACCGCTATGATCGCGCACACCATACTTCGCATCGTATGTATAATCAGCATGCGAGGGGCGATATGCATTTTCCATCTCTTCATAATCAGAAGGGCGGTAATCCTGGTTGCGGATAGCAAATGCTATGGGCGAACCAAGTGTCATAAAATCTTTTACGCCTGAAAGAATCTCAAACGTATCCGACTCTTTTCGTTGCGTCGTTATTTTCGATTGTCCTGGTTTTCTCCTGTCTAATTCGGATTGAATGAAATCATAATCCATCTTCAGCCCTGCGGGGCATCCGTCAATAACACCGCCAATGGCAGCGCCATGAGATTCACCAAAAGTAGTGAGGCAAAAAAGTTGTCCTATTGAATTTCCGGGCATAAGGCTGCGAAGGTAATTTGAAAATTTGAGGATGTGCTGACCTGAAAATGAATACGAATAGTAAGATGTTAATCAACAAATATTAAAATTCATTTAATTAATCACCTCAACATATCCATGCAATTGATTTTGACTAAGGCTTGAAGTGGCATTTACAATATAATAATAAACACCGTCACTTACCTTCTTGCCCTGCTTGTTCGTTCCATCCCATTTAAATTTACTATCGCTTGATTCATAAATTAAAAGCCCCCCAGCGATCCCATATTTTTACATTAAAAGTGTTGAAATAGGTATCATATTTATTATGCCAGGTATCATTGAAGCCATCGCCGTTAGGCGTAATTACGTTTGGATAAGAAATAGAATCAGCCGCACAGAGATCGTTTACGCGATATATACGTGTAGCATTGCATTTTCCTGTCTTGTCAAGAATGGTGAGCGTATATATTCCAGTATCATGCACGGTAATAATCTGTGAAGTGTCATTTGTACTCCAGTAATATACTCCTCCAGCCTGACCTGCATCCAGCGATACTTCACCGGGGGGACATATTGCAGTGTCCGTTCCGTTGCCGGGAGGATAGAGATAGGTCAGCTTTACGGTATAGGTATCTTTTGTTCTGCAAACAGCAGTATCCAGTTTAAAGCTTAATATATATGTTCCGGAATCCTTCACAGTAATGGTTTGTGTGGTGTTGCCGGTGCTCCATACATAAGATGCTCCCGCTATTCCCGGATCCAACACCAGGGGCTGTTTCGGACATATTGAATCATTAAACTGGGCCTGATTAGGGTTTTGAACTGTCACCACAACAGTATCATACGAAGTGCATGCGGCAGGTCCGTTTAGCTTTGTTGCAATTGTATAAGTGGTGGTTGAGTCCGGGGTTACTGTAATGTTTCTTGTGGTTGCTCCTGTACTCCATAAATATGTATAGGTGCCGGATGGCGTGCTCAAATTAACAGTATCATGTTTGCAAACGGTAGTATCATTACCAGCGTTGACAACAGGATAGGCTTTTATATCGATCGTGCGGGTACGGCTGGTATCTCCACATTGTCCTACTGCAATAATCTTGATCGTTTGAAAACCCGGTTGCCTAAAAGTTATATCAAGATTATTATTAGCGGTGTCCAATATAGTACCTGTTGGAGAAGACCATTGATAATATGTATTGTTTTCGAGTGGAACTGAATAATGGACAGTATCACCAACGCAAGCCTGCGTTGGTCCGCTCATGACTACAGAAGGAAGTCCAAGAACATGAACATTCACTACATCAGAACCGGGACCTACACAACCAAAATTTGTTTCAACAACAGAAAAGGCATAATTGCCTGTACCGTTAAAACCAAAATTAAAGTTAACCAGGGATGTAAAATCATTTTTATTATTCCAAGTCCATGAATAGGTAGATTTAGGAGAATTATCCGGACTTAAATAAAAACCTATGACATTATTCAAACATATACTTGTATCTGAGGCTATGCGAGTGATTCCCGATATAGGATCCTTAAATAATATTGTAAGAGGAGAAGGGAATGGAGAACCGACAGTAAGCCGCACTAAAGTGCCTAACATATTCCAGGGTTCATTAGAACTATCAGCCACAATTCTGATATAATATAATCCAGGTGCTAAACCGAGGGATGAAAAAAAGGCCAAATTAGGAATTACCAAATGCAGACAAGTATCACTGTCGGAAACAACTATTCCTCCCAGCCCTCCCTTATTCAGTAAAGAAAAATCCATTGAACTGTGCACCTCCACCTGGAAGCCATTAGCCGGAGCATACGCTAAAGTTGAATCATGAAAATGATTAATTTGAATCGGAAAGCAGGTATCAATACCAGGTGGAAGACAGACATGAATATCAAGGGTGTTATTGGTTTGCAAATTGCAATCACGAATGCAAAAAGGTCCGAAAACACTTCCTGTATCCGCAGGACTGGTTGAAATAACCCGTATGAAATAATTACAACCGGGAGGTATTGGCTGGTTTATTGATGGAACAATTTTGCCTGAAACAGTTCCCGGCGGACCGGGAAAAGTTTGAGAACTATGCAATGATCCAAGCACATTGATCGGTTTGGTAAAATTACCAGAGGAATCAGACAACTGGGCTATGTATGTATTATTTATAAATACACCAGTTGACAGGAAAGGAACATCAATGACACTATTAACACAAATAGCAGTACTGGTATCCAGAGGATTTGGTATCACCACCGGCTGTAATGTTGTTATTGTATTGGAACAAACCATTACCCGGAAACAAATAGAAGTATCTGAGAAAATGGGCGGTGTAAGATCTGTTCGTGTAACCCTGATCCGATAACATGTATCAGGAAGGGTGCTGGAAGCAATGGGAACAATAAGAAACGGAGTAAGATTTTCATTGTTAAGCGAATAACCGCCTGTAAAAATTGTTTTGGAAAAATTGCCACCTGGTCCTGAAATTTCAAGGAAGTAATTACCCACACCACATAATGGAGCGGAAAGTGTAAGCCCAACATAGATGCTACTGTTCTGGCAAGCAGGCACACCAATCACTTGAGAAACGGAAATATGAATAGGATACCTGACAGGATCATACGTGCCGACAAGTTTTATATCATCAATACCAAAAGAAGTAGCGGTATCAGTACGAGTGCCATTTACCCATCTAAATCCAAACTGAAGATTTTGATGATTAGCAAAAGCTGGATCGGATATGTCTTGATACTTCCATTTATAATGTTCCCCCATACTTTGAAGTGTCAGCCAACGTTCATGGTCCGCCATCCGCCTTGTAATATACTTCGCCGTAAGCATTATTAGAATCCCCAATACATAAATAAAAAAAAGCAAAATGAATAGAATCCTTTCCGAGGGTGCAAAAGGGCACTAAGGTAGTAAACCTGTCACTTGGAGTTGTAGGATCAAAGTTGGCATTGCTGACTGAATTTACATTCACATCATGAATATGAAGGTAGTTGCTGTCAGGATGAGTGATGGTCCCCCGAAAGTGCTGTCCTCGGAGATGGTATTCGGGAAAACAGGCTGCCCTATATAGTTGTTATTGATCTCCCACAGGTTAGGTCCTGTATTCGTTCCCACGTCTCCGGTGTTCAGATGAATATTCGATGTATCTGTGGCTTCAAAATCCTCAAAATAAATAAGAGTAGTCTGCGAATAAACAATAGCAGGGGCAAAAGCGAGAAAAAGAAGAACAAAGGTTTTAGTAAAGTGTTTACTCATTGAATGAGAGATTTTAAACAGGAGGCGTCGGCATTAAGATTTAAGTTGCTGCACTTCTCTGCAAATGTAAAAAAATTATTGATTGAAGCAATTGACGGTTATTTTCACTACCTTTGTTTTATCTAAAATCAAGGAGTCTTGAAAACAACTACTTCTAAAAGTAAACTTGCAATTTATAGTTTGCGGTTTGCATTATTTGCGACCTGTCTTTTTCCATTTTTCTGTTTGGCGCAGGCAGGACAATGGACATGGATGCATGGCACTAAAGTTACCGGATCGCTTGCTACATACGGCTCTGAAACAATATTCGACCCTGCCAATAACCCATCGGGTTTGTATGAAGCATGTCAATGGACAGATACTAGTGGTAAGTTCTGGCTATTCGGAGGAATTGACAGTTATGGCAATATAAACGGTGACCTTTTTGAATATGATCCCACCATTAATCAATGGGCTTGGATGAATGGTTCAAGTGTAGTTAACGATCCGGGTAACTATGGCACACAGGGGGTACCATTGTTAGCCAACTATCCACCTTCCCGGTCGCATGGTATGGCATCATGGACGGACAAACAAAATGTATCGTCCTGAAAAAGGTTGA
>PLYJ01000082.1 GCA_003151745.1 Bacteroidota bacterium
TTAGTTTAAACAAGACGCTAATGATGTCACTTACAGATTTAGGGTTTTGAATTAGGGAAAAACAATTTTTATTTCAATTTTTTTCTACTCTTACTTTGTTTCAGTTGTTTAGCATTCAGCGGACTTACGATTTTCTTTCCTGACTTTGCCTCAATTGCCTTTCTGGTATTGCCTGCAATGGTACCGCCTTGTTTGGCTATGATTTTATTCTCATCAAAGTTCTTCGGTTTCTTCTCTTTTGAAATTTCCGTTGTGGTTGCTTCGGCAAGCATATTCAACACTAATTCCAAGTTGGTCATGTGGTCTCTGAGGTTTTCCTTTTTCAGATTTTTGTGCTGCTTGTATTGCTTTACATTTTTGCCGCTCCATGCCTGTGTAATAATATCTGTAAGTGCTGCAAACTCCTGTCCTTTCTTAACGCCTCGGTTTTCCCATTCATCGGTGAGTTCTTTTCTGACTTCAATGCTTTTGAGGCGCTGGTTTATCCAATCCTTACTATAACCGAGTTTCAGGTAATTTTCCATTGCCCTGTCAATGCTCATTTCAGGGTCTTGTGTTTCTTCTATTCTTTCATAGCCTACTTTTGCCAGCCATTGCTTAAAGGGCTCTGCTTTGGGTGAGGGAATAGATTGAATTAACCTTAATAGCTGTTCAGTATCGGCTATATCTGTTGAATAAAACTTGCCATCTTCCGATTGCATTTTCAGTTGTCCGATTTTTTCGGACAACTCACTTCCTTCCTTTTTTAACTTGGCTTTTAAATCACTCCAATACTTTCTTGGTCGGTCGGTATCGGTTAATACTTCAATAATGTCAACTATGGAGAAATACCATTTCTCCTGTTCTGCATCCCATTGGCTGCGTATTTTCTTGCTTTCAAATAGTTTAATATTACTCATATTTTATCAATAATATTGATAGTAATTTCCCAATTCCATCGTTCAGGTAATAAATTCGAGGACTACTTCGTTGCCAATTCTTTGATGAATTGGTTCATTATTTGCAGAATTTCTTTCCCATATTCTTCTTCAAGAAGATTATACGCAACCAAATCACTAACAAAACTTACTTGCAATTCTTTTTTATCGACCTTAAAAATCTTTGCAAGCCGTTCAATCATCTCTGCATTGGCTTTACGTTCGCTCCTTTCAATCTTGCTTAAAGTTGACTGGTCAAGGTCAAGTAATGCAGCAAGTTTTCTCAAGGGCATTTTATTTTCTTCCCTTAGAGTTCGGATTTTTTCACCAAAGGTTTCTACTTTAATCATGGACAGAGAGGTATCTTGACAAATTTTGTCCAAACCTACCAGATAATTCTTTTTATTATGGATTTTTCTTTAAAAGTTTTCAACACTCCCCTAAATATTTGAACCGTGCAAAGTGCAAAAACTATAAAACGGCAGCAAATGGCGATTGCTGCCGTAAATACAAACCGTACAAAGTGTGCGGACAATAGAAAGTGTGCAGAAGTTTCGCACACTTTGCACGTTACAGTTTTTGGTATTTACCGTATTCGGGGAGTTTGGAAAGGAATTTGCCGACAAACTGTTTAAGATATTTGTCAATTGTTCGTTCAGCAAGCTTATGTTCCCTGCCTATGATAATTGCTTCCTGCCGGGTAAATTCCTGCGGAAGAGCATCAAAAAGCTTTCGCTTTTGAGGTTCTAACTTTACCCCTGTGCCCTTAGGCAGGTGCTTGAACATGAGAATGGCGTGTTGCAGATAGACGTCTGCCAGCGCGAAGGCAGTTTTAAAGTCCATATCATCGCAGATGATGTGATTGTCGGCAACGGCATCTTCAAACTTTCGGATGGCAGAAATGACCATTGAGATTCTAAAAGCAATCAGGCCCAAGCGCATGAGCGTACCTGAAAAATCTTCGCTGATGAAGGTGATGGCGTGGTTGAGGCGATTGCTAAAGAATGAGTTTAGTTCATTCCATTGTGCGGTTGTCAAATCGAATGTGGTGGGTGATGCTTCCAGGTATTCAATCATTGTTTTGACCTGCTCGGAGAGATGGCTGAAATGATGTGTGAGATTTACCCGGTTGCCGCTTGGGGAAACATCCCTCCACGTCATTTCAGAACGAAACACATAGAAGATGAAGCGGCTGAATAAGCCGTCTTCAGATGATGAGATGAGGGACAACACCTGTGAGGGCGTTCCGGCCAGCGCAACTGAAAGTTGCGGTGCATCAATTTCAATGTGCTCGTTGTTGGTCTTGCGATTGTAGGTAATTGGTTCGTGATGAAATGCTTTGCGAAGCATTTCAGAATAGCCGCCCCAATCCTGCTTGAAGGTTGCGGAGAGCGTGTCGGATTCTGTTTCGCAAATGATGCCTTTGCCGTCAGCGTTCTTCAACATCTTGATGACTGCTGCAGAACTTGAATTTGCGGGAATGTAGAGCAACTTGAAATCGGGTTCTACGGGTGGTTCCTCCGCGCTTTTATTTTTTGAATCGCGCATATCCATCTTGTATTGCTGCATGGCTATCTTATATTGCTTTTGCGCTTCCTGACTGTCGGCAAGTAATTTTTTGTGATATGCTTTTCCCAAATCCCTGGCGGAGGTAAGAGCGCCTTTCCCGCTTACGGGTGGTGCAATGCCGAAGCAGTTTAGGTTTGCGTACACAGTGCGATGGTCGTAAGCGCCTGATACATTACTGATACATCCACTTAGTATGGCAATGGCGCCGGTGAGGAAAAGGTCTCTTTCGCGTTTGTTTACAAAGGCGTTGCAGCCGTTTTGTAAAATATCAGGAAGTGATATAATCACTTCATCGGGTATATAGGGTGTTGATGAAAGCAGTTCGCTAAATTCGTCGGAAGGTTGTTCTTCTTTGGCCTCATCCGGTCTTCGACCACCTTCTCTCCCGCAGAAAGCGGGACAGGCGCCGGAGAAGGGAAGCGTGCTGAGTGTGCAAACTTTGCAAACTCAGTGTCGTGATGTTTGTATGCTGAATTGACCGCAGCTGTAACTTCTTTCAAGTTAAAATTATAATCACTTAAAATCAGAAACAAAGCATCATCATAAGGAATGCCGGTTCGGTTGCAGTTGCAAGCTAAGCGATAAACTAAATTGTTGCGATTGCCTTCGGAGAAGGCAGCAACATTTTCGGTGAACTTGATGGCGCTGCGATATGATTCTGCGAAAGCAAAATCATGAGTAGCAGGGAGCGTGTATTGCGATTGCGGAGGCATGGGCTTGACTGCTTCCGGCAAGATTTCAGTTTCTGAAATCTGAACGGAAAATTTTTTGTTGCTGATATTTTTGTGAGCCAACGGATCATAAGAATAGAAGCAGAGCCGGGTAACGTCTTTGCCTGAACGGTCAATCGGAATTTCTAATTGTGATTGATAGTAGTCGGCTAACTGCGTGTAGGCGTTTTCGTGATGTTGGAGCATGCTTGTTACCTCTGCTATTATTTTCAGTCCGTTTCCCTTCGGGCTGCGGAAGCAGCAGAAGGTGTAAGGAATAGAAGATGCATTCTTGAAAGCATCTTCTAACTGCTCAGGAGTGAGATTGTCCAGGTCAAGTACAATGCACTGACTGTAAAACGTAAGGTGCTCGCCTTTACGTCCGCCTGAAAAAGTTGCCGAGGGCGTAAACCCCGGCAACTTTTTCTTTAGCTCATCTGCACCGGCTTTATTGCCGGAGGCGAAAAGCTGACGGACTTCCTCCACTTCGCTTTTGTATTTACCCTCTATTATCTCTTTGGAGATGGCAAGTAGGGATTTGTCTTCAACCACTACGTTGAAGTTGCGGAAAACAGAAGCTTTCATATTTCCGGCTTCTATTTCTTGAACGCTTTGTTGTAATGCCTGTTCAACAAGTCCTCCACATCGGAGAGATTGTAGTAGATTTTGTTTCCTACTTGTGAAAAGAGAGCTTTGCAAAACAACCGTTAAAATTTTCTTTCTCATTATTCAATGATTTTCAAGTTGGCTTAAGTCTCTTTTATTAGTTTATCTACTTCAATTTTGATTACTTTTTTGTTAATTACTCAATCCAGCGTTGTTTTGGTAACTACATACAACTTGTCGGAACACGAAGGTTTGTTTTCGTGAAAATTCGGGTAATTCGTGGCTGTTTTATTTTTGTTTAACACATGCCGCGTATCATGTCATAAACGCAGGAACCATTCGCCGGCAACGCACCGCTTTCCTTTCTAAATCGGCTTCACACCACAATGTGTCAGTCTCACACCACGGTCTGTTGATCTCACAACACAACATGTTCATCTCACAACACAGTGTGTTGTCCCTTCCTGAAATAGCT
>PLYJ01000074.1 GCA_003151745.1 Bacteroidota bacterium
CTGACACCCTTCCCGGTTTTTTTGCATAAGTCATAAATTTGTCGTCAATTGTTGCGTTGAGCAATGTTGCTTTAGTGAATAATGTCTAATAAACAATAACCTTTTTAACAAGCGTTCGACTGAGCGCTCTCGCCGAAGTCTCGTTATGCTGTGTTTTTAAGCTCACAAAATGTATCCCACTGCCATACTCTGAGTTTCCACTCCGCTCAAGAGTTAAGTCATGCTATCGTCATGAAGGTTGCCGGTAACATTGCCATTGCTCTCACGGGCGATCCATCTGCATTTTCGATATTCAGAGGTAAACACTGAAATGAAAAA
Source organism: Bacteroidota bacterium (assembly GCA_003151745.1). GTDB lineage: Bacteria > Bacteroidota > Bacteroidia > AKYH767-A > 2013-40CM-41-45 > PALSA-967. The sequence goes on from PLYJ01000074.1 coordinate 319, forward strand.
AGGCTTCCCGGAAGTTTATCCAGATTAGTGAGGTTCTCAATTAGCAAGAATTCCTTTTCTAACAATATGTAATGATTTGGCATATTCTCCGAAGTAATTTTTTTCGCTGAAATAATTTTGTCCACTGAAAAAGAATCAAAACCAATTCCTTTAAGCTTGAATTTGGTCAACCACTTTGCAGCTTCTATGGTTGGAACTGGACAGTCGTCAAAGTAACCACTGGTATTCCATTTATATTGCCAGCCGGTAAAGAAGAGGATGAAATCAGTTTTAGTGATCTGGTCGCGGTATGATTGAAGGTACTTCAAACTAATTTCTTCTTTGTACTGACAAGGAATTACGATTGCGTTACCGATAAATTTGTCAAGTGGAAACTGGTCAAGTGATTTTGTGTTTTTTAATATATGACATGGAGCATCTATATGTGTGCCTACATGAAGAACAGAAGTCATTTTAAGTTCGGCAAATCCATGCTCGGCAACATTATTTAGTTCTTCAAATTTAGGTGCTTCGGTGTCGGGATAGGCTGTGATTTTCTCATTGAGAATGTGGGTGAGGTCTATTAGTTTATTTTGCATAAATTGCTTTTCATGATTACAACCCTCTCCTCTTTGTTTGTCACTGCGAGCAGAGCGAAGCAGTCCCTACCCATAAAGCAACGGATTGCTTCACCCCATCACACAAACCTCTGCTTCGTTCGCAAAGACAATTCAGATGTTTTTTATTCCTTTACAAATCTTTTAGTATCACTCCCACTTTCTGTTTTCATCTGAAGAAAATAAATGCCGGGGGGAATGTTTTTGATGTTGATGATTATATCATCAGTCCACTTTAACTTCTCCTCCTGTATTATTTCTCCAAGCACATTCATTATAGAAACGGTTGCTGAGCCGTTAATGCTGGAGGATGAAGTGTGAATGGTAAGTTGAGTAGAGGCTGGGTTAGGAGAAAGAGAAATATAATTATCAGCAGAAAACTCATTAATGCCTACGTTGTGGGCGATAGTAATACCTACTGAAATCTTGCAGCCAAATTCATTTGTCACCGCTACATTGTAATTACCGCCATGAGTAACGATGAGGAAAGTATCTGTAGCGCCCGGAATAAGTGTTGTACTATCATACCATTGGTAAGAGCTGTATGACGGATCAGTGCTGCAATAGAGTGTATCATGATGCTGGGTTATTACTGGCGTAGGAGGAGTAACAAACACGTGGATAAAATTTGTAAACGTAAGCGTGTCTCTTTCGCCGCCATGGGAAGCAATAAGCATAGCATTAAAAGTGCCTGCCGAATCATAACATATACCTTGGGGATTTTGAATGGTGCTTGATGAAGGAATTGCCCCGGGGAAGCTCCATTGCCATGAAGTGGCGTTGGTACTAAGATCAGTATAATTAATACATTGGTTGGTACAGAAGGTCGAGTCACTGGATTGAAAAGAAGGAATAACAACAGCACACGTGATATAAACACCGGCAGCACAACCGATGGAAGTAGGTGTACCTAACCCAACTTGATATGCCAGGAATCCCTGGCCAGTGGTAGTTAAATTGTGCGCCCCACTATCTATGCTTAGGTTTGTATAAGAATAAGAGGTATTAAAAGGCAAGGGAATAAATGAAGAGCCTATGTTTTGTCCATCAAGAAAAACAGTATTGGTATAAGGGGACCGGGTCACAATCTGTACCCAATTGCTGTCCATTCCATTAATTGTAGTGGCATAAAAAGTTACACTGTCTAATAACATCTGCTCATTGGCATCTACTAATATCAAGTCAGGATCACCCGGATGGGTGTAGTTTATATCATTGATCCGTATTGTAGAATTGTTGCATTCATTTGTTTGCAGAATCCTTCCAACTGAAATTGGATTGTTTGCAGTTATAAAAAATGGAGAGGATGGTTTAACGATCGTGTCATAATATTGCCCCGCATTGAGCGTTGCCGCCAGATTTCCATTAATGTTTACCATTGTTCCGTTCTGTGAAGCAAGAACCCGGCATATATCTTCGGTTTGAGGTGTGGAGACCACCACATAGTGTTCACCCCAGGAACATATAGGTATTAATTGTTCAAACATTGGATCTACGGTGCCATTACATGAAACTGCAGCCATGGCATTAGCTCCAATTACTGCAAATTTCTGAGCCGTGTTAAAAGAACGAACCCGACTACCGGTAAGGTCACTGTCGCTCTGAACCTGGAAAAGCTGACCTGGTAACAATGTTGTGTCAAATGGAATACCTGCGGGATGCCCTCCCAAGGTTGCTACGGAAGGTATTATCTCCACCCTAACCGGGCTACCCGGAGCAATGACCACAAATTCAGATATAGCATTCATCAGACCATCATATGTGCTGCCTAATCCGGCAAAGCTCATCACATAGTAGTCGTTTCCTAAGACTCCATTCTGCAAAACATACGAATTATCATTTCGTGGTCCACCGGATTCCTCAGAAAAAAACAGTGCAATAGTACTATCGGAAAAAACATGTACAGCATTGTTTGCTATCACGTCCGGATTGCTCACAATTACATCGATATCCGGCAGAACAATCCGTGTTACTGAGCCGGGAATTACTGTAAAATTCTGATTAAACCCTATTCCGGGGATAGATACCGTTCCGGTGGCGTTTACGAAGGATGTCATACTGATTGCATAGGTGACCTGGGTCGAGTCGCTATCATAGGGGAAGGCGAACCAAAAATCGTTTCCCGCATTCGTATTGCCGGACTGGTTAACCCATAAAAATGGAGCGGCTGTTCCTGTTACCTGAGGACTGGTACATCCTCCTCCAGTCTGCGTGACGGAGTAAGTGCCTGCAATGGTGACGGTGATGGAAGAAGTTGTCTCCCCTGTACTCCATAATAATGTACCTGTGAATCCGGTAGCAGTAAGCATAGAATTTCCACAGTTATCAGCATCTGTTATGCTCGGGGCGGGAATCGTGCAGCCGAGATTTATTTTCCATACTCCGGCAATATCAGTACCGGCAAAAATAATATTGTTACCACTTACTGCTAAAGAATTAATAGTGGAATCTGTGAAACCGTTATTAATTGCAGACCAGATACCCCCATTATTGGTGGATAAAAATACACCACCACTAGTCCCCGCAAAAATATTTGTACCGTTTACAAGTAATGAATTAACGTTGGTATATAAAGGCAGACCATTATTAACTGCTGTACAGGTTAACCCGGTATCGGTGGATAACAATATACCGCTGCCATTACCAGTACCCACAAAAATATTCTGTCCAATTACGGCCAATGAAGTGATACCTCCCTGAAGGTAACTCCGATCAATCTGCGACCAGATTGAGCTGGTATCGGTGGATAGATATACAAAATAACCGCCATGATCCACCGCAAAAATATTGGTTCCGCTTACAACTAATGCTCCGACATTTAAATTTGAAAAACCATTATTAATTGGAGTCCAGGTTGCACCGGTATCAGTAGATAAAAATACACCACGTTGAAGAATCCCCGCTAAAATATTCGTTCCTAATGAAGCTAATGAAACAACATTAGTGGCCAACAAGCCGTTATTAACTGCAGTCCAGCTAGACCCTGTATTGGTAGATAAATATACGCCAGAATCTTGAGTACCCGCAAAAATATTCGTTCCACTTATAGTTAATGAAGTTATAATGGTCTCTGTCAAACCGTTATTAACGGTAGTCCAGGTTGTTCCTGAATCGGAGGATAAAAATACACCACCCATACTTGTCCCCGCAAAAATATTTGTTCCGCTTGTAGCAATGCAAGTAATAGTACCGGCACCAAAAGGACCATTGGTTTGCTGCCATTGGGCATAGGAAATGTTTAAGCTGCATGTAAATACTAATAGGAGAATTAAGAGTTTTTTCATTTTTATTTTGTTTTAATTAATTTTTACAGTATAGATAATGAGTGTGAAGAGTATAACTTTCTTCTCATCTTATCTTATACAAACGTATGGTGTGAAATTCAATTGTAAAACCGTATAAAGATATGGGTTGATGGTTTTTGTGGTTTTTATTAGAAAAAGGGGAGAAATGATGTGCAGATGTGAAGATGTGCGGATGGGCAGATGGGAAAACAATTTGATGATTTGGTGATTTGAAGATTTGAAAATGAACATCTACGAATACGAATCGTTCGACTAAGCTCACGACAGGTCTTTACGAATTTACGAATAGAAGAAAAGGAAATTTTAACATATGAGGGCGCAAGAGTTGATGTGAAGATGTGCGATGTGCAGATTTGAAGATGAAGACAAAAAAATAACCGCAGAGGACTCGACACGAACGAATGGTTTTAAGTATTTAGCACTACTAATTTATAACTTGTACTTCGTCCGCCAGCTTGCTCTTTTTCTAAAATGCCTTGTTCCATTAAGTCTTGAATATCGCGCAATGCAGTATCAGGAGAGCATTTGGCAATCGTTGCCCATTTAGAACTGGTAAGCTTTCCCAAAAAACCATCCAGCAATTTATTAATCATTAATCTTTGACGTTCATTAAGCATCTTTGTTGTCATCCATTCCCAGTAATGGGATTTTCTTAATACTATTGAAAGCGTATCTTCTGCAGCGATTAATGCCTGACTTAGACAAACAAGAAACCACTCTAACCATTCTGTAATATTTAGCGTGCTCTTCTGAGTTTTTTCAAGAACATCGTAATACTCTTTGCGCATTAATCTTATTTGAGCAGACATACTATAAAAACGTTGAGATATACCATCTGCACGGGCAAGCTGCATGTCTGCAATAGTCCGGGCCATTCGTCCGTTGCCATCATCGAAGGGATGTATTGTTACAAACCACAGGTGAGCAACAGCAGCTTTGATTACTGCATCAATACTTATTTCAGATTCAAACCACTCCAAAAACCTTTTCATTTCTTTTGGCAATAGTTTTGCTTCCGGAGCTTCGAAATGGACATTCTCTTTTCCCATTGCTCCTGAAACAACCTGCATCGGATCCTTTGGCTCATTCGTTCTCCATGTGCCAACAACAATTTTATACATGCCACTTCTTCCGGCAGGAAATAAAGCAGCATGCCAACCGAACAAACGCTCTTCGGTTAACGGAGCTTTAAATTTTTGAGTTGCATCTATTGCCATTTCAACTACACCCTCCACATTACGATCAGACAACACAAGTCCTCCTATATCCATTCCTAACCTACGAGCAATGGAAGAACGTACCTGATCTGCGTCTAATTTTTCTCCTTCGATCTCACCTGACTTTAGAACTTCTAACGTCATGGTTTGCAGGGTAGCTTCCGTTTGTAGTGAAAATCCTAACCCCTCCATCCGGCCTATCAGTCTGCCTTGACGGTGTCGGATTTCTAAAAGAATTTTTGAAATCTTTTCCTGATCCCAGGTAAAATTTGGCCAGTCTTTATGCTGATATATGTACATATTCTCCGCATTTTATGCGGCGAATATACGACATATTTACCGCATTTTATGCGGTGATTAGGTGCAATAATCACCGCATTTCAATAAATTAAGCTTATTTTGCGAATCGTTTGTTATCTACGAATTTGCGAATCGGAAATACAACATCCCCCTGTATCCCAATGTCGTTAAGTTAAGGATGTTTTTAAAAATATCGAATATCGAACAAGGAATAATGAATTTCGAAATGCTTGATTTACTTCATCATTCGGTGTTCCTTGTTTGTTATTCATCATTCAATTTTTCTTAACTTAACGACATTGCCCTGTATCCCCCTTCGCCAGTGCTCAAAAATGCCATCCCACAAGGGGGAATGTCAGGCTAAGTTTTTGCGGAACACTTTGTTGGAGGCGTCGGCACGGGAGTGTACTTGTAGCTTTTCGTAAATATTCCTGATGTGAAAGCGCATAGAACCCATTCCAATGCCAAGCTTGTCTGCAACGATTTTATAAGGATACCCCTTGTTAAGCAGGTTGAGCACATCCTTTTCCCTATTTGTTAAAGCATTCAATAATTTTGTGTTTTTGCGCTTTCCTGAAAATGAATTGACAATTTTTCTTGCCACTGACGGCGACATGGGAGAACCACCAGCTTGTATTTGCTTGATGGCTTGAGCTAAATCCTCATCTGAAGCGCTTTTCAGCATGTAGCCCGTGGCGCCTGCACAGAGCGCATCATAAATTTTATCATCTTCATCGAGAGAGGTACACATTAAAAAGTGCACTTCAGGACGCATTTCTTTAAGCTTCTCCACACATTCAATGCCGCTCATGCCGCCCAGACCAATGTCCATCAGCACTACCTGCACATCCAAATGTTTGAAAGCTTTAATTAATCCTTCGGCATCTTCGAACGCACCTGCGCAGAACAAATCGGGTGAAGAATCAATCATGACTTTTAAGCCCTCCCGGATTTGTTTTTGATCTTCTACAATTGCAACATGTATTGTCATTTGAAAGGAATTGAATTTATGCAAAAATATGCAGGTTATAAATAATTGCAACTATATAAAGGTATGGGTGAAAGCCGATGTGCAGATGTCGCAAAGGAATATCGAATATTGAACAAGGAATAATGAATGTCGAAGGATTGATTTCTTTGTGTCCTTTGCGTGTATTTTCTTAGCGTCCTCTGCGGTAAAAAAGAATAACCGCAAAGAGCGCAAAGTATTTTCGCAAAGAAGGCGCAAAGTTTATAAACCATTTACGACCCTCCTGATGCCATCTTTTAATCTGACAACATTAAAATTAATTAACAAACCTAGTTTGTATTTCCCTAATTTCAGATAAGTGAGAGTTTGTGCGAGGTGAATGTCATTTAATGCATCCACACTTTTTATTTCTATCACTAATTTTTTCTCGACCAGCAAATCCATTCTGTAACCGCAGTCAAGCTTTACTTCTTCAAAAACCAATGGCATAGGTTTTTCTTTTTCAACCAACATACCAGACTTGCTAATTTTATAACACAAACATTCTTTGTATGCACTTTCCAATAATCCGGGACCCAATGCTGTATGAACTTCAATAGCTAGTCCAATTAGCTTATTTGATAACTCATTTTCCATCATATTCATTCTTTATTTTTACTAATATATTTAAACTCTTAGCGTTCTTGGCGTGTATTTTCCTTAGCGAACTTTGCGGTTAGTATTTTTTTACCGCAAAGAACGCAAAGATTTTTCGCAAAGAAGGCGCAAAGATTACAAACCATTTACAACTGACATAGTTAATATCAGGTGAAGGTGCCGGTTATTTCTATTTGTGTTCCTTTTCCTGCTCCGGTGACTATTTCGATCTTTCCTTTAATGTCTTCTATTCGCTTGCGCATATTGCTAAGACCGCTATGCTGTGCAGGAATGGAATTGTAGTCAATACCTTTTCCATTATCAGCTATTTTAAAAGTAAAAGAAGCCCCCTGGCCCCCAAAGAGAGGTGGTCTGCTTTCACTTAGATGAAATGAAATGTCCACGTGGCTGGCGTTGCTGTGTTTGACGCTGTTATTGAGGGCTTCTTTCAATACAAAAATCAGATTACGGCTTACATCAGCTTCCAAGCCAAGAGACGGCACTTTATCAGGCATATTAACTGAGTACTTAATAGTTGAATTTTCAAAATATTTAAAAACATAATTTCGCATGGAAGAGATCATGACCTCCAGGTTATCATTTTCGGGGCTTGCAGCCCAAACCAACTCTCTCAGTTTTTGGTTCACACTTTGCGTCTGAATATTGACAGCGTCTGACAGTTCCGGTACCGTAATACCTGATTCCTTTTTCGCCTGCTTGCATATCATGGAAATGATAGTCAAGCCAGTACCAATTTCGTCATGCAGGTCTCTTGAAATCCTTTGTCTAATTTCATTGGCTTTTGCCAATTGTGCAGCTTTGTTTTTTATCCGGATATTTCGGAACCCTATAAATGCCATTCCCAGAATTGAAGCAGCTAATAATAAGGCGCCATACTTAATGACTATTTGCTTTTTCACTTCAGCATCTTTTATTTTATTCGCGCTGTTTAATATTGTAATCTCTTTGTCCTTTTCCTCTGTTTCATATTTTGTTCTCATTTCAATTATCTGCTTGCTGCTGCTCTCATTCAACAAACTATCTTTGAATTCTGAAAAGAGTTTGTAATAGAGATAGCCATTTTTGTAATCTCTTATTGAATCTGACAATTCTGCCAGACCGCTATATGCGTCACTTAATCCTTCCTTATACCCTATTTCTTTAGCTACCTGCAAGGCAGCTAAGTAATTTTTTCTAGCCTCATTGTAGTTTCTCTGGTTAATAAAAACACTCCCGATATTATTGTACACTAAAGCCATACCAAGTTTGTCTCCAATTTCTTCATGTATTTTAAAAGAGGCTAAAAGATTACGCATGGCTTCTGAATAGTTATGCTGCATTCCGCTGACTACGGCAATATTGTTATACGAAGCAGCTATGCCTAACTTGTCTCCGATGTGTTGTGCGATTTTCAAAGCCAATAAATAATTTGTCAATGCCTTTTCGTAATTGCTTTGAGAAAAGTAAACATTACCTATATTAGTATAGCAATTGGCAACATCTCTTTCGTTCTTTCCTATCTGTTGATATAATTGCAAAGCAAACAACTCGCTTTTTATTGCTTCCGCATAGTTCTTTTCATACCTATAAATAATACCGATATTTTTATAGGCTTTTGCGATATTCTGTTTGGCACCAACTTCTTCCCAAACTTTTAACGCCTGCAAATAATTTTTTAATGCTTTCGTGTAATCGCCCTGTTTAAGATAAACAGTGCCAGTATTGTTGTAAGAGTCAGCCATACCTTTTTTAAATTGCGTTTTTTCAGCTAAATCTCTTGCCGCAGAAGAATAAATCATTGCGCTATCAAAATTCCCTTTGTTTATTAATTCACTGCCTAAAGTATTAAGAATATTTATCTTGTTGGTGTCTTCTTTTGCTATTTGCAATACGGTTTTAAGAGAATCAATTTTATTGTTTTGTGCAATGAGAAAAAATGGAACAAACAAGGTGGCAAATAAGAACAAGAGTGCCTTACGCTTAAAACGCAGAGGAAAGTTTCTATATTGTTTGCTAAGCATACCTTTTATGAGAGATACAGTATTCAAATATAACTAAAAGGCGGCAAATGTAAAAGAAAAGGATTTAGAGATGAGGACGAAATGTGATAATGCAATTCAAACGGGTGCAAAGTAAAGAAGTGTAAGGGGTTAATCGAACCCATATTTTTGTATGGGTATGGCGGTTGATTAATGCTTTAAGAAACGGGATTGCCAATAAGAGATATTTCATTAAGCATCCCTTTATCAAGTGGTTTATTCAGAAACATGCTTACATACTTGTTATTTTTTGCCCGCTGATGGTCGCAGGGGTATAGTGACGTGGAAAGTATCATGACCGTACAATTATTCTTTACTGCATCAGGAAGGTTTTGATATTTGTCCAGGAAATAGAAGCCGTCCATTGCCGGCATCCTGATGGCAAGAAAAATTAAATTGGGCAACTCATCTGGCGTACCGGCTAATGATTTAAGATACACTAAGGCGCTCTCTGCCGATTCTTTAAGAATGACTTCTTCGGCAAAGGCATACTTTTTAATTGTCCGGGTTGTTATGTAACGATCAACTGCATCATCATCAATAACCAATATTTTTTTGTAGCATGGCGTTTGATTTAATTCATTCATATCATTGTTATACCTCTTTGATTGCTTTTAGTTAGTCGTTGTAAGTCTCAAATGCATGTAGTGGCTTGAGCTACAAGATGGTTAACTTGCTGTTTTTGACTTTGCAGTCCCGCACGTGCGGGATTGTTCATCCTCTCGCGCAATGCTTTCATATTAATGCTGCATCCCGAATAAACGGGACAGGTCCGATGGAATACGGGACTCCGTACCTCTGGTCGGAGCTGTGCGGAACCAACTTATCTCCATTTGCAGACAATAATAGAAAGCCAGGCATTAATCCTTCCGGGTTTATCTCAAAACACTAAACGGCTTGACACAACTGCAAGGCGATTGAGTCAATCCCGTAAAAGGTCATCCGCAATGCTTTCATGATTAGGCATAAGCAGTGAAGCGTCAGTTGCAATCATAAGCCGGTTATGCCCATGTTCATTAAAGCGAACAATAATTCACTTTCGGTTAGCCATGATTAAACCGGAGTAAGAAGAAAGCCTTGTACATTCATGCAAAAGCTTATCAAGGTGATGTGAAGAATTTTTAAGATTGCGCATGAAGTCAATAAGCTTGTGCAAGAACCGTTGAGATGATGTGAAGAATCAGAAAGATTGCGCATGAACATGATGAGGTTTTGCCAGATTCAATAGGATCATGTGGAGAATTAATAAGGTTAAGCATGAAATTAGCGAGATTATGCATGAACATGGTAAGGTTGAGCCAGAACCGTTAAGATGATGTGTAACTTTAAAGAGGTTATGCAAAGCGCTGGTGAGGCTTTACATGATTTTTGCCTGAAAATGGAACACGGATGATGCGGATGCGACTGATAAGGACTGATTAAATCCGTCTGATCCGCGTTCCATTTCTTTACCGGTTTTGTTGCTTTAGAGAGTTGGCTATATAAGATGAAATGGAAGGAAAATTCCCTGTCATGATTTCACCGGGATCATTTGAGTTAGAAGGGAAAAGAGAAACAGCCACATCGCCTGCAAGCTGCTTGCCGTATTTATCAAATACTGAAAAATGAACTTTTATTTCACGCTCGTAAATCTTCAGCTGAAAATTGATGCAGTCGTTATAATCCGTTTTAATCTCAAACTGGTTGATGAATACAAAAAGATCGGCGCCGTATTTTTCAGAAAGCGCTTTCAGCAATTCAGGATGGCTGAGTTTTACATTCATGTAGGTTGAGTCATGCTTTTCTTCTTTTTTAGCTTTGACTTTTTTGCCTTTGCTGTCAACGGAATCTTTTTTCAAGGGAATTACATTTTCCATTGAATAGCCAATGCTTCCATAGATCATATCAAGATCATCGTCGTTGCCTTTGGCATATTCAGTAAGCAGTGATTGTGAATCATAGACCTCAAATATCTTCCCGTTTATTCTTTGAGTCAACCCCATGCGAAACATTTTGCGGAGTGTCTCCTGGTCTTTGCCGGAGTATTCTGCAATGTCATTGTCTGCATCGGAAAGATGCATCATCGGGTTGTAAGGAATCAGGAGTACCTTGTGATGTTTGGTGGAATCAGAGGGTGCCGAAGCATCTTGCGCAGTGGTTTTGCCGGAGAAAAGTGAAATGAAGAATGCAGAATACAGAATGCAGAATTTTAAAACCGTGCGTAATGAAATTTTGCCTTTCATTCTGAATTCTGAATTCTGCATTCCTAATTATTTAAATATTTTCCAAATATCGTTACCGAATGCAAGCGCCATCAGCCCAAGTAAAACAATCATTCCTGTTACCTGCGCGCCTTCGATGAATTTATCGCTGAACTTTCTTTTTGTAACCAATTCAACCAAAAGAAAAATCACATGTCCTCCGTCTAATGCAGGGATTGGAAGGATATTTACGAAAGCAAGAATCATGGACAACAAGCCTGTGATAGACCAAAAGCGATGCCAATCCCAGATGCCTCCGTAAAAACGGGCTATACCAATGGGGCCCTGAAGGCTATCGGCAACCTTTTCCTTGCCTCTGAATATCTGGCGAAAACCTTTAATTTGTGTTGCGACAGCGCCAATGGCATCTTTAGCGCCGTATTGAGCAGCAGTTGCCAAATCATAATTTCTGTATTCGTAGTCGCCAAGCTCCTGGTGGTAATAAATGCCAAGCAATCCGGAATCATTTATTAAAGGCTCTGTATGGACGGAATCTTTATTATTGCGAAGCAGAACCATTTCGACTGCTTTGTTTTTGTTGTCACTAATCATTTTTTTCAGGCTTTCTTCTGAAGCAAAATGTTTTCCGTTCACAGTAATTATTTTATCACCTTTTAATACACCGGCAACAGCGGCAGGCTTTCCGCTTAGGACGCTGTCAATAGATAAGAAAGCCTTGCCTGTACTGATGAAATTACCTTTTGAACTTTTTATTACCTTTTGATAAAAGTCATCCGGTACCACTACATCAAAAAGATTTCCATCACGATTAACAGTAAGCGTGCAGCCAAACACAACCTTCTCTCCTAATAAATCACTGAAGCGGCCTATCGGTTTCCCGTTAATAGCTACGATTTTATCTCCTGTTTGTAACCCGACTTCTTTGCCAAGATCAAATGAGTAGATACCGTCAGTAACAGCATCATTGGGAAGATATTTTTGATCATAATGAAAAAGAAGACAGGAGTATATAACAATGCCGAGAATTACGTTCATCGTGACTCCTGCAACCATTACAATCAGTCGCTGCCACGCAGGCTTTGACCTGAACTCCCACGGTTGAGGCTCTTGTTTCATGGCTTCTTTATCCATGCTCTCGTCTATCATACCCGCTATCTTCACATACCCGCCAAGAGGAAGCCAGCCGATACCATATTCCGTGTCTCCTTTTTTGAAGCTGAAGAATTTAAAACCCCATGCATCGAAGAAGAGATAGAACTTTTCGACCCGTATTCCAAAAGCGCGTGCAGCGAGAAAATGTCCCAGTTCATGCAATGTTACCAAAATTGCCAGGCCCGCAATTAATTGGGCAGCCATTATTAATCCTGTCATCTATATATCTATTATTGTTAATTGATTATTGATTATTGAAAAAACCTTCACGTAACTTAATAAACAATAATCAATAATCAATCCATTTTAAGCCGGTAGAAGCTCGGTAGCAAGTCTGCGGGTTTCAGTGTCTGTTAATACGTAATCTTCATAAGATGGTTTGCTGATGAAAGAAATCCGTTCCATGCAATCTTCAATCACGTCTGACATTTGCAGAAAGCCCACCTTGTCTTTAAGAAACGCTGTCACAGCCACTTCATTTGCCGCATTGATAATGCAAGGCATATTGCCTCCCCGCTGCAATGCTGTTATTGCGAGTGCAAGATTACGAAAAGTTTCGGTGTCTATTTTCTCGAAGGTGAGGGTAGGATAGTTAAGAAAATCAAAACGTTTAAAGGAAGATTTCAACCGCTTGGGATAACCGAGCGCATATTGTATCGGCAGCTTCATATCAGGCAAGCCCATCTGCGCCTTCATGGAGCCGTCTTCAAACTGCACGATGCTGTGGATGATGCTTTGCGGATGAACGATGACATCAATCTGATCGGGGTTCAACCCAAACAACCATTTTGCTTCGATCATCTCCAACCCTTTATTCATCAATGTTGCAGAGTCAATGGTAATCTTTGAGCCCATCTCCCAGTTGGGATGCTTTAAGGCTTCTTCCTTTTTTACTTTCGAGAGAAAATGTTTGTCTCTGCCGCGAAAGGGTCCGCCGGAAGCGGTGAGATAAATCTTTTCAATCTTATTATCCCATTCACCTGCCATGCATTGAAAGATGGCGGAATGCTCCGAATCAACAGGGTAAATATTCACCCCTTTTTCTTTTGCAAGCGAGGTGACCAGTTCACCGGCAACAACGAGTGTTTCCTTGTTTGCTAAGGCAATGTGTTTTCCTGAACGGATAGCATTCAGCGTTGGCTTCAACCCTGCATAACCAACCAAAGCAGTAAGCACAATGTTGATGGAATCCATTTCCACAATCTGTGCCAGCGCTTCTTCTCCGGCGTACACTTTAATTTGATGCGTTTGAAGAGCCTCTTTTACCAGGTTATATTTTTTCTCATCGCCAATCACTACAGCGTTAGGCAAAAACTCTTTACCCTGCTGAATCAGTAATTCAGCATTGTTATAAGAGGTAAGCACTTCCACTTCAAAGTGATCTTTGTTGGCTTTAATCACTTCAAGGGCTTGAGTGCCTATGGAGCCGGTGGAACCGAGAATGGCGACGTGTTGTTTCATTTGTTGCTCCCCTCTCCTTTGGAGGGGTTGGGGTGAGGCTGCTAAGTTACAATATACTTTTTCAATTCATCTGCAATAGCCCTGTCGTTGGACAGTCGCGGCACTTTGTTCTGCCCTCCCAGCTTGCCTTGAGATTTCATATAATTGATGAAAGCATCCTTTGGCAATGCATTCATTTTAAGCGGCTGCAGGATGCTTCCTGCTATCAGATCGCGGTAATAGATGTTTTGCTCCTGTAAGCTTTTATCAATCGTTAAACGGAATTTCTCCGGATCATCAGGCAGATGATGAAACTCGATAAACCATTCATGATAAGGCAATCCCGCTGCAGGTGCGACTTGAGGAGCAACGGTGAATTCAGCCACTTCCGCGTGTTGCTCTGCCGATGCGGTGAACAATGCCTTTTCCACTTCTTCTGCAATTACATGCTCACCAAATGCGGATATATAATGCTTGATTCTTCCTGTCACCACAATCCTGTATGGCTTAACAGAAGTAAACTTCACTGTATCTCCAAGCGAATATCCCCACAAGCCTGCATTAGTGTTTAGAATCATAGCATAGTTTATTCCCAACTGCACATCCTTTAACGAAATTCTCGTTGGGTTATTGTTAAAAAACTCAGCAGCAGGAATGAACTCAAAGAAGATCCCCGAATTTAAAATCAACAATAAATCATTTCCGTGTTGAGAATCCTGGAATGCGATAAATCCCTCCGAAGCAGGAAACAATTCAATGGAGTCCACTTTCTTGCCGATGCTTTGCTCTAACTTCTTTCTATAAGGTTCAAAGTTTACTCCTCCGTACACAAACAGGTTGAAGTTGGGAAAAAGGTCTTTTATCTTTTTGCCGCTGCGTTCTGTCAGCTTGTCAAAATACATTTGCACCCATGGAGAGATGCCGCTGATGAGTGTCATATCCTCATCAATAGTTTCGTCCACGATCCTGTCAACTTTAGCTTCCCAGTCTTCGATGATATTCGTTTTGTAGGAAGGCAATTGATTTCTTCGGAGATAAGACGGAACATGATGATTCACAATGCCGCTTAACCGTCCGACAGGTATGCCTGCAATATCTTCCAATTCAGGACTGCCGGAAATGAAAATCAGCTTTCCGTCTAAGAATCCTGAACGCCCTGTTTCATATACGTACATAAGCAAGGCATTGCGCGTTGAGTCGAGATGATTGGAAATAGATTCTTTGGTGATGGGTATATATTTGATGCCGGAAGTGGTGCCAGATGTTTTGGAAAAATAAACCGGCATGCCTTTCCACAATACATCCGTTTCGCCGTTCTTTATTCGTTCTATATAGGGCTTAATGCCTTCATAATCTCTGACTGGCACACGCTTTTTAAAATCCTCGTAGGTTTTGATTTCGTTGAAATGATGTTCTTTTCCAAAAGCAGTGTTCAGGGCGCCTGCAATCAGCTCATCAAAAACTTTCTGTTGCGTGGCAATGGGATTGCTGCTCCACTTATTGATTCGTGCAGCAATTATTTTTGAAAGAGGTTTACTTAAATAGGAAAGAATGCCCATCTTTAGTTCAAAGTTCAAGGTTTTTCAGTTCAAAGTTAGCGCATTCATTGTTTTTAACGTTGAACTTTGAACAGAGCAACATTGAACTCATTTTTAAAAAGCCATAAACTTCTGCGGATCAACAGGGCTGCCGTTAAACCACAATTCAAAATGGAGGTGAGGCCCGTGCGAAGTCTCGCCGCTGTTGCCGATGATTGCAATGGCATCGCCTGCCTTCACATATTCGCCTGCTTTCAGCAAGAGAAAGGAGCAATGCTTATAAACAGAAATTAAATTGTTTGCATGCTGTATGCCGATTACGTAACCTGTTTCGGAAGTGAAGTTGGCAAACACTATTGTTCCGTCTAAGGTGGCCTTAATGGCAGCATTGGCATCTCCCGCTATATCTATTCCGTAATGTTTGCTTGGAAGATCGAAGCGCGTAGTGACCGTTCCTCTCACTGGTGTAAAAAAAAGAAAGCTGGTTATGCCACTTGCTGTTGCCGCTTTTGCACCAATGCCAATGGAGAATTTGTCCTGCGATTCAATCTCATTGCGCAAGAGAGAGTCTTCACGCGATTTGTTCAGCTTTTGAATGGTATCGTAATGCACGTTTGCTAAACCTTTTTTGTCGGGAATGCTGTCAATGGGTTCGCCGTTAATGATGTTGCGGATGTTCTGAATATATAGCTCCCGCGAATTTAAAGCATGTTCCATAGAATCGGCTTTGAGGGTGAGGTTATATACCCTGCGTTGTATTTTTACATCGGCATAACCGGGAATGTATTCACGCAAAGGCGTAAAGGCAATGATAAACGTGGTGATGAAGATGAGGAGCAGTATGGTGATGCCAACCGTTACAAACACATTGAGCGGCTTGAGGCGCAGTGACAAGTTCTCCTCCAGCGTATCATCATTCATGATGACAAGGCGGAGATGACTTTTAAGCCTGTCAAGCAAGCGTCTTTTTTCTTTTTTTTCTTCTGCCATAAAGCGCGGCGAAGGTAGGCAATAGCCATTTCAATATTTTGAGAGGTGACAGCCTAAGGATTGGAAAAGTAAAAATATGTGTTTTTTTAACAAAAAAGCTCATTTTCAGTTTAGATTCATTCAAAAACCTGCTTTATTCTCTCTCCGGAGGGATAAATCTTTATCCTAACGGATTAGACCATTCTCCTAACGGATTGGCCGGTTCTCCTAAAGGATGGATTCGTTCCCCTTTAGGAGGGTTCATTCTACTAAAGGATTAACTCATTCTTCTATGCGTTTGGTTCATTCTTTTGGAAGATTAAGGACTAAACTTATCTGTCAACATAGCTTTTAGTCCAAAAAATAAAATAATTTTGCAGGATTGGAGTTATTAAATGTTCGAATAACGAATTGGATACGAATTTGCGAATGAGCTGATACGTAAATTCGCAAGCATTCGATATTCGTACCACATTAAATGATAAGACGATTTTTAAAACCGGCAGTGGCAATTCTATCCATGATGGCGCTTTTTTCATGCTCCACCAAGAAGAGTACTTTTATGACTCGCAACTATCATGCGCTCACTGCTCACTATAACGGTTACTACAATGCAAAGATCAAAGTGGCCGACGGGGCGCAGAAGCTGGCAGATTCTGACAAGGATGATTACAACAAAATACTTCACGTGTTTAAGTATGGCGATGTTGCAAAAGCCAAAGCCATTTTTCCGCAGATGGATGATGCCATTAAACGTTGCACGAAGGAGATAAGTGATAACTCCATCTTGATAAGAGGCAAAGAATATTGCAAATGGATTGACGACAACTGGCTGCTCATCGGCAAGGCGTATTTTTACAAGCATGATTTTTTTACCGCCTCCGAAACATTTCAATATATAGCTACCAATTATCCCAAGTCGGAGTTAAAGGATGAAGCCCTGCTATGGCTTGCCAAAAGCTACCTGGAGCTTACCAAGGTGAGCGATGCTGAAAACACATTCGACTTTTTGAGGAATGAACGACACATGCCAAAGAAAATAAAAGGAGACTTCGAAGCCGCGCAGGGTGATTTTTATTTGCAGACAAAAAGCTATACCAAAGCCGTCGAGCACCTGGAGAAGGCAGTGATCTTTGCAAGGAAGCGCGATGAACGTTCACGGTGGTCATTTATTCTTGCGCAGCTTTATCAGAAGGAACAGGGTGATAATGCCAAAGCATTCAAGACCTATACGCAGGTGATAAAATTAAATCCGCCGTATGAAATGGCTTTCAATGCCAACATGGCGCGCGCGAGGTGCTTTAATATAACGGGCAAGAACGTTGATGCAGTGAAGGCGCAGCTAACAAAAATGGCGAAGGATGAAAAGAACAAAGACTATCTCGATCAGATTTATTATGCGCTTGCCACCATCGCCCTCAAGGAGGCAGACACTACGGCTGCCGTAGGCTACCTCAACAAATCAGTAAAGACAAGCACCACGAATAATAACCAGAAGGCGACTTCTTATCTTGATCTTGCTAAAATTACATTTGCAAAACGCGATTATAAAAATGCACAGGCCTATTATGACAGCACGATCACAGTGCTTCCCACAGACTACCCTGATTATGACGTGGTGCTTTCAGTGCGCAACAGCCTTACCAAGCTGATTAAAAATCTTAACATCATTGCTTTTGAAGACAGCGTGCAAAAAGTAGGTAAGCTTTCTAAAAAGGAACAGGAAAAATATGTTGATGACCTGATACAAAAAGAAAAGAACGAACTGGAACGGTTGAAACAGGAGAAGCTTCAGCAGAGCCAGATCTTTAAAGATAACAGAACGAATACGCAGGAGCAGACTGTTACGGGGTCATGGTATTTCTATAATCCCTCAACTATCAGCTTTGGTTATACGGAGTTTCTTAAAAAATGGGGCAACAGAAAGATTGAGGACAACTGGCGGCGCAGTGATAAGGAAACTACATTAAGCGATAACCTCGAATCCATCGATGATGGAGGAGGTGGAGGAGGCAAAAAGGATGAAAGCAAGACGGACTCTGCAAAATGGGCAGACAAGCGCAAGAAATATTTAGAAAACATTCCTTCCGACGATGCAGCACTAACAAAGTCAATGTCCAAAATTGTGGATGCTTACTATAACATCGCCATGATTTACAAAGAGCAGCTTAATGACGGACCCAAAGCAGCTGCAACATTTGAAACGCTGCTTAAAAGATTTCCGGACAACAAATACAAGCTGCAATGCTATTACCATCTCTATCGAACCTACCTTGCCATGAACGATACAGACAAAGCCAACTATTATAAAGACATCCTGCTGAAAGATTATCCCAACAGTGATTACGCAGAGCTCATAAAAAATCCGAACCAACCGCTTCCTTCAACAGCAAAAGCGAAAGCGCTGAAGGAATTTTATGAGGACACTTATAAGAAGTATGTGAACGGACAGTATGAAGCAGTCATAGCAAGCAAGGCGCAGGCCGATGCCCAATACTCCGATAATCCGTTAAGGTCGAAGTTTGATTTGCTCAGGGCCATGTCCATCGGACACATCCAGTCTGTCGGTATGTTTGAATCTTCACTGAATGACGTGATCCGGTTGTACCCCACCGATCCTGTGAAAGACAAGGCGCAGGATCTGCTCGATTATATTCATGGCAATGGCATAGAGAAAGTGGAGGCAAAGTCTGCCGGAAAGGATACCACTGTAAATGCGCCTTTATATACTTACAATCCCGATACCACACAGATGGTGGTAATTACTTTTAAGAACAACTCCATCAATGCCAACAATCTTAAAACCAAGCTTTCTAACTACAACGGAAAATATTACAGCAACGCTGAATTAAACATAGGCAGCATTTTACTTGATCCCAAAACGCAAATGATCACCGTACGCGATTTTGCCGATGTGACTGCTTCAAAACAATATGCTGACGGCATGTTAAATAATGAAGAAGTTTATGCCGGTATCAATGAATCATTGTACAGCCAGTTTATTATTTCTTCCAATAACCTGCCTGCTTTGCTCCGCGATAAGCGCTTAGATAAGTACCTGGAGTTTTATGAGAAGTTTTACAAGTAAATCGCATTAACACAGAGGACTAAATTGAAGCCCCCGTTTTGTAGATTAATCCGAACTATTAGCCTTGCGCTCTCATTTTTAAAAACCTGTCAGGAAAGCCTTCGTAACTGATTAATACTGTGAATGAGGAACCCCGACGAGGTTTCTCTTCACTTAAAACCCCTTCGAAGTTTTTTTGACTTTGGAGATTCTATGTTAAGATCAAAGCAATATTTTTTAATATATGGCATGGGGCATCTACATGGGTTCCGACGTGAAGAACAGTAGTCATTTCAAGTTCAGCAAATCCGTGTTCATCAACTGTATTCAGCGCTTCAAATTTAGGTGCGACAGTATCAGGATAAACAGTAATTTTCTCGTTAAGGATGTGAGTAAGGTCTATAAGGTTATTTTGCATAGATTGTTTTTTTGCTTTGCTTGTGGTAAAGATTTATCTTTGGACAAAATTATTGGTATGATGATTACAAGCGAAATACAATTATTCCAGATTCTGAAACAGAAACTCGGAGAAAAGGAAGCGGAGGCATTAGTAGAATTTGTTGACTCCAAACTCAAAGAAAATAATGAATCGAATTTGAAGGTGCTTGCCACCAAGGAAGATATAGCCAATTTGCGAGAGGAAATGAAAGTTGAAATTGCGAATACGAAGGCAGAACTCATTAAATGGATGTTTATTTTCTGGATAGGTCAATTAGCTGCATTTATCGGCATTGCTCATTTCATTCTTAAATAATCTGCTTTAATCAAGTGGGTTTTACAACCTGCCTTTTTTATTTGGCAGGGATTGCTGCACCACATCACACAAACCGCTGCTTCGTTCGCAAAGACAATTAGATTGGGTGTTTTTCATTCCTTCACAAACTTCCCCGACCATCTTTCTTTTTCACCGGAGACTTGCACAAAGTAAATTCCAGATAACAAGGCAGAAACATCAATTGAAATTTCGGATTGTTGGCTATATATCTTTGCACCAAGAATATTATAAATATCAATTTCTTTAATTCTTATCCCGATGCTTTCGGGATCATTCTTAATTCTTAATTCCTTCCCTGCCGGATTAGGATAAATTAAAAAGGAATAATCGCTTGTCAGTTCAGCTATTCCAACCAGGGTGAAATTAAGTGAAGCGGACGAAGAGCATCCATTACTATTCGTGTCTTTAACTGTATATATCCCGCTTTGAGTGGCAATATAGAATTGCCCTGTTGCTCCCGGGATTATAGCTCCATTCAAATACCATTGAATACCCGTTGCCACACTTGACTTCAGGGAATCATTAGATTGGTTAATGATTGGAGGTATAGGATTTGAATGTATTATTACGGATATAGAATTTGAAGGACTTGAAGAACATCCGTTCGCATTTATAGCAATAACTGAATAGTTTCCCGAAGATTTTACTGTTATGTTTTGTGTTGTTGCACCATTGTCCCAGTTGTAGCTGTTTGCTGCACTTGAGGTAAGCTCAACAGAATCTCCTTCACAGAATGTTGTTGCTCCAATTGCATTGATAACAGGCGCAGCAGGCAATGAATAAATGGCAGTGATAGTAGTTACTGAAGTTGCCGAGCATCCGCTCGCGTCGGTTATTGTTACCGAATCTGTCTGTGGAGTTAAAACCGTGATATTTATTGTTGTTGCTCCATTGCTCCACAAAATTGAAGTAATATTTGAGTTGTAGTAAGAGGTATCGTTACTGACCGTGAGGATTGCACCCTGGCCCTGGCAAAGAGTTGATCCACCCGGAGTTATTGTAACATGAGGGGATGGATTTGTATATACCTGAATTATATTTGAGGCCAATTCCTGGTGATTCTGATTACAATCAATAATATTATAATAAGAGCCGGGGGTTTTAACTACAATACTCTGTGTTGTTTCCCCATCACTCCAATAACCGTTTGTGGAAATGGCAGTGAGCGTCACGCTATCTCCCTGGCAAAAAACCACTTGTCCAATACCTTGACTGCTTGAAATTGAGTTAGAACCAAAAGTTACATTAATTGTGTTTGAAGTTACCGTTCCACAGTTAGTGGTAACAGCACATGAATAGTTGGCTGCTGTAGTAACCATAATACTCCGGGTAGTTTCCTGGTCACTCCATAAATAAGCGTTTCCGTTAACGGCAGTAAGAGTCACACTGCTACCACAAATAATTACAGGAGCTCCTCCACTTGCTGAAATTGTCACACCGGATATAATTACACTAATTATGTTTGAAGGCAAGCTTCCACAGTTAGTAGTAACATTACAGGAATAATTGCCTGCCGAGCTAACTACAATGCTTTGTGTAGTTTCATTATCACTCCACAAATAACTACTGCCTGTGCTGGCTGATAAAGTAACCGTTCCGCCGCAAAAAAATGCAGTGGCAGAAGACGCACTGATGTATGGTGAGCATGATATATCTGATCGTTGTCTTTTCCACACTCCTGAAGTATCAGTGCCTGCAAAAATAGTTTTTCCACTCAGAGCGAATGAATAAATAGTTGAGTCTGTTAAACCGGAATTAAACCCCGTCCAGGTTGATCCTGTATCTTTCGACATAAATACACCACCACTAGTCCCTGCTAAAATAGTTGTTCCGTTTATAGCCAATGATATAACATTGGTATTCAGCAAACCGTTATTAACCGCAGTCCAGCTTGCTCCGTTATTGTTGGATAAAAACGCACCCAAATAAGTCCCTACAAAAATATTTATTCCATTTACAGCGATACAGTTAACTGGGCCAGAAAACCCACCATTATCAATTTCCATCCAGGTTGCCCCCCCATTGGTGGATAAACCCAAATAGCCTCCTAAAGTCCCAGCTAAAATATTCGTTCCGCTTACAATCATTGAGCAAATATAGTAACCGGGAAAACCATTAATTGCTGTCCAGCTTGATCCGTTATCGGCAGATAAAAATACACCATTACCAAAAGTCCCCGCTAAAATATTTGTTCCGCTTACAGCCAATGCCTTAATAGCAATACCTGCTATACCGTTATTAACTGCCGTCCAACTCGTCCCGTTATTAGTAGATAAAAATAAACCATAGTTAGTCCCGGCTAAAATATTCGTTCCACTTACTGCTAATGAAAGAATGCCACCACCATTACCTGTCAAACCATTATTAACAGCCGTCCAGGTTGTCCCTGTATCGGTGGATAAAAATACACCGCCGCTACTTGTCCCTGCGAAAATATTTGTTCCGCTCACAGCAATGCAATTAATCTGCCCGGCTCCATTAGGTCCATTGGTTCGTTGCCATTGGGCATACGTATAGTTTATGCTGCCTGTAAATGCCAGGAAATATAGAATTAGTTTTTTTGCTGATACCAATTCCCGGGCAATATGGGACAGGCGGGATTTTACTTTCTCTTTTGAAGTAGATTTGGAGTTCAACATTTTGATTTTTTTTGTATTTGTTTAAATTTTGTTTTGATCCCCGATTATGTGGGATTATTAGAACCACAGAACCTGTCCCGATTGTTCGCAGGGGCCGGGGGTAAGGCTTTTTTTATTCCTTCACAAACATCTTCGTATCAATTCCGCTCTCTGTTTTCATTTCAAGAAAGTAGATTCCTGAAGGAAGTTTGCTGACATCAATTGTAGCGTCAGTCCCTTTCCATTGGAGAGAGTATGAAGGAAAAGCTTCTTGCCCCAATACATTCGTAATAGAAACAGTTGTTGTTGCGCTGATGCGGGAGGATGAAGTGTGGATAGTGATTTGATTCGATGCCGGATTAGGATAGATGCTTAATAATTCATCATTTGAAATTGTGGGGATGCCCGCCGTAGCGTTCGGTCTGATGTCGGCAACTATTTCATTATTTTGTGCAAAATCATTACCATTCACGTTAAGCGCATCAATGGAAAAGTAGCCGTCATCAAAGCCCCAACCCCAGTTCATGTGTATATTATTGGTGGCATCATAGCCATCGCAAACCCAGCCATGACCAAAGGTGGAAGGATCAAGTCCGCCATATTCCAAAGGATGACCAAGATTCAGATCTCCTTCAATAATATAAAGCCACTGTTGATCGGTGTAATTGCTTCGCTTAAAACCATATGTAGGATAGTAACCAAAATATTTAGAAAAGGAAATTTGCGCGCATGCGTTTGGGTTATCATAAGATGTCAACTCGGAGCTACTGCCACCCTGAGCGTATTGCATGTCTAAGCTTACACCGATTTGGTACATGAGGGTATCAATATTAATATTATTCCAATTGTAAGTAGTAGCCCCAAAGTTTGCCGATAATGTTCCATAACCAGGGCAGTTATAGGAATTTGAACCTGTGCCTTTATTAGGCCACTTCCAGAAATTCATAATCTGCGCCATTGCAGTAGCATTACAACCCGTTGGAGTTCCTGCTGGACAAAGGGCATTATAGTTTTGAGTCCAATCCGTCTGAAGAAGGGGAGCTACTGTGCTAGATACCCGCGGTGCAACCGTATTTCCATTTATATAAGCCGCCCACTGAGCAGATATTTCTGCAGTAGCTTGAACATTCTGCGCCCTGTTGGCAATGATTTCGTTTTTACGTTGCTCCATCCAGTATCCAGGATTTGAAGACAGTTCAGGAACAACAAAAAATCCTTCGGTAGAATAGCCGATAACAGGGTGCTGAGCATCATCAGCAACAATAATAACAAAACCCTTACCGGTACTTATACCGCCTTTTGGGTAATTAACATTAAATGCAAAATAAACTGCTTCTCCTGATGCCGAAGTTTCTGTATAGGCAAGGGACACAGTGTTTACCTGCGCATTTGCATTTTGCTTAAAGAAATTTGCGGCTACCGTTTGCGCCACATCAGAGGTAATGTTTTTTCCCGAAGCGTTCGGGATCAATGCAACGCTTGCTGTTATGCAAACGAATGCGAATATTGAAGAATAGATTGAATTTTTCATTTTAATTATGGTTTTTGAATTTTAAATTTATTTGTTTGACCTCACCCCTACCCCTCTCCTTTAGGAGAAGGGGATGAAGGATGAAATTATTGTTTTACAAATCTTTTAGTAGCAGTTCCATTTTCGGTTTTTATTTGAAGAAAATACATTCCTGCGGGGAGATTGCTGATGGTAAGGACGGCCTCACCCCCACCCTCTCCCAAGGAGAGGGAGTAAGGAAGCGCTTCTTGCCCAAGCACATTCACTATTGTAACTGTTGCTTTTTGCCAGTTGATGAATGATGAAGAGTGAATAATGAGTTGAGTAGATGCCGGGTTGGGCGAAAGAGAAATATAATTATTAGTGGAAAACTCATTAATGCCTACGTTGTGAGCGATAGTAATACCTACTGAAATCTTGCAGCCGAATTCATTACTTACCGCCACATTGTAATTGCCGCCATGAGTAACAACAAGGAACGTATCTGTTGCTCCGGGAATTAATGTTGTACTATCATACCATTGATAAGAAGTGTATACAGGATCCGTAGTGCAAAACAGCGTATCTTGATGCTGTCTTATTACAGGTGTTGGCGGAGTAGCAAACACTTTGATATGATTGGTAAAATTAAGCGTGTCGCTCTCGCCGGAGCTGTTTGAAGCAATAAGCTTACTATCAAAAGTGCCCGGAGCATAATAACATATACCCTGCGGATTTTGCATCGTACTGGACGAAGGAGTGCCGCCCGGAAAACTCCATTGCCATGAGGTAGTATTTGTACTCATATCAGTATAATTAATGCAGTCATTAGCACAGAATGTCGAGTCGCTGGATTGAAAATTAGCAACCGGTAGCACAATAGTGCAAGAAGTAAATTTTATGAGAGCAGAAATAGTATGTCTATTTATATTACCATCACCATGGTAAACATTCTGAAACCCTCCGGAGGCGATGTCAGCAGTATCAGAAGTACTAATTCCCATATACACATTTCCCGCAATATCCAAAGCAACAGCATTAGCATCAGCGGCTCCGGCGAGAGTATCTACATGAATATCACCGTAAGATTCTCCATAATAAGTAGCACATTGGCGGATGCCACCGGGATCAAATTCCACCAGGTACGTATTGGCTGATTTAGACCCTATTCCTCCTTTATAAGTATTCAGAAACCCATTGAATGCAATGCCAGTGGTGTCTTCTGTGTCACCAGCCATCCAAACATTTCCAGCAGCATCGCTTACAACACACTGACCACTTGTATTACGGCCAGACGATGATGGTCCCCCTCCTCCATAGTAAGTACCCCAAAGGCGGTTGCAACTTGAATCAAATTTTACAAGAAAAGCTGCCCCAAAATTATCCACTCCGATAGTATTCTGAAACCCTTTTGAGGCGATGCCGGTTGAACTAGACGTGTTCCCTGCCAGATATACATTACCCAAAAAGTCAGTGGTAACGCCAAAAGCAATGGTAGATTCATTCGTATTCCAGGTGCCATAATAAGTACCCCATATACGGTTGCCATTGGCGTCAAATTTTACAAGAAACGCAGATGACTCGCCGCTTTGAAAATAAAAAGTATTCTGGAAACCATGCCAGGTGATATTATTTAAGCTACCGGTCATACCAGCCAGATATACATTTCCGGTAGCATCGATTGCGACACTGGTTGCTCCATCAATACCACTGCCTCCATAATAAGTACCCCATAAGCGGTTGCCACTGGCATCAAATTTTACAAGAAAGGCATCCCCACCAAAAAAACCTCCTCCTCCGAAGGTATTCTGAAATCCCCCCGAGGCTATGCCGATAGTGTCTATAGTGGTTCCTCCCATGTACACATCTCCAGCAGCATCAGTTGCAAGGCAAATATTTCCAGCATTACTTCCACCACCGAAGAAACCGAATCCAGTACCAATCGTTCCTCCATAGTAAGTAGCCCAAAGGCGATTGCCATTGGCATCAAATTTTACAAGATATACATTACCTTCTCCTCCTCCATAAGTATTCTGAAATCCCCCCGAGGCAATAGCAATCGTGTCCTGAGTAACTCCTGCCAGGTAAACATTCCCATCAGCATCAACGACGACAGCGCCACTATTGGTATAAATGGTTCCTCCATAGTAAGTAGCCCAAATGCGGTTGCCATTGGCATCAAATTTTGCAAGAAAAGCATTGCTGGTTCCTCCACCATACGTATTTTGAAATCCTCCAAATGCAATGTTGTTGGTGGAGGAGGTACGGCCAGCGATGTACACATTACCTGCAGCATCCGTGGCTATACCTCCAGTGGCTCTGTCATTCTCATCACCTCCAGAGCCTTTTCCGTAGTAGTAGGTGCCCCAGATACGGCCGCTTTGTGCTAGTGCAACTTGTGGGATGAATATTAAATTAAAAAACATTGCTGCAAGAGCGAAGGTGAGTAATTGTTTTTTCATAGGATTTAAATTTTTCATTTTTATTTATTTTTAAATATTAAAATTTTGTTTTAGCCACAGATTCACGGATGATTTTTCATACACCATAATCTATCCCATTACAACTAATCTTTTATTAAAATTTTTATTTCCACTGGTTAACCTGATAAAATAGATGCCGACAGCAAGCTGATCTGCTTTTGCATCAAAGAACACCTGGTATTTGCCGGGAGTTTGATTGCTG
This sequence comes from Bacteroidota bacterium, assembly GCA_003151745.1. GTDB lineage: Bacteria > Bacteroidota > Bacteroidia > AKYH767-A > 2013-40CM-41-45 > PALSA-967. The sequence goes on from PLYJ01000074.1 coordinate 27,316, forward strand.
TTCACCATAAGCTTTACCCGGTTTCCTACAGTATCGAAAACTTCCAGGCTCACATCGTTAGCATTAACAAGCGTATAATTTATCATCACTTTGTCTTTGGATGGGTTGGGCAATACATTGAATGAAACTACTGATTCCAATGTCTCATTCAATCCAAGAGGAAGAATCAGTACCGTGTCTCCCGAAACAGTAGGACCGCAGTAGTTCCACGCATACAACCACACTATATATGAACCTGATGCGGGAAATACATGAGAAGCGCCGGAAGTGGTAGTTGTAGAAGAGCCTGATCCATCGCCCCACATCCACACGCATGAATCGGCTGTGGCAGCATTTGCTGTGAATGATACATTATTGCCGTTCAAATTATATGTGAAACCACCGGCTTCAAAGCTTGCTGCTGCTTGCTTGGTAAGAGTGATGGGTACTGCCACCCAATTATTTGTTTTGTCCTGCTCGAGAAAATGATTATCGGGATCGGTAATAGATACAATATAATAATCTCCGTTACACGTACCTGCTGCCAGTGTGATTCCGGGGGCGTTTTCGCTTTCATCATAGATGTCAATATTACCGGGATAAATCCCCTGGGCCGTGCCGCAGCCGCTAACAGAGCCAAAACCAAAGTTTGGAATATTGTTATTTAGTAAAATATGACCTGTAGTGTCTATGCAATATCCAAAATAAGAATTGCAATCACCCAGATTGATAATACAATAACTTTCTTTATTTCCTGAGCCAATGATGGGCCAGGTGGTCGCATCAGGATTGGGAGTTGATCTGCGCAGCGTATAAGAAGACCAGTCATCTATATGCGTGTGCCCATGATCGCGATCATAAAACATGATTCCTGCCGGACGATCATAGTAGGTCATGACATTGCCGCTGCGATGATAAATACGCTGGTTCACTAATTGTTTAACCGGGGTGCTGTCAGCGCACAACGTATCAAGGCATGAAACAGGAGTAGTACCGCAAAAGCAGGTGTCTATGCCATGAATTTCAAGCGGACCCCACCCGATGTTTGGCGTCGAGTTGCTAAACACAATCTGTCCCGGCGATTCCTGATGAGCCTCCATAATTGCCAGTGCAGAAGCAGTGAGATCAGGAAGCAAATCGCAGTCGGTAGAAACTCCATCCGGACATTTGCATCCGGCAGGAGTTGCGTAAGAACAACCGGAGTAAGGCGGGTTAAGCGGAGGATCGTTGTCGAAGGTTATACTGAAGTAGTCAACCGTACCGGTATGACTAAATACAAATAAATCCTTTACTAATAAGCTCCAAACGCCATTTGGATTTATGCCTGCATTATATGTATTGAGTGTTTGTTCCGGATAATAAGAGCCGATGAAAGGCGCAGTTCCCTGATATATCCACCCATTCGCTGCATTTTCTTCAAAGCAGGTACCGTAATAGCCGTTTCCACTTCCACCTTTCTGATCTGCCAGCATAATGATGCTGTCATTGGGAGCACGCAACATGACGCGTAAGTCTTCTACATTAGGGAACCTTATATCGAGACAGACAGACATCAAACCAAAAGAAGAGCTTGTTGTGTTCGGCAATAACGAAACGTTAATGGGGATATTTAATGTATCTCCATTCGTTGGAATGATGTATAAGCTATCATTCGTGAATGCCTGAGCAAATAATAATGATGGGAACATTAGAAAAAAAGTAAAAAGTATTTTCATCAAAAGATAACCTTTAACTTAAGCCTCACCCCCAACCCCTTCTTGGCCTCATCCGCCCTTCGGGCACCTTCTCCCCCGAAAGTATCGGGGCAGGCGCCGGAGAAGGGAAGCGGCAGGTAATCTTGTTGGAGAGGGGACATGAGACTAGTTTCTTGAAAGAACGACTGTTTTTGATAGTGATTGATTTTCTGTTTGAAGCCTAATAAGGTAAAGGCCATTGGCAAGTGAAGAACCGTCTTTGTCGTTGCCATCCCAATAGAGTGTATGCTCGCCCTGTGAGAGATTTTCATCGGTGAGAATAGCTACTTCATGTCCTAACATATCATAGACTTTCACAGAGACATGCTGGGTAGCCTGGATATTAAATCCAATGCTTGTCATATCGCTGAAAGGATTAGGATATGCAGCGTTGAGAGAGACGTTATCCATTGAAGAGGAATATTCATGAACGGCAGTAACCTGTCCTAATGTCACCTGCTGAGCATTTAACACTTCGCCTCCCCATGATTTGGAAGAATTGTAATAGCTTATAAAAGCTACTACTTTCATATTTGCGGCATTCCAGTCAGCAGGTAACGTATAAGAATAGGCCTGGGAATAGTGCTGACCTGCGCTCACAGAAGAAGGGATAACTCCTGTCGTCCCCCAATAATTAGCGTCGCCTGCCATATTATATCTTGCTACATGCTTATAATAAAATACCTGCCCTGTCATTGAAGTTGAAATTGTGCAGGGATAATTATAAAATTCACACGATGGTTGAGGATCGCTACAAGCACTTCCTGTATAATTCTGCTGATCATAACCCATAAT
>PLYJ01000269.1 GCA_003151745.1 Bacteroidota bacterium
TAAGGTTTTTTTAGGAAGGTACAACGCTTCCATCAATCGGATATGCGCCTTAACGAAGTGACTATCCGTTTTCATAAAGTGTATATCCATTTTTGTAAAACGGCTATCCGTTTTCACGAAATGACTATCCATTTTTGTAAAATGGCTATCCGTTTCAACGAATCGTATATCCGATTTCATAAATCGTATATCCGACACTCCGAAACGGATATACGTTTTGTTGTGGTGGAGGAGCGTTTTTGTGGTGAAGTTGGGTTTTTGATGGGAAAAAGGGGAATTAGAGATAATTTTTGGCTCCATCCACAAAACTTTGTTTACAAGTAACCACTCATTACTGAGTACTTGAGCATTTAACCCATTCCTTTGTTTCATGTCTCATCAACTCATTTCGCAATATTACAACAAGGTTGACAAACTCATCCAATTTGGAGCAAGCAGAAAGGAAACTTCTGTGCGAAATGAGTTCTACAATCTCCTTTCTCATTATGGCGAAAAGAAAAACCTTGTGCTCGTAGCTGAATTGCCTGTGCGCGGAACAAAAGGAAAAGATGTTACACCGGATGGAACACTTAAAAATGTTCTACGACTTGATTATGGTTATTGGGAAAGCAAAGACGAATCCCTTGATCTTGACGAAGAAATTGACAAGAAAATAAAGAAAGGATATCCGCTCAACAATATTTTATTTGAAGATAGTACAAAAGCCATTTTGTTTCAGGGTGGAGAGGAAGTTATACGCATTGATATGCGCAAGCCCGAGGAACTTGACCGCATACTGAACGCTTTTGTAAGTTTTGAAAAGCCCGAAATACGAAGGTTCAATGAAGCGCTGGAACATTTTCAGAAAGACATTCCAACCATACTTAAAACGCTGCGTGAAAAAATAGATGAGGAAGGAAAGAAGAATAAAAATTTTATTTCCGTAAGCGAAAGCTTTCTTGAACTATGTAAGTCGGTGATTAACCCCGATGTTACTATGGCAGATGTGCGCGAAATGATGATTCAGCACATCCTTACCAGCGACATCTTCAATAAAATTTTCGACGACCCTGAGTTTCACCGCCACAACAACATTGCAAATGAATTGGAGAAACTTAACTCCACGCTTTTCAATCACAGCGAACGCAGAAATTTATTGGGCAGCATTGAACATTATTACGATGCTATTAATGCTGCCGCCGCAGGCATTGTTGACCACCACGAAAAGCAAAAGTTTTTAAAAGCGCTCTACGAGAATTTCTATAAAGCCTACAATCCAAAGGCAGCCGACCGTTTGGGAGTGGTATATACGCCAAACGAGATTGTGGATTTCATGATTGACAGCACCAACTACCTGTTAGAGAAACATTTTAAACGGGTGCTATGGGATAAGAATGTGGAGATACTTGATCCTGCAACAGGCACAGGCACTTTTATTTGCAACATGATTGATAAATGTCCGCCTCAATATCTTGCTTACAAATACAAAAACGAATTTCATGCAAATGATGTTGCCATACTGCCTTATTACATAGCCAACCTCAACGTTGAATTTACTTTTAAGCAGAAGATGGGATACTACGCGGAGTTTGACAACCTCTGCTTTGTGGACACCCTTGATAATATTGGTGCGCTGAAAGGTGTAATGAGCAATTAAGAAAAAAACTTCCGACAAATTCTAAACTTAAACTATACCCTTTCTCACTGAAGAAAGGAGCGAATATTCATGGAATTATTTTTGGAGCATCACACCCGCGTGCAGTTGATAAATTCCTCTCCATTGCTTGGAAAAGAAATGAAAAAAATGGTGATGCAAACTTTGATATTGATCGCGATGAAACGAAAGCACAATTAAATCTCTTTTCAGGTAAAAGTCTTACTAAGCTTGAAGAATTTAGGGAAAATGTTAGAAGAAAAATTATAGCTAAAGAAATTACAAATAATTTTGCTCTGCTTGCTTATGTGTTGGAAGAAGGACATATTGGTAATCACGCAGCAGAATGCTTAAAGCAAATGAAAAAGAAAGGTGAAATTACCTATGATGGGACATCGCCTTTGGTGACTTATGAAAATGTTTATAAGAAAAATAAAAAAATAGAATATAGACTTTTATAATATGGCTCAATCAAGCATTGAATGGACAGAAAAAACATGGAACCCCACAACCGGTTGCGATAAGCTTTCTGCTGGGTGTAAATTCTGTTATGCAGAAGTTATGTCTTACAGGTTAAAAGCTATGGGAATGGAAAAGTATAAGGATGGGTTTAAAATGAGAATACATTCTGAATCTATAAAAGTTCCTTACGAATGGAAAAAACCTTCAACCGTCTTTGTAAATTCCATGAGCGATCTGTTTCATAAAGATGTTCCGCTTTCATTCATTAAAAAGGTTTTTAAAGTAATGAATGATACTCCGCGGCACACCTACCAGGTGCTTACTAAAAGACCTGAATTAGTTTTGAAATATAACAAGCAGTTGAAGTGGTCGCCTAATATTTGGATGGGTACGTCCGTTGAGGACAGCAGGGTGATTGAGCGCATTGATTATCTTAGAAAAACAGATGCTCATGTAAAATTTCTTTCACTCGAACCTCTCATTGGGCCATTGCCAAATATGAATTTGGAAAACATTCATTGGGCAATTGTAGGAGGAGAATCAGGACACGGTGCAAGACCTGTGGAGTTTAAATGGGTATGGGATATTAAACAACAATGCAACAAAGCAGGCGTGCTTTTCTTTTTCAAGCAATGGGGTAAACCACAATTTAATATTGACCCTCTTGACCCCACTATAGATGCTGAACACGAACGTCATGCAAAAGGTGGTTGCCAGTTGAAAGGTAAAATTTACAGGGAGATGCCTGCGAGAGTAACAGTCTGATTTATTAGTACATTTGCATCAACATGCTTACCCCGCTTCCCATGAGAACAGCGCGCTTAGGGTAAGCGTTTTATTTTTAGCCGTATCGTTAGCGTTTTTTCATTTCCCGCCTCCATTTCCCAAAGCGCGTCACTACTTTCCACATTTTTCCAATCTTTTCCTGATTTTTCCGCTTTACATAATAACCTGGTTGGGTTAGCGTCCATTTATCTTTGTACAGTAATTAAAGATAAAATGACGTCGGTTTGAGGAGGTAGATCTGAAATGAGCTCAAATGAACTGAAATGAACCGAAATGAACATCTGAAAAATTGTATCAGCTGTTTCGACACTGTAATTTTGTCTTCGTAATTACATCAGGATGCGCCCTGTTTTCAGATTAACAAATAGGAATGGGGCAACATGAATGCTGCAGGTGAAATACTCCGTTTTCTGCAGTGTTTATGAGAGTAATAAGTATGAATGGAGTAAGGGTTAAATAATTTAAGTTTATGCGTAAACCAATTATTGCAATCAAGCTGGGTCCCCGCAATTATGCAGGGCTTATCAACCTGGGCAACCGCCTGTTTAACAACATGAGTGGTTCGCTGATCTTCGTAACGCCTGCGCCTGCGCTGGCAGTGCTTCAAGCCGCCGTCACCGCCGTTGTGAATTCGTATGCGGTATGGGCGCCCGTAGGTGGCCGTGGTTCACACAGCGATCTCCTCGACTTGCGCAACAAGTCGTTGACGCTGTATAACCTGATCAAAGCGGAAGCTGATTATGTGCAGACCACTGCGCAGATCGCTGCCGGCAATGATTATTCGGAAATGGCAACGATCATCGGCGCCAGCGGTTTCGGCCTGAAAGGCGATCCGACGCCGCAGGGCGTGCTTGACCCGGTAGTTGGCTTCAGGAAGATGGTTTCATCAAACCTGAATCCTAACCAGGTGAAGTTCAGGTGGAAAAGGCCTCTTAACACCCCCAAAGGGAATGTGTATCTCTACAGGGTGATGAGGGCTGCTACCACCAGCTTTGCCACTGCCGTGCAGGTTGCCACCACCAGCAAAACGTCATTCATTGACACCAACGAAACAGGGGCTGTACAGACGTACACCTACTGGATTGTGCCGGTGAACAATGAAGGCGACGGAGCAACATCCGTTGCTGTGACGGTGAGCATCCTGGGTTGATGAAGCAGTGTTCGGATTTTAATTCCCCGCCATGTTGCGGAGAAGGAAGTTACTGAACAAGGATTAAGCGAAAAGGACTCGTTTCCGCATCATGCGGGGGCGGGTCTTTTTTTATATAAAACCCTCTAAAAAAAGACCATTTTGGGGCAATAAAAAAAGTTTGCTTTTTGTCCTGAAAAAGTAGGAAAGTTCGGGTTAAATTGCCTATATTTGAAGCATCTTAAATGCTGAGTGTTTATAAATGCTGAGTGTTTAAAAGCATCATCGGCATTTTTTTATGGGAAAATGCAAATGCATCTCTCCCTTTCAATCAAAAATATTTTACAGAAAAATAAGATTTTTTAATAAAACAAAATGGACGAATTAGTGAAAGAGAAAACAGCAAAGTCAAATGATTACGGCGCCGACAGCATACAGGTGCTGGAAGGGCTGGAAGCGGTGCGCAAGCGCCCTGCCATGTATATTGGCGACATCAGCGCGAAAGGATTGCATCACCTGGTGTATGAAGTTGTGGACAATTCCATTGACGAAGCGCTGGCAGGCTATTGCCGCAACATAGATGTTTTTATTCATCCTGATAATTCAATCACGGTGAAGGATGACGGGCGCGGCATTCCTACCGACATCATGACGAAGGAAAAGAAGAGCGCCCTGGAAGTGGTGATGACAGTGCTTCACGCGGGAGGTAAGTTTGATAAAGATTCTTACAAAGTTTCAGGTGGATTGCATGGCGTGGGTATAAGCGTGGTGAATGCCTTGTCAACACATCTCAAGGTAACTATATATAGAGAAGGAAAAATATTTACCCAGGAATATGAACGCGGCAAGCCGTTGTTTGATGTAAAGGTGATCGGCGAAACAGATCGCACAGGCACGGAAGTTACTTTTCATCCTGACACTACTATTTTTACGACGGGGGTTTATCATTATGATACGTTGGTTTCACGCCTTCGTGAGCTTTCTTTCCTGAATAAAGGTATTCACCTGAATATTACCGATGAGCGCGAAACGGATGCTGAAGGCAAGCAACAGAGCGATCAGTTTTTCAGCCAGGGTGGCTTGAAAGAGTTTGTACAGTTTCTCGATGCAACAAGACAGCATCTGATTGCCGAGCCTATATATATTGAAGGAGAACGTGGCGGTGTTCCGGTGGAAGTCGCCATGCAATACAACGATTCCTTTAATGAGAACGTACATTCCTATGTAAACAACATCAACACGCATGAAGGCGGTACGCACTTAGCGGGCTTCCGCAGGGCGCTGACAAGGACACTGAAGAGCTATGCCGATAAGTCAGGCATGCTTCAAAAAGTAAAAATCGAAATTGCAGGTGATGATTTTCGTGAAGGTTTGACGGCTGTTATCTCTGTAAAAGTTCAGGAGCCGCAATTTGAAGGGCAGACAAAAACCAAGCTGGGCAACAGCGATGTGATGGGCGCTGTAGATCAGGCAGTGAGTGACATGTTGAGTTATTATCTCGAAGAACATCCGAAAGAAGCGAAGATGATCGTTGACAAGGTAATTCTTGCTGCCACTGCGCGTCATGCTGCGCGTAAAGCCCGTGAGCTGGTGCAACGTAAGAATGTGCTCATCGGCACAGGCCTTCCCGGAAAATTGGCCGATTGCAGCGAAGCAGATCCTTCGCTGTGTGAGATATATTTAGTAGAGGGAGATTCGGCAGGAGGAACGGCTAAACAAGGCCGTAATCGTGCCTTTCAGGCTATACTTCCTTTGCGCGGTAAAATCCTCAACGTGGAAAAAGCCATGGAGTACAGGATTTACGACAACGAAGAAATAAAAAATATTTTTACCGCACTTGGTGTTTCCATGGGTACGGCTGAGGATTCCAAAGCGCTTAATTCAACGAAGCTTCGTTATCACAAGATTGTGATCATGACCGATGCTGACGTGGATGGCAGTCACATCACCACGCTTATTCTTACTTTCTTTTTCCGTTACCTGAGGGCGCTTATTGAGCAGGGATTTGTATATATAGCCACTCCCCCACTCTATCTTGTTAAGAAAGGCAAGGAGCAGAAATATTGCTGGAATGATGAAGAAAGGCAAGCCGCCATAAAAGAGCTTGCTAAAGACGGTAAAGAAGAAAGTGTGAACACGCAGCGTTATAAAGGTCTTGGTGAAATGAATGCGGAACAATTATGGGAAACCACGATGAATCCTGAATCACGCACGTTGCGCCAGGTAACTATTGACAGCGAGCCTGAGGCAGGTCGTATTTTCTCCATGCTCATGGGTGACGATGTTCCGCCACGCAGGGAGTTCATCGAGAAGAACGCGAAGTATGCGAATATTGATGTGTAGAAAATGATTTTAAGATTTGTTAATTTGAAGATGTGAAGATGTAATCCGCATTCATTTTCAAATCAGCTAATTTCCAAGTTGATCTGTTTTATTAACGTTATGAATAAAAATTTACTTCTTGTACTATCTGCAGTGGCATTGTGCTTGAGTGCAGCAGCACAGATTAGAACAGCAGGCGATAAGATACCCGTATCAAGACAGACCCTCGGAAAATCAAACACACACCTCTCCTCTTTTTCCTTCGCGGGGAATGTGCGGCACTCCTGATTTTCCTTCCGGGCTGGAGACCTGGATACAGCAGGAGATGGAAGCAGATAAAGCAAACGGAGCTTATCTGAGAATACAAAACGCTTTTAACATTCCTGTTGTAGTGCATGTTATTAATAATGGAGAAGCAATTGGCAGCGGCAGCAATATTAGTGCAGCGCAGATTAATTCTCAAATAGATGCGCTCAACCAGAATTGGAAGAAGCTGAACACGGACTGGACGAGCACTCCTGTAGTGTGGCAGCCTGTAGTTGCCGATATGGAAATTACTTTTTGCCTTGCGCAGACTGATCCGAACGGTAATGCAACCACAGGCATAGATCGTGTAAACAGAAACACGAAGGGCTTCTCAACTCCTCCCTACAACCTGACTTATTTTGATCCAACCATCAAGCCCGTAACAATTTGGGATCCTAACAGGTATCTTAATATTTGGGTGACAGAACTTACCGGCGGCGTTCTCGGTTACGCATTATATCCGCCGGGATCAACATTGTCGGATTTGAATTACATTTCCGATTCAACCAATGATGGGGTCGTCATTGAATATCTCGCTTTTGGGACTGTTGGCAATGTGAGTCCTCCTTATAATCTTGGAAAGGTTACCACGCATGAAATTGGTCATTGCTTCGGCCTTCATCATATATGGGGCGATGCTAACTGTGGGAACGATTACTGTGCGGATACTCCTCCTGCTGTTACTTATAATACCGGCTGCCCTTCTTTCCCGCACAATGCTTACAATTCCTGCGGAGCAGATTCAAACGGAGAAATGTTTATGAACTACATGGATTACACGAACGATAATTGCGCACACATGTTTACCAATGATCAAAAGGCACGCGTGCAAACAGTGATGATGCACTCTTCTTTTCGTGTAAATGAAGCGGCATCCACTGCCTGTAATGTTGCTGCTCCTTCTGCTCCTGTTGCCGATTTTTCAGCAAACAAAAGATTCATATCCGTTGGTGGAAGTGTTAACTTTACGGATCTTTCAATCAATACTCCGACAAGCTGGAGCTGGACATTCACCGGGGGCAGTCCGGGTGTTTCCACTTTGCAAAATCCCAGTAACGTAGTCTATAATGCAGCAGGAACTTATGCAGTGTCCCTTACCGCTACGAACTCTCTTGGTTCCAACACTAAAACAAAGAGCGCTTATATCACTGTATTCACCGGCAGCGGCCCATGCGACACGCTGGATAATCTTCATGCCGGTGATAGCCTGGTACTATATAAAGTTTCTCCGGGCAATTGCGGCGGCGGCGCATGGGGATACATGGCCGGGCATAACTGTTACCATGATATAGCCAAGGCAGATAAATTTACAGGATACAACAGTACTTTCCAGGTTACAGGGGTAATACTTGATTTTGGTGTGGCTCATGCCGCTGATTCTTCATCAACTTTCAGTGCGAAAGTGTGGGATAGTAACGGCGCATTGGGCGCTCCCAATTCTACTCTTGGCTCACAGCCTGTTAACTATCTCATAGCACAAACAGATCATGCGAATCATACAGTTACTATGGTCCATTTTGCTTCACCTGTAACGGTAGGTGCTTCTTCTTTTTATTGTGGCATTCAGTTTAGCTATACTAACCCTACCGATACGCTTGCTCTTATTACAAATTTAAGCGGGGACAGCGAGCCCGGCACTGCCTGGGAGCTTCAGACAGGAGGCTGGTACCAATATTCCAGCGTGGCATCATGGGGAATTAACGTATCCAATTTTATTTTTCCCATTATGTGTCCTGTGGCATCTGCCGACGTGGTTGAATCAGATCATGTTCAAACATATACCGTTTTTCCGAATCCGAATTCCGGCAACAGCATCAATGTGCTGGTTAAGCTTACAAATGAAAATTCATTTGAGATTAATATCTATGATGTATTCGGCCAGAAGCTTCAAAGCAAGCAGTTCAGCGGAACGAATGGAGGCCTCTACCAGCTTGATGCATCAGCCTTCTCCAACGGCTTTTATTTTGTTGAGCTGAAAACGGGCAATGAATCTCATACACAGCGAATCATATTGGCAAGATAAGGGCCTCACCCCAACCCCGCTCCAAAGTAGAGCGACGCGTATAAACTAAGCTAAAACCTTTTTTAAATCTGCGAATCTGCGGCTTAATTTTAAATACGTAATATCGATTTTTTCAATCATAATCTTTTCTAATTTTGCCGTCAATCTTATTTTAAATTTTTAAGCTATGAAAGTAACTGTAGTAGGCGCAGGCAACGTGGGGGCAACCTGTGCTAATGTCATCGCACAGGATGATTTTGTTCATGAAGTGGTATTGCTTGATATTAAAGAAGGAACTGCGGAAGGCAAGTCATTAGACATCTGGCAAACTTCGCCTATTGATCTTTATGACACGCGCGTTATAGGATCAACCAATGATTATTCAAAAACCGCAGGATCAGATGTAGTGGTCATCACCTCCGGCTTGCCGCGCAAGCCGGGCATGAGCCGCGATGATTTGATTGCTACCAATGCCGGTATTGTGAAAGGCGTAACGGAGAATATCATGAAGCATTCTCCAAACACGATCATCGTCGTTGTTTCCAATCCGCTTGATGTGATGACGTATTGTGCTTATCGCACAGCGAATATTGATTCCTCACGTGTGTTTGGCATGGCAGGAATTCTCGACACTGCGCGTTACAAATCATTTCTTGCTGAAGCATTAAATACTTCTCCGAAAGATATCCAGGCAGTATTGATGGGAGGGCATGGAGATACGATGGTTCCCTTGCCGCGATACACCACTGTTGCAGGCATTCCTGTTACCGAGCTGATCTCAACGGAAAAATTAAATGCAATTATTGAACGCACGAAGAAAGGCGGTGGTGAACTCGTGAACCTGATGGGAACATCTGCATGGTATGCGCCCGGTGCTGCTGCCGCACAAATGGTGAAAGCCATTATAAAAGACCAGAAAAGAATTTTTCCATGCTGTGCATGGCTACAGGGACAATACGGACTTAAAGATATTTATCTTGGTGTGCCTGTGAAGCTGGGTAAAAAGGGAATAGAAGAAGTCATTGAACTCAAGCTTACCAAAGATGAGATGGCTCTTTTAAACCAATCTGCAAAATCAGTGAAAGAAGTAATGGATGTGCTGGATAATTCGCAGATGGCTGTGAAATAATCTTTTCTCGATCTTAGGGAATACAATCATTAAAGGCATTCTTAGCAGGAATGCCTTTTTTATTTCTTTGCGAATCCCGCACGTGCGCATACGCGTNNACATGTAGCTCCGTTAGGAGCGACCTGATAACGTTTCTTAGGTTGACGCCTATGCGCACGTGCGGGACTGCAAAGTCAAAAACAGCAAGTTAACCATCTTGTAGCTCAAGCCACTACATGCATTTGAGACTTACAACGACTAACTAAAAGCAATCAAAGAGGTATAATAATGATATGAATGAATTAAATCAAACGCCATGCTACAAAAAAATATTGGTTATTGATGATGATGCAGTTGATCGTTACATAGCAACCAAAACCATTAAAAAGTATGCCTTTGCCAAAGAAATCATTATTAAGGAATCAGCAGAGAGTGCATTAGAGTATCTTAAATCATTAGCCGGTACGCCAGATGAGCTGCCAAATTTTATTTTTCTTGCCCTCAGGATGCCGGCAATGGACGGCTTCGATTTCCTGGAAGAATATAAAAACCTTCCAGAAGTAATAAAGAAAAAATGCACCGTCATGATGCTTTCCACATCACTTTATCGCGGCGATCTTGAGCGGGCAAAAAATAACAAGTATGTAAGCATGTTTCTGAATAAACCACTTGATAAAGGGATGCTTAATGAAATATCTCTTATTGGCAATCCCGTTTCTTAAGCATTAATCAACTGCCATACCCATACAAAAATATGGGTTCGATTAACCCCTTACACTTCTTTACTTTGCACCCGTTTGAATTGCATTATCACATTGCGTCCTCATCTCTAAATCCTTTTCTTTTACCTTTGCCGCCTTTTGAGTATATTTGAATAATCGTATATCACCTGTTAAAAGGCATGCTGAAAGAACCACACATAAATTTTCCTTTTTCCTTTATCACAAGGAAATGTAAGCTTTTTTTCTTCAGTAAGTTATTATATATGCCAGTTTTTCTTGCAATTATTCTATTCCCACATTTTGCTAATGCTCAAAACAATAAAATCGATTCTCTTAAAACCGTATTGCAAACAGCAAAGGATGACACCAACAAGATAAATATTCTTAACGCTTTAGCCAGTAATTTAATAGACAAAGGGGGTTTTGACAGCGCAATGACCTATGCTTCTGCGGCAAAAGATTTGGCTGAAAAAACGCAATTTAAAAAAGGTATTGCTTCCTCTTACAACAATACTGGCAATGTTTATCTTAAACAGGGCGATTACACGAAAGCATTAAAAAATTATTTGCAGGCGTTAAAAGTTTGGGAAGAATTTGGTCCCAAAAAGAATATCGCGATAGTCTATGGAAATATCGGTATTATTTATACGTATGAAAAGAACTATGCAGAAGCAATAAAAAGCGAGTTGTTTGCTTTGCAATTATATCAACAGATAGGAAAAAGCGAAAGAGCAATTGCCATCTGCTATAATAATATTGCAAATATTTATTTTACTCAGCATAATTATGCCGAAGCATTGACAAATAGTGAACGGGCTTTAAAGATTAGAGAGCAAATCGGAGACAAAGCAAGCATTGCTAACTCTTACAACTATATTGGTGCAATCACCGGTAGTCAGGGCAACCATGCTGCTGCACTGAAAAGCTTTTTAGCCTCTTTAAAAATATATGAAGAAATTGGAAACAAACTTGGTATAGCTTCAGAGTACAATAATATCGGGAATGTTTTTATTAACCAGAGAAACTACAATGAGGCAAGAAAAAATTATTTAGCTGCCTTGCAGGTAGATAAAGAAATAGGGGATAAGAAAGGGTTAAGTGAAGCATATAGCGGCCTGGCGGAATTGTCAGATTCAATTGGAGATTACAAAAATGCCTATATGTATCACATGCTTTTCTCAGCATTCAAAGACAGCTTATTGAATGAGAGCAGCAACAAGCAGATAATTGAAATGATGACAAAATATGAAACAGAGAAAAAGGACAAGGAGATTGCAATATTAAACAGCGAGAATAAAATAAAAGATGCTGAAGTAAAAAAGCAGATAATCATTAAGTATAGCGCATTCTTATTAGCTACTTCAATTCTGGGAATGGCATTTATAGGGTTCCGAAATATCCGGATAAAAAATAAAGCTGCTCAATTGGCAAAAGCCAATGAAATAAGGCAAAAAATTTCGCGAGACCTTCATGACGAAATTGGGTCCGGCTTAACTTCCATTTCCATGATTTGTGTGCAATCTGAAGCCAAAATGGAATGTAAAGAAAATGTTGCTATGTTAGAGATGTCGGATGCTGTCAAAACCCAATCCCGTCAAGTAACTGAAAAACTCAGAGAACTCGTATGGGCTACCAACCCTGAAAATGATACCCTCGAAGCTATGCTTTTTTATATGAGGAATTACGTTCCTAAATATTTGGATAAAGCGTCCATTGACTATTCACTTAACCTGCCGGATGACGCGCCTCCGATTAAGTTGGAAAATGACATAAGCCGTAATCTTATTTTTGTGTTGAAAGAAGCGCTGAATAACAGTGTCAAGTATAGCGGCGCAAGCAAAGTTGAAGTTTTATTGAGTATAAATGAAAATAAAAAATTCAATTTCAAAATTGAAGATAACGGCAAAGGAATTGATTATAATTCCATGCCCGTTCACCATAGCGGACTTGGTAACATGCGCAAGCGAATAGAAGAGATTAAAGGAAAATTTGAAATAGTATCAGAAAAAGGAAGTGGTACGAGGATTGAGATCAGCGGAACTTTTGCATAATGACAACCCTGAATTTAGGCTAATTCTTATTTTGAGGTGATGGCATGTTAGAAATCTTTTTAGGGGCTAATGAAGATTACAGCAACTTGCAAAAAGTTCCTTTCAGGATGACATATTTGTTCGATGGTGGTGGGGGGAAAGAGGGCGGCTTCGCCGCCCTCTTTCCCCCCACCTTAACTTCCTAAAGCGTCATCCTGAAAGGAACTTTTTAGAAATTTGCAACTACTTTTACTATGAAAATCAGCAGCGGTATTTTTTATTATGTATATATCACAACTAATCCTGGTAAGACCGTGTTGTACACAGGGATAACAAATGATTTAAGAAGAAGAATATCGGAACATTATAAAGAGCGGGGAAATACTAATCATTTCGCATCAAAATATCACTGCCATAAACTCCTATATTTTGAAATTTATGATGCTGCTCGTGAAGCTATAGCAAGAGAAAAGGAAATAAAGAATATGGCTCGTGAAAGAAAGTTAGAATTAATTAAAACTAAAAATACAAAAATGAATTTTTTGATTATTTAATCAATGCTCCAGCGCCTCAAAATAAGAATTGGCCTAAATTCGAAAGGACACCACATATAATGAAATTCAGTGCGAACCTCAAAGTGCCATATTTTTATATGATGGCAATCATTTATAACCTGCGTATTTTTGCATAAACTTTAATTTCTTGTCAAATGACAATACACGTTGCAATTGTAGAGGATCAAAAACAAATCCGGGAGGGCTTAAAAGTCATGATTGATTCCTTGCCTGATTTTTATTGCGCCGGCACATTCGAGGATGCGGAATCCTTAATTAAATGTTTTAAGCATCTCGATGTACAGGTTATTTTAATGGACATTGGACTTCCTGGTATAAGCGGAATAGAATGTGTTGAACAACTTAAGAAAATACGTCCTGATGTCCATTTTTTAATATGTACCAATTTCGAAGACGATGATAAAATTTATGATGCCCTGTGTGCAGGTGCTACCGGTTATGTACTGAAAAATATTTCAAATACCGATTTGACAGAAGCCATCACGCAAATATCTTCAGGTGGTTCTCCGATGTCACCATTAGTGGCAAGGAAAATTGTAAATTCTTTTTCAGGCAAGCATAAGAATACAACGTTGATTAATGCTTTAACCATTAAGGAAAGAGAAGTGCTGAACCTTCTTGGAAAGGGGCATCCTTATAAAATAATTGCAGACAAAATGGGTATTAATATAGGAACGTTGCGCACTCATATCATGCATATTTATGAAAAGCTTCAGGTCCATTCTCGCGCTGATGCTGTCAATAAAGTATTTCCAAAAAATTTAGTCTAATTCCCCCTTGTGGGTGGTTTTACTCCCCTCTCTTTTGGAGAGGGGCCGGGGGTGAGGCCTTTTATCTGCAAATCTGCACATTTGCACATCATTTCCCTTCCTTTCCCCTCAAAAAACCATCAAATCATATTTTTATATGATTTGAACAAAGGAGCTACCGCTTTAACTTTGCATCTGATGAGAAGAAAGTTATACCCTTCACACTCTTTATCTATACTGCTCTGCGCAATTTGCTGTTGCGTGTTTTCTTTTATTGTGCCTGCGCAGACATTCACGAATGATTCCCTATATACCATCCCTGTGAATGGCGACACGCTCAGCGTACCTATTTATGTTTCAGGATTGCCTAATGCAACAAGCTCTTCCTTTGGTTTGGTAACAGTATGCCTCGACATCAGATGTACTACTGTGGCAGATTTGCGTGTCATGTTGCGCGCGCCCAATGACAGCATCATTATGTTGGCTGATCAGAAAGGCGGTGACGACGGAGGTGGCTATTACGGTACCTGCTTTGAAGAAAATGCCGTGAATGGCTGGATATTTCAGGGTGTTGCTCCTTTCATCGGCTCCTATTATCCCGAGCAATCGCTCAACACATTCAATGCGGGTTTAAATCCAAACGGTGTATGGAACTTAATAGTCAAGGATTTATTTACATTCAGCGATACCGGTTCCGTTGATTATTTCAGTATAACCTTTGGCAACAATCCTCCTCCCACTCCCGTGTTTACGGGATGTTCCTTTTCAAACCCCGCCGGATGCAAATGTCCTGATGGTGTTTCTACCGACTGCGATTTGCTGCCTGAAATGACTGCCTCTGCAAGGGACATCATGTTGCATCATTCAGAATCGCCTGGACACCTTATTTTTAGTAACTCTACTCCGAATATCGGCTGGGGTCCCCTGGAGGTTCATGGCATAGATAGCTGCTTTTGCGGCACTACCCCTGTTTCCTGCCTCGACACGTTGTGCCCTGATAGCACCCCTGTCAAGCAATTAGTAAACCAGCGCATTTACCATCGCAGCGGCAACACCATGACATACTATGACCGTCCTGCCGGAAAGATGTTTTATGATCCCGCGCATGGACATACGCACGTGGACGACTGGTCTTCCTATACCCTTCGCAGGTCAACTTCAAATCCTGATGCAACTACCTGGCCCGTCACAGTCTCAGCAACTAAAACAAGCTTCTGTCTTGTGAACCTTAGTGATTGCAATTTTAATTATGGATATTGTGTGGACAGTGCAGGGCATGTTTTAGAAAATTCAGATATTCCCAACGCAAATTTCGGCTCCGTTAGTGGCTGCGGCGTTGACCAGGGCATTTATCCGGCTGCTGTTGACACATACGATGAAAGTGAAAATGCACCGGGAATTATTCTTCCTGCCGGCACATGCAACGGAGATTATTATATAGTATCTATTACTGATCCCGATAATCATTTTCTGTTTCAGGATCACAAGAATAATTGGGTGGCAGTGCCCATCACACTTTATCAGCAATCAGGGGGAAGCTTTGAAACAAGTGGTTTTTCATACTCTGTAGCTGGCAATGATGTAACGTTTTCAGCAAATGCTGTTACTGCCGATTCCTGTGTGTGGATGTGGGAAGACGGTTCAGGCTCTTCAACTACTACCTCTTCCCCGGCTTTCCATACTTTTCCGGGTGTAGGTTCATATATAGTATGGCTGTATGCATACAATCATTGTGGTCCTACTGTATCGGCGGACACGGTGAACATACTTCCTGTTGGATTAAATGAGGCGTTGGCGTCAGTAGTCCAATTCAATATACAGCCCAACCCGGCTAAAGCAAATGCAATGATCAGCTATACGCTTGTCAATGCAACAGATGTAAGCCTTGAAGTTTTTGATGCCATTGGAAACCGTGTAAAGATTATGGTAAACAGCAATCAACATCCCGGCAAATACCAGGTGCTCTTTGATGCAAAATCAGATCAGCTTTCCCAGGGTATATATATCATCAGGTTATCCAGCGGTAATAAAATTCTTAATAAAAGATTAGTCATCTGCGAATAACGAATAAATACGAATTACGAATTGCTATGAATTATGAAAGAATGATAAACCCCGTAGCTTGTCTAACCAACGGGGTAAAGAATATAAGCTATGAAATTACTGACATGATTTTGTCACGAACCATATCAAGCAATTTTGGAGAAGCTACACTCACCTTGTGTTGTATGAGCGAAGTATGCAATGTGTGTAACCGGTGGAAGCGAATAAAGCTTTGTTTAGGTAAAGGTTGTGAGAGTAAGGCATTGTCTATTTCTAATAAAAAGTCCGGGAGCGAGTTGCGGCTGGTAATCGCCACGACAATCACATCACCCGTTGAGGAAATGAGATTATTAGAAATGATTAAAGCAGGACGAACCTTTCTTCCTTCGCCATCGGTGAAGGGAAAGTCAATAGCTATGATGTCACCCTGGCTATACACAAATCAGGCGATTTTATGGGTTTTCAGAAATTCATCCCAATGGTCGTTTTCCGGTGCAAGCCATTCTTCTTTCAGCGAGTTTTCAGCAAGCAGCATGTCTTCTGCCTGTTCCAATGAAAAAGGAAATAACAGTATTCCCATTTCGCCTGCTACTTTCAGAAACAAGTCAAGCTTTTGCGCAGATGACGCTTCAATAAGGAAAGCTGTTTTCTTTACCGGCTCATTGCGATTGTATGATGCCCGCGGTTCTGAAACATGGGCAGGCTCATCTTCCAACTTAATACCCATTTCAACAGCAACGCGGATAAGCAGCTTTAGCTTATCCTCCGTAACTGATTCAAAAGTGAGAGTGGTTTTCATCTCTGCAAAAGTAGAGAAAATAAGCAACATCCCCTTAACCCCCTTCACAAGGGGGAATCCAACGCGTCCCGCACAGCCTGCCCCGACGGGTCGGGGTGCGGGGCTTCCAACTAACTTCAGTGCTGAGTCCCCTCTGTGGGTTGGGCTTGTGCTATGGCGAGAGGGGAATAGGGGTGTGTAAAAAATAATAATCTGTGAATCTGTGGCAAACAACTATAATCAAAACTTAAACTAAACTTTAAACTTCAAATCTTATGAAAAACCAACTACTCACTTTCGCTCTCTTAGCAGCATTTTTTAAATCAGTATTCATCCCGCAATTTGCATCAGCCCAAAACTCCCGCATCTGGGGTACTTACTATGGTGGAAAAGGACAGGATTATGGTACGAGCGTAGCTACCGATGCTTCAGGAAATGTGTACCTGGCAGGAGCCACCGAGAACCCCGGTTTGGCTTCGGGAGGGTTTCAGGATTCTTTAGAAGGAGCCGTAGATGCCTTCCTTGTAAAATTTGATGCCAATGGCAACCGCCTTTGGGCTACTTACTATGGTGGAACAGGATATGAGAATATTGCGGTCAGCGTAGCTACCGATGCTTCAGGAAATGTGTACCTGGCAGGACTCACCACGAGCACCGACAGCATCGCTTCCGGAGGGTTTCAGAATACTTTTGTTGGCAGCGGAGATGCCTTCCTTGTAAAATTTGATGCTAATGGTAACCGCCTTTGGGCTACCTACTATGGGGGGGGTACTCAAGCATACATGTTCACGTATGCTAATGCGGTATCCACCGATGCTTCGGGTAATGTTTTTATGACAGGACATACCTCCAGCACCGACAGCATCGCCTTTGGGGGGTTTCAGAATACTTATGGTGGGGGTGACGCAAGTGCCTTCCTTGTAAAATTTAATGCTAATGGTAACCGCCTTTGGGCTACTTATTATGGAGGAGCAGCTCAGCCTGGGGGGGGAGTGACTGAGGGTAATGGTGTAGCCACCGATGCTTCAGGCAATGTATATATGACAGGGGAAACCGTAGATAGTGCCGGCATCGCCTTTGGCGGGTTTCAGAACACTTTTGGCGGCTACCAACCCACATACGTTAAAAATGATGCTTACCTTGTAAAATTTGATCCTAATGGTAACCGCCTTTGGGCTACTTACTATGGTGCATCAGGAGACGATCTTGGCAAGAGCGTGGCCACCGATGCTGCAGGTAATGTGTGGCTGGCAGGAGTAACCAACAGCACCGACAGCATCGCCTCAGGAGGATTTCAGAATACTGAAGTCGTTGATACTATTATAGATGATGCCGCTACTTCATTCCTGGTAAAGTTTGATGCCGACGGCAACCGCAAATGCGCTACTTATTATGGCTCCATCCAAAGCGGAATTCCCAAAGGTGGTCCTGCTAACGAAGGTGTTGCTTTGGATAATGCCGGAAATGTGTATCTGGCATCATACACCTTGGACTCTTCCGGCACCGATATTGCTTCAGGCGGCTTTCAAAATACGTATGGTGGTAATCAGGATGCGTTCCTGGTAAAATTTTGCCCATGCAGCAATTGCATCATTATACCTGTTGCTAATTTTCAATCAAGTGACTCTACATTATGTGCCCCTGAATGTATTAATTATTCTGATTCCAGTACAAATGTCACTTCATGGCAATGGAGTTTCCCCGGTGGCGCTCCTTCGTCAAGTACAAGTCAAAATCCACAGGGTATATGTTATAATTCGGCAGGCACTTTTAATACTACGCTCATTGCTTCCAACAACGTAGGCAGCGACACGATTACGTTTACCAATTTTATCAAAGTGTTTGTTTCTCCGCCAACTCCCGTTATAACACAGCATCATGACACACTGTTTTGCAGCACTGATCCAAGTTATACTTCTTATCAATGGTATGAT
>PLYJ01000036.1 GCA_003151745.1 Bacteroidota bacterium
CTT
Organism: Bacteroidota bacterium; assembly: GCA_003151745.1. Lineage (GTDB taxonomy): Bacteria > Bacteroidota > Bacteroidia > AKYH767-A > 2013-40CM-41-45 > PALSA-967. The sequence goes on from PLYJ01000036.1 coordinate 4, forward strand.
GTAAAATTTGATGCTTCCGGCAATCGCCTTTGGGCTACTTATTATGGTGGACTGTATGGGGATGCTGGTAATGGCGTAGCCACCGATGCTTCAGGTAATGTATTTGTGACAGGACAAACCTACAGCCCAACGGGCATCGCCTCACCCGGAGCGTTTCAGGATACTTATGATAGTATAAAGATAGCAAAGGGATTCCAGAATGCCTTTCTTGTAAAATTTGATGGGGCAGGCAACCGCTTATGGGCAACTTACTATGGAGGTGGAGATGATGGAGATGATTGGGGTTACACCGCCGCCACCGATGCTGCGGGTAATATATGGATGGCAGGAGCGACCAGTAGTTCTTCCGGCGTCGCCTCGGGAGGGTTTCTGGATATTTATGATGGGACCGGTATTGCTACTGACAAAGAGAGTAACACAATGGGGTTCCTTGTGAAGTTTGATGCCAGCGGCAACCGCCAATGCGCTACTTATTACGGGATAACCACTACTCCCCTTCCCATCTATACTGAAAATGGTTATAATGTAAGTGTTGCTTTGGATACTGCAGGAAATGTGTATGCGGCAATGACTACTTACGATTCCTGGTCGGATATTTCCAATACTTTCTGGGCCACACAAGGCTTTCAGGATACTGCTTTTTATTATGGTTCTAATTATGGTTCTGATGCTCTACTGGCAAAGTTTTTCCCCTGCAGTAAGGGCATTAACCTTGCTCCTGCTTTTCAAGCAAGTGCCACGACATTCTGTGGCAAAGCATGTATTAACTTTACTGATCTTAGTATAAATGTCGCTTCATGTCAATGGAGTTTCCCTGGAGGCACTCCTTCATCAAGCGTATTCCAAAATCCACAGGGTATATGTTATGATTCAGCAGGCTCTTACGATGTTAAGCTTATTGTTTTTGATGACAGGGGCAACAGGGACTCACTCACATTTACCAATTTTATCAAGGTGCTTCCTCCTCCGCCTACACCTGTAATAACACAACATCATGACACACTGTTTTGCAGTACTAATTCTTCCTATACTTCTTATCAATGGTATGATAGTACAACTCTTATTCCGGGCGCAACAGACACTTTCCTCGTTGTCGCTCACGGTGGCAATTACAACGTGAAGGTGTCAAATGAGTTTGGCTGCAACATTTCCGTCGGTATTAATATCGCCCACGACGTTGGCTTTAATGAATTTTCTGATAACAATTTTATTTCTCTTTATCCTGATCCTGCTTCTGATCAGCTCATTATTCATACATCATCTTCCCGCATTGCCGGAAAAGCAATCGTTTCTATTATAAATGTGCTTGGAGAAATAATACAGGAGGAGAAATTAAAGTGGAGTAATGATATAGTCTTAGACATCAAAAATATTCCTCCGGGCATTTATTTTCTTCAAATGAAAACAGACAACGGGATTGATACAAAAAGATTTGTAAAAGAATAAATTCCTCATTTGTTCCCTTCTCCTTTGGAGAAGGTGCCCGAAGGGCGGATGAGGCCAAAAATTTCAACAATAAAACTAAAATGAAAAATCTATATCAAATGAAACATTCAATGAAAAAGTTGCCTCGCAGGGGTAATCTGTGTAATCGTTCGATTGAGTTGATTGTTGAGCTTGTCGAAATATCACGTCGAAATCTTTTTTTAAATCTGTGTAATCATTTTCAAATGAAAAGAAAATTACTTGTCTTCATTTTCGCAGCCACATTTTTAAAATCAGTATTCATCCCGCAATTTGCATCAGCCCAAAACACCCGCTTCTGGGCTACTTATTACGGAGCAATGCCAATGCGTCTCGACGGAGATGCGACTCAGGGTAACAGTATTGCTACCGATGCTGCGGCTAATGTATATATGGCAGGAACAACCGATAGCTATGTCAACATCGCCACGCCCGGAGCATTTCAGGATAGTTTAGGGAATCTGTCGACGAGTTATCCTTTTTTTCAGGGACAATCTAATAGTTGTGGTTGGGTGCAGAATGCTTACCTGGTAAAATTTGATGCCAGTGGCAACCGCCTCTGGGGTACTTATTATGGGGGACCACCGGTGTATGCTGGTGATCCCGCCCCAAATACTTATGGTAACAACGTTGCCACCGATGCTGCAGGTAATGTCTATCTGGCAGGAATAACCCTGGACACCGGGCTCGCCTCGGGAGGGTTTCAGGATACTTTATCAGCGACTGGTACGGATGCTGTAGGGAACCCTTTAATGAGTGCCTTCCTTGTAAAATTTGATACCAATGGCAAGCGCCTTTGGGCTACTTACTACGGAATAGTTATTTTTAACTCTACTACCAGCGTTGCCACCGATGCTGCGGGGAATGTCTATCTGAGCGGAACAACCAGCTCCGCCACCGGCATCGCCTCGGGAGGGTTTCAGAATACTTTATCAGCGACTGGTACGGATGCTGTAGGGGACCCTTTAACGAATGTCTTCCTTGTAAAATTTGATGCTTCCGGCAATCGCCTCTGGGCTACTTACTATGGAGGTCCTTACGAGGATTATGGTGCTGGCGTAGCCACCGATGTTGCAGGGAATGTATATGTGACAGGATCAACCTTCAGCCCCACCGGCATCGCTTCACCCGGAGCGTTTCAGGATACTTATGATAGTATAAATATAGCATTAGCATTGACAAATGCCTTTCTTGTAAAATTTGATGGTGACGGCAACCGCTTATGGGCTACTTACTATGGTGGTGCGGGAAATGCGGGAGATAATTTGGGTCGCACCGCCGCCACCGATGCTGCGGGTAATGTGTGGATGGCAGGAGTAACCGGCAGTGAATTCGGCATCGCCTCGGGAGGGTTTCAAGATAATTACGTAAATGACCCCAACTATATACTAAAACCAACCGACTATTTCCTTGTGAAATTTGATGCTAACGGCAACCGCCAATGCGCTACTTATTACGGAGTGGGGACATCGAACAGCAGTGTTGCTTTGGATACTGCCGGAAATGTGTATATGGCAATGACTACATTAGGTCCTAATACCCAAGGGTGGGGTGCTTCCAATAGTATGCTTGTCTCAGGCGGCTTTGAGGATTATTTTGGTAATGTTACTGATAATGCTCTCCTGGTAAAGTTTTGCCCTTGCAGTAAGTGCATTAACCTTGCTCCTGATTTTCAAGCAAGTGATACGACATTCTGTGGCAAAGCATGTATCAATTATAATGGTCTTACTAATAATATCGTTTCGAGTCAATGGAGTTTCCCGGGAGGCGTTCCTTCGTCAAGCATAGATCAAAATCCACAGGGTATATGTTATGATTCGGCTGGCTCTTATAATGTTAAGCTTGTTGTTACCGATGACAGGGGCAACAGGGACTCTCTTACATTTATCAATTTTATCAAATCGCTTGCTCCTCCGCCAACGCCTGTAATAACACAGCATCATGATACACTATTTTGTACTACTGATACGTTATACGCTTCTTATCAATGGTATGATAGTACCACTTTAATTCCCGGAGCATCCGATACATTCCTCATTGTTAGTCACGGGGGCAATTACAACGTGGCTGTAACAGCTCCAAATGGCTGCCAGATTTCAGTAGGTATTACTATCGCACATGATGTAGGTATTAATGAGTTTTCTATTAACAATTTATTTTCTCTTTCTCCCAATCCGGCCTCTGATCAACTCACTATTCACACTTCATCACATATTAGAGGAACAGCTATTGTTTCTATAATGAATGTAATTGGAGAAATAATTCAGGAAGAAAAGTTACGATGGAGTGGCGATATGACCATCAATGTCAAAACTCTTCCCGCAGGCATTTATTTTCTTCAAATGAAAACTGAGAATGGGATTGATACTAAAAGATTCGTGAAGGAATAGAACCATCGGGCACTTGGTCTCGCACGTGCGGGATTGGGTGTGTGTTAATAAAAATTTAAACAATAGAACTAAATTGAAAAATATATATCAAATGAAACATTCATTAAAAAAAATTCCTCACGGGGGTAATCTGTGTAATCTTCCCAATTCCCCCTTTGAAGGGGGACAGGGGGATGTAATTTCTAATCATTTTCAAATGAAAAAAAAATTACTTGCTTTCGCTCTCATAGCCACATTTTTAAAACTATTATTCATCCCGCAATTTGCATCAGCCCAAAACTCCCGCTTCTGGGCTACTTATTACGGAGCAATGCCTACTGATGGAGATTTTACTATGGGTAACAGTATTGCTACCGATGCTGCGGCTAATGTATATATGGCAGGAACAACCGATAGCTATGTCAACATCGCCACGCCCGGAGCATTTCAGGATAGTTTAGGGAATCTGTCGACGAATCCTAATTATTTTTATCATAATTGGCTGATAAATGCTTACCTGGTAAAATTTGATGCCAGTGGCAACCGCCTCTGGGGTACTTATTACGGGGGAACGCTTGGTACTCATGGTAACAGCGTTGCCACCGATGCTGCGGGTAATGTTTACCTGGCAGGAACAACCAGGGACACCGGGCTCGCCTCGGGAGGGTTTCAGGATACTTTATCAACGACCGGTACGGATTCTGCAGGGAACATTTTAACGAGTGCCTTCCTTGTAAAATTTGATGCNNAATCGCCTTTGGGCTACTTACTACGGAGTAGTTATATATAGTTCTACTACCAGCCTTGCCACCGATGCTGCGGGGAATGTCTATCTGAGCGGAACAACCAGCTCCGCCACCGGCATCGCCTCGGGAGGGTTTCAGAATACTTTAGGGACTGGTTTGCAGAGTGCCTTCCTTGTAAAATTTGATGCTTCCNNGGCAATCGCCTCTGGGCTACTTATTATGGAGGAAATGGAGGAGGGGCGATGTTGGGTACTGTTGAGGGTGGTTGGGCAAGCATTGCCACTGATGCTGCGAGTAATGTCTATCTGACCGGAACAACCACAGACACCACCGGCATCGCCGCGGGAGGATTTCAGAATACCTACGGAGGGGGTGGATTTTATGGTGGGGATGCCTTTCTTGTAAAATTTGATGCTTCCGGCA
>PLYJ01000070.1 GCA_003151745.1 Bacteroidota bacterium
ACTTTATTTTCATTCTTGACTATTGTTTTATAGTCAACTTTTTTCAGGACGAGACATATTGCATACCAGGTTGATTCCGTTGAAAAGAAAATGACTGAATGGAAAAACAAAGGCTATGCTGAATTTGCAACAGAAAAACCCATGACCTGCCCGGGTTTAACACAGATATTTACAAAGCCATCAGAATTGACCGGTATTATATATGAACTGATTGAAAAAGAAAATCACGGCTTTTGCAAAGATAACGTAAAGTCTTTGATGGAAAGCACGAAAAAGTTTTAAAATTATCCCCGCAGATCTGTTTTATTACAACGATTTTGAATCTGCGAGTCTGCGGCATTTTAAAGAATAAGATCAAACAGCAATCTTTTCCCAGCGCATACTTTTTAGATAAAAGTAGCAAATGCATCCTGTGAAAACCCAATAAACTATTTCTACGCTCCATGCCCATTCGAGCGAAGCATGGAAAACAAAAACAGCGAGCCAGAGGTAAAGGAGGTAAATGAAAATGGCTGCAATTTCAATATAAAGAGCAGTGCGTGTCGCACCTGTGCCGCTTAGTGCGCTGATGCACACAATGGAAAATGAAAAAACAATCGTTGCCAGCTCCACTATTTTCAAAGACCCAAGGCTGTCCTTAATAAGGTTTGCATCGGACGTAAATATGCTCATTAGCTGAAAAGGGATAAGCACATATATCATAGTCGTAAATAGCGAAACTGCAAAAGCCATTATAATAATACGGTTAATCATTCCCATCACTTCGCTTCTTCTCCCCTGCCCTATTATATTGCTGACCATGCTGTTTGCAGCTACGCTGAATCCCCATATCGGAGTCACATTAACATTGTATGCGCTTCGGATGATGTTGGAAATAGCAAGACTATGCTTTCCTGTTTTTTCAATGAACACAAAAAATAAAAACCATGCGCCTGTAGAGATGAGGTTTTGAACTATCAGCGGAGCAGAGAGCGTTAATATTTTTTTTATCGGCTCTAGTTTAATACGCTCAAAACGAAACAGGCGAAACTGTTTAATACCCGGTTTCATTACCGTATATATTAAAAGAAAAATCAGGGCAATTAATTCCGAGATGCTGGAAGCAAGGCCCGCTCCGGCAATACCCATCTTAGGTGCACCAAGATTTCCAAAAATGAAGACATAACATAAAATAATATTAAGCACAGCAAGTATGATAGTATAGACGCTCCATACTTTCAGCGACGCAATACCAACATAGAAAGAACGAATGGACATGGCTATCATGGCAAAGAAAATACCAATGGAACGATACTTTAAAAATTCAAAGCTTGCATTTCGCACTGCATCCTCTTGTATGACATATTGAAACAACCACGTAGAAAGGAACTTAAGGACAATGAACCCGACAATAGCGAGAGCAAGAAATAAATAAAGGCTTTGATCAAAGATTTCGCCAATGGCGCTATGATTTTTTTCTCCTGCTCTTCTTGCAATCTGTATTTGAGTTCCGGTAGCGATGGCAACACCTATCATCACGATTATGAAGTAAAATACTCCGCCTAAAGCCGAAGCACCCAGTTCCACTTCACCCACTCTTCCAAGAAAAACAATGTCGGTAATGTTTACGACGGTGATGGCAATGCTCCCTATCATAACAGGAAAAGCCATCCTCCAAATATCTCGGTATGTAGTATTAACTTGCATGCAGACAGATCGTCAAAATATGGCAAATGATTTTAAAAAGCAAATACTTCCTGAATCGCGAATGCGGTTTAAAATAAAAAAATCGTAACTTTATCAACAAATTAATTCTTGTGAGAAATTTTATTCTAATTCTGCTTAGCTGTTTAGTCATACGAGTGCATGCGCAAATCAGCAATCCTGTTGAGCAAATTAACAGCATTGCTCAATCAGAAGGTAAAGCTGCCTCTCAGCGCCTTAGTCATGTTGATCACATTTCCTCCGTAACTGATAATTACGATTTAAAATATCATCGCCTGCAATTTAAAGTTGACCCCAATATCAGTTACATTCAGGGCATTGTTACTTCTTACTTTGAACCAACAACAGTCGGCTTCAATCAAATTAATTTTGATCTTGATGTTACCATGACAGTTGATTCTGTTATATATCATGGCAGTTCTCTTTCATTTTCACAATTGACAGGAGATATATTACAGATTAATCTTCCATCCGTAATTTCACAAAGCACCCTAGATTCTGTGGCTGTCTTTTATCAGGGCGCACCTGTGAGCAGTGGCTTTGGATCGTTCAATCAAACAACTCACAGTGGCGTGCCCGTCATTTGGACATTGTCTGAATCCTATGGTGCAAAAGACTGGTGGCCCTGCAAGCAGGAGTTAGACGATAAGATTGATTCAATGGATATTATTGTTAATACGCCACAGGCTTACAGGGCAGCAAGCAACGGCCTTCTGATTTCAGAAGTGCTGAATGTTGACAGCACAAAAACATATCACTGGCAAACGCACTATCCAATTGCCGCATACTTAGTCGCTATTGCCGTAACAAACTATGCTTATTATACAGATTACGTAACCATGTCAAACGGCGATTCCGTTCCTATTCTTAATTATATATACCCTGAAGATCTTACCACTGCGCAAACCGAATTACCGGATATTAAGAATGTTATAAAACTGTACGACAGCTTATTAATTGACTATCCTTTCAAAGCTGAAAAATATGGACATGCGCAGTTTAGCTGGGGTGGCGGCATGGAGCATCAAACGATGAGCTTTGTAACCAGTTTCACACATAGCCTTATTGCTCACGAATGTGCACACCAGTGGTTTGGTGACAGAGTGACGCTTGGCAGTTGGCAGGACATCTGGCTGAATGAAGGGTTTGCCACCTACATGGAAGCCATTACGGAAGAATATCTTTTTCCGGCAAACTGGAATCCGTGGAAGGCTTCCATGATTAGCAATATTACAAGCAATACGGGCGGAAGCGTTCTTTGCACTGACACTACCAACCTAAACAGGATTTTTGATGGACGGCTTTCCTATAATAAAGGTGCTTACCTCCTGCACATGCTACGCTGGCAATTGGGCGATTCATTATTTTTTCTAAGTCTTCGTAATTACCTTAACAATCCCGCTCTTGCATACAACTATGCCAAAACACCTGACCTTATATATCACCTTGAACAAACAAGCGGGCAGAACCTTACCCAGTTTTTTAATCAGTGGTATTATAACCAGGGATACCCTGAATATCACTTAACGTGGAATCAAGCAGGTACTGATTTTATCATAAAGATTGACCAGCAACAATCCGACCCTTCGGTGTCATTTTTTGAAATGCCATTGCCTGTTGAACTGCGGGGTGCCGGACATGATACAACGATTGTGCTTTCTCATTCTTTTTCAGGACAGGTGTTTTATTCAACTCTTAATTTTACAGTTGACTCGGTCTTCTTTGATCCGCAACTTTGGATTCTATCAGCAAACAACAGAGTTACTTTCGATCCCACTTTAAATATAAATAACACCAATCCGCTTGCATCGCAGTTGTATACCTACCCCAACCCCGCATCTTCGCAGGTAAAGATTTACACTACGTCATTCGTGCAATTAAAGGAAGTTGATATATATGATGCCCTTGGCAAGCTTGTTGCCAAACATACTCTCACACCTTCCGCTCTCCCATACAGTGTTGACATTTCCAATCTTGCGCAGGGAGTGTATTCTTTAAGAATAAGCACAAGCTTGGGTGTTGTGATGAAGAAAATAGTCCGTTTAAAAGAATAATATAAAAACAGAACGCTGATTGTTATAAATTATAAGATCAGCGTTCTGTTTTATTTATTTGGAAACGATCAGTTTCCTTTCAAGAAAAACATCATCTGCTTTTATTGCGACAAAATAAATGCCGGAAGAAAATCCTGACAGGTCGAGGTACTGCTTAGCTGAAATATTATCTTTCTGATATATACACTTACCTTCCAGGTCAAAAATCTTCATTTGATTTTCTTTTCCCGCAGGAAGATTGGTTTCAATAGTTAATCCTGAAGAAACAGGATTAGGGGAAATCTCTAAACTCGAAGGAGTATTTATTAGCGGATTAATACCGTTTGCACCGGAGACAAATATTCTGCCTTTCATTCCCTCGGCAAAATGGACACCGCATAGATAGTAATAAATCTTTGCCTGATTAACTACATATATTCCTCCTCCTAAAGGCAATACAAATCCATGATTAGAGGCACTATCGTTATTAGCCCAATTCGTTGAATCTACTTCTTTGGGGAAGTGAAAGGAGGCAAGCTGAAAATCAATTGTATCTCCAACATCAGCAGAAACACTATCCGGAATAAATACAAAGTGAGGAAAGGATCCGCCTGATTGAATAAGATGGCTGGTAGAAAAGCCTGTTGTTGCTTTTAAAAGGGATAAAGCAAGAAATAATATTAAGTATTTATTTTTCATCATATTCAGATTTAGAATTATTTCAATAAAATTACTACATTTTCCTTAATCAAAAAAAATTAAAACATTCCTATTCGCTATTCCACGATTACAGTGCCCGACATAACAGGCCCATGAATCAGGCATTGATAGGGATAAGTGCCTGCCGCAGTAAACGTATAGCTGAAAGTTAAACCGTTGTGAAGAACGCCGCTGTCAAATAAACCGGTATTGCTGGTAACTGTATGGTCCTGGCCGTCTTTGTTTCGCCAGATGACGGTGGTGTTTACTTTGACCGTTAAGCTTGGCGGATTGTAAGCAATATTCTTAAGCCATACCTCATTGGCAGGTTGGCGCAAATCCACTACATCTCTTCTGCATCCGCTAAAACAAAGAAAAGTTACTAATGCTGTTAAAAGTACTTTTGAAAAAACAAACGATATGTATGCATTGAACCTCATTTCTGCAAATCGCATTTACAATTTAAATAATTTATGCAATATTAGTTTTTATTTTTTTATAAATTCACTGCTGCTATTTATTTCTTTTCACATCATTATGCAGGTACCCACTGCGAGTGTCTTTTTCATTCTCTATATGAGTAAAGCAAGGTGTTGATCTTAGAGTCTAAGATGCATATCTTAAAGTCTTGGATGCCTGTTTAAGAGAAAAGGATGCGTGTCTTAAGGTCTAAGATTGGTATCCAAGTGTCCAAGATTGGTATCTAAGAGAAAAAGATAGGTATGTAAGAGAAAAGGATACGTATCTTATGGTCTAAGATTGGTATCTAAGAGAAAAAGATACGCATCTTAAGGTTTAAGATTGGTATGTAAAAGAAAAAGATACGCATCTAAGACAAAAAGATACGTAGCCAAGACAAAAAGATACGTATCTAAGAGAAATATTAGCGATGAAAAAGCTCGTTTTAGTGCTAATTTCAATGATTCCTATGTAAGAGTAAGCAAAATGTAAGATTTCGATGAAAATGTATCAATTGTTTAGCCTAACAAATTTTAACATTTGCTCGGCTTCCTAATCCTTATATATTAGAAACAACTTGCTCTCGTCTGCGTAAAGTGTATTGCTTAATAAAAGCTGAAATCTACCCTAAAATCAATATGAAAAGCCTGGTTTGCTTAATTTTTCTTCTTTCTTCCTGTTTAGTTCAGGCTCAGCAAAAGTTTCATGTTGAAAAAGGTAAAATCAGCTTCATTTCCAATGCGCCTCTTGAGATCATCAAAGCATCTTCTGATAAGTTAGACGGCATCATTGATGTTTCCTCGAACCAGTTTGCCTTCCTCGTTCAGATCTTATCTTTTAAAGGATTTAACGGAGAGCTGCAGCTGGAACATTTTAATGAGAAATATATGGAAAGCGACAAATATCCCACTGCCAGCTTTAAAGGAAAAATTATAGATGCAGTTGATTTTTCAAAAGATGGCGAATATGACGTAAGAGTAAAAGGAGATTTAGATGTGCATGGAAAAACACAAACGCGAATTATTAAAAGTAAAATAATTGTGAAGGGTGGAAAAATAACTATCGAAACAAAATTTACCATTCCTCTTGTTGACCACAACATCTCCATACCCAGCATTGTGAGTGAAAAAATAGCAACTGAAATAGAAGTGAATATTAATGCATCAATGAGTCAATGATGTGTATAAACAATAATACGATATATAAAGGCATAAGTCAGCAGCCTGCAGTCGGCAGTCTTCAGTTTGCATTGAATAAACTTCTGAGCAAACTGAAGACTGCCGACTGTAGACTGAGAACTTTTCTTCTAGCTACGCTTTTTGCTCTAATTATCCGCGCCCCTTATGCAAATGCACAAACTCCCTTCTTTCAGCATTATTTTTTATTGAGAAAAAACGAAACAGTACAGATTAATACTTCTTTCCAGGATAAAGAAGGGTTTGTCTGGTTCGGCACAAATAAAGGCCTGTTTAAATTTGACGGAACAAACCAGCAGCGATATACAACGGCAGATAGCTTGCCGGATGACAATGTAACCGCTATCGCAGAAGATTCTGCCGGAAGAATATGGACAGGTCATAAAAACGGCAGCATCGCCATCGTTGATAAAGGTTTAATAAAGAAGTTTAACCCGGCAGAAGGGTCAGCAACAAAGAGCATTTCCAAAATGCTTTTCGACAAGAAAGGGCGACTATGGTTTTCTACTACAGGTGACGGCTTGTATTATTTCAATGAAGGCAGGTTATATAGATTGGATGAAAAAGAAAATATGCCAGACCTTTTTGTTTATGACATCATGGAAGATGCACAAGGCAGGATATGGGCGGGTACTGATGCAGGAATAGCTATATGTTCCTTAAATAATAATAATACTCCTACTATTAAAACTATTAATAGTAAGAATGGATTATCTGATAATATTATTAAAAAGCTCTTGCCCTGCGAGGATGGTACTGTTTGGCTGGCAACAGAAGATGCAGGAGTTATTAACTACGATCCTGCATCAGGTAAATGCAAACCTTTGACTGAAGGCGGTTGGAAATACGGAACGATAAGTGCCTTTGCACTCAATGACAGCCAGGTATGGATTTCATGCCCTCAAAAAGGCCTTGTGGTATATGACAGGATAACAGAACAAACTAAATTATATGACCTGAAAGTCGGAGTAATCTTTACTTCCATTAACAGCTTGCTAAAAGACAATGAAGGAAACATTTGGATAGGGGCTAAATCAGGGCTGGCGCGATCCCTCGGCAATTACATTGAATATGTTGAAACACTTGAGCCTGTTAAGAATCCCAATGTTGCTGCCATAGCCGTTGATAAACAAGGAAGCATTTGGTTTGCGAACAGCGAAGGGCTATTTAAAAGGAAGGTTGATGAATCGGGCGGAATTTCTGTTGAGAAACAGCTGGCAAATTCGCCTTTAAAGAATTACAGCATCATTAGTTTATTTGTTGATAATGCAGGATATATATGGATAGGATTGTACGGGGACGGAGCAATACGCATCAACCCTGCGACGGGCAAAGCACACTATCTTAAAAAAGAGCTGAGGGATGGCAATGTATTGAATATAACAGGGAAGGACAATGTTATATGGCTTGCTACATTAGGCGGCGGAACACAAATTACGGTTTCGGGTGAAGAGCTGACTATAAAAAATTACAGCAGCCAAAACGGGTTGATTTCTGATTATATATACCAAAGCTTTATTGACAGCAAAAACAGGGTTTGGTTTGCAACTGACGGCAAAGGAATAGATATGAAAGAAGGAGAAACCTTCCATCATTACAAAGAAGGTTTAAATGCTAAAGTAATCTATGGTTTTGCGGAGGATGGCGATCATCATATATGGGCCAATGTGCAGGGCGAAGGGTTATATGAATTTGACGGGCAAAAGTTTAATGCTCTTGCTAACGCAAACCCTTTGCACGGTAACAATATTAATTGCCTTGCTGCTGACCGGTCAGGCAATCTTGTGCTGATGCATGATTTAGGAATTGATATTTATGACAGCAGGAAAAATAAATTCCGCCACCTCGGTGAAGAAGTAGGTATTCATGATAAAATACCAAACCTGAATGCCGCTGCAAAAGACGATAAAGGGCACATTTTCTTCGGAACAGATAAGGGCATTGTTATTTATTCTGATATGATCAATACGATGCAGGCCACTCCCCTGCCGCTCATCGCAGGGCTTAAGGTGGTAAATCAAAATGTTCCGGTTTCTCAAAACCTCAATTTCAAGTACAATCAAAATGATATTACGATCAACTATTCAGGCTTCTGGTATCAAAATCCTCAGAACCTGAATTTCCAATACAAGCTGGATAATTATGACAACAGCTGGCTTGCAAGCCGCAACCATTCCGTTACTTATTCTAACCTGCCTCCGGGCACCTATACTTTTCGACTGAAGGTATCTGACATGGAAGAATTCGGAGATGCGAAAGAATCTTCTTTTCAGTTTGTTGTCAGTCCTCCCTTTTGGCGCACCAACCTGTTTTATATTTTAAGCGTCTTAACGACTACCTTGCTGGTCTATGTCTTCATCAAATTCCGTGAAAGGAAACTCTTGAACGATAAAAAGGTTTTGGAAGCAAATAACGCTGAACTGAAAAAAACAAATATGGAGCTTGATAAATTCGTTTACAGCGTTTCGCATGATTTGCGTGCTCCCCTTTCTTCCATGCTGGGTATCATTGAAATCTCCCGGGAAGAAACGAAAGAACCCATGCAGCTGGAGCATTTGGGAATGTTGAAAGGAAGTATAAAGAGGCTGGACACTTTCATACAGGATATCTTAAACTATTCCAGGAATTCGAGGATGGAGGTGGAAAAGGAGGAAATAAATTTTAAAGACATCCTCAATGATATCACCGCCAACCTTAAATACATAGGCGGCAACAATCAAAAAGCAGAAATAAATATAACGATTGATAATGAAGCTCCGTTTCATTCCGACAAAACCAGGTTAAACGTAGTGTTGAATAATTTAATTTCAAATGCCATCCGTTATCAAAACCCTAAAGCTGAAAAGCCCGTTATAGATATAAAGGTGGCGACAACGGAAGCAGAAGCATATATCATGGTAAAAGATAACGGCATTGGCATCAGCAAAGAAAATCAGCAAAAAATATTTGATATGTTTTACAGGGTCTCTAAAAACTCCGTTGGTTCGGGGTTGGGATTATATATCGTAAAAGAAACCGTTGACAAGCTAAAAGGAAAGGTTGAAGTTGAATCAGAACCGGGAAAAGGGACTATCTTTGGCATTCATCTGCCTAACAATTAAAACATAAACACACATGGCTGAACTAAATCAAAAGAATATGTATCATAAAGTTTTAGTAATTGATGATAACGAAATTGACCGTTACATAGCAGCAAGAAATATAAAAGCATATCATTTTGCTGATGAAACTGTAACCAAAGAATCTGCCATGACAGCTTTGGAATATCTTGAATCATTGAAGGACACTCCCGATGAACTGCCCGAAGTGATTTTTCTTGACATACGCATGCCTGAAATGGATGGCTTTGATTTTCTGAGAGAGTATGAAAAACTATCAGCGTCGGTGCAAAAGAATTGCATCATTATGATGCTAAGCACATCGCTGGACCCCACAGATCATGAACGTGCAAAAAACAACAGGTATGTAAAGAAGTTTTTGAACAAGCCACTGGATAAGGATTCGCTCAACGATTTTAAGCCCGGAGAATAACTACTTACCCTCCTGTTGCTCTTTAAGTAAATTTTGTAGTTTTATGCCTTCAAATAAAACAGATGGGCAGAAAACTTTACTTTATTTTTATCTTTCTTTTCATTGCGTTTCAAAGCGTGAAGGCGCAGGATTCTCTGCTTGCGGCGTTAAAGAAAGAAGCAACTTCAATAGGACAAAAACAGTTCGCCACTTTTAAATCTACGCGCCTCATCAATGCACAGACGAGCGAAACAACATCTGCGGGATCGCTCGATTTCAGGGTGGCACATCGTTTTGGAGATTTTCTAAGCTACCATGGCAGCAGTGAAGGCGGCTTTCATACCTTCTATGGCCTGGATGATCCTAATTTTGATATACGCATTGCATTTGAATATGGCATAACGGACCGTTTGATGGTTGGCATAAGCCGCTCCAAGCAAGATGAAAACCTGGAAGGGCTTGTTAAGTTCCGCTTGTTAGAGCAGCGAATAGATGGTAAAATTCCTGTAAGCATTACACTCTTTGCCAGCACAGCTTATACTCCAAAGCTTGATTCTTTGCTGAGCTCATTACCAACCGCTGACCGTTTTACTCATACGGCGCAGGTAATTATTGCAAGAAAATTTTCTTCAACGCTTTCTTTGGAAGTAATTCCATCGCTTGTACACCGCAACCTAATTACTAATCGCTTTGATAAAAATGAAATTTACTCTATCGGCGGAGGAGGGAGATGGAAACTTACGAAAAGCTTCAACCTGATAGCCGATTACTTCTATAACTTCAGAACTCCTGCTATGGATGGACTCTATTACGCTCCCCTCGGCGCAGGTGTAGAAATTGAAACAGGCGGCCACGTCTTCAGCCTGATGTTTACCAATGCACAATACATCATCGAACCTGAATTTATTGCAAACACGACGCAAAGTTGGGCGCAAAACGGATGGAAGTTTTGTTTTAATATTTCAAGAACTTTTTCGTTTAAAAAGAATAAAGAGTAAAAGACATAGCCGCAGATTCGCAGATTAAAAAACAAATAATCGAATAAATATTCTGCGAATCTGCGGCTATACTAAAATCAGCTATTCAAATTTAGAAGGTTTCAGATGCTTATAAAAAACAATAATAGCTTGTTATTGAAATAAGATACTATCTTTGTCCACAAATCGGTAAACCCATTTTGTGTCGTCATCTGATTCGCAAAATTGTTTATTGATCTAAACACACCTAAATAAATAATTTGATATGAAAATTTACGTTGGTAATTTAAACTTTCGTGTAACTGATGACAATCTGCACGAATTATTTTCTCCCTTCGGAGAAGTTGTTTCTGCTACCGTCCTCACGGACAAAATGTCAGGCCGTTCCAAAGGTTTTGGATTTGTAGAAATTGCAGATGATGCCGCAGCCAATGCAGCCATTGCAGGGCTTAATGACACGGATTATATGGAACGCAAACTCGTTGTGAACGAAGCAAGACCACGTGTAGAAGGAGAAAGACCTCCCCGCAAATCCTTTAATAAAGGCGGCGGCGGATTTAATCGCGGCGGCGGAAGCGGCGGTTATAACAATCGTTACTAAAAAATATCAAATCATTTTTTAAAATGAAACGGGTTCCATGAACAGAGCCTGTTTCGTTTATTTTGGCTTATCAACGAGCTTTCTTGCACCACGGCGCTATACACCTGATAAGAGGATGTAGTTAACATTCGGTTAAAAAACAAAAACGCCCCGATATTTCTATCAGGGCGTTTTTGATGAAAAACAAAGAAATTCTACTTAACCTGCAATCGTGTTTACAGTTGCACTTGGTAAAGAAACTCCACTTGCACCGCAAGAAACTATGCGGAAGTAACAACGAACTTCAGGAGTTAGATTAGTAACTAAAAATTTTCTTTTAGTTGTTCCTCCTGCAAGCACCCAACTGTTTGAAACTGCCGGAGTGGTTGTAGTATAAACGTAATAAAAGCGTGCTAACTTAGCATGCTTCCACGTTACTAACGCCTGGCCTGGAGAATTCACAAACTCCGCATTAAGCGTAGAAACTACATCTGGCAACTGGTTTCTCTCAGGAGTTTTACGTGTTTGTAAACCTGATGACGCAATAATGGTGGCTGCGTTAACAAGATCTAAATTTGCGTAAGCCTGAACCTGAGCTGCAATGCTCGTGATCTTCAAATCAAAATCAACCACGGCTGCAATGAGCAGTTCGCGTTCAAGCGCTCTTCCTGTTGCATTGAAGATAGCATTGTTTAGATTCAAAGTTGAAGTCTGCAATCCGAGAAGTGTGGGATTGTTGAATTCCGGGAAATTTAAATTTGCGCTGCAACTGTTAAACACCCTGTTTCCTAACGCAACCTTCTCAGAAGGATTTTTCTTGCTTAGGTAAAGAACGGCATAGCCGCTTGGACTTAATATAACACTATTCATAAAATTTGTGTTTTGATTTTTATGTTATATGACAAAGAGGCAATCGTACATAAGTTTATGACAATGTTAGCTAACAAAGAGATAATCGTAGCTACGTTTATGACAATGTTACATAACTCAGAGACAAACGTACATAAGTCTGAGAAAAAGCTTGTTTTTGCGTTAAAAAGGGCTTCTCAATTTGCCTTAAAACGCCGCCTTACAGCGGGTTTCCACTTTTCAATCCGTTCAGTAAATAATTGTCAGCAAAAAATATGTATATTATGAATGAGGTTTAATCTGTTTATTCCATTGATACCTCTAAAGTATCAAATAATGACAAAAATGGTATTTTTTTTTATGAATGCTCGCCATTAATTTTGTATAGAAATGATTTGTTTCAGCGATTTGCTGTCTGTGTTAAGCAAAAATAAATTAAATGGTGTATAGTGATGAAAAGTATTTTTACTCTCTATAGCTATTGGCGGCCTTCTCCATTGGTTTTGGATTGAAGTATTAATGTGCTGAAGCAGCGAAATGAAAAATAATGTTGTCTTCTATGTATAGAAGGTATTCTGAAAATATTAAGCAACAAATTAAAATGAAAAATTTATATCAAATGAAAAGGCAAATACTCACTTTCGGTATAGCCATTGCAGTTACATTATTTTTCTTTTCAGGGCTTCATGCGCAAAAGCCAGCTACAAGCGCCGGTTTTAATTATTCTTCTTTTACCACAGAGAAGAAAACTGTCACTTCCGAACTTCAATCGCTTACCGATAAACAATTTTATGCGCATCCTGAATATGGTGTGCTGCCTTACAATGCACCCTGCACTGACTGCATCGAATTGCTTCAGAAGCGCGATGAAACGCATCGCTATTTTGTTAAGCAGGGAACTAACGGGAAAGAATTTTATGCCCAGACTTCTTATAGCCATCTGAATTATCGTGATGCAAACGGCGCGCTCCGTACCATTGATAAACGTATAAAAACCACCGAACAGCAGGGAATTTATACAGCCGATCATCAATATACTCCGGTCAAGTTAAATATGCCTGAGAAATATTCTTCCATTCTGAACGCCGGCAAGGAATTTCAGTTTAACCGTAACGTGAGTATTTTTATTATGCATCAGGATGGATCAACAACTTCATTGGGAGAACCGGATTGGTCAAATTACACTGCCGGAGATGATGGCGCCGTTGTACATAATTTATATCCCGGCATTGATCTTGAAATGCAGGTTGGCAACGGACATATAGAAAGTTTTTATCGCTTGAATAAACCCTTGTATCTAAGTGACGGCTGGCTTGTAATTCGCGATAATATGAAGGTGCCGCAGGAGCTTGTTTATGATTTCTCTTATAGCGAAAAGCTCGAAAATAATTTTTATGAAGGAACGCTATTCATTAATGACAAAGCAGGCACCCATTATTTTTATATCGGCGCTCCTGCTGCTTATGATGAAAACAATGAGCATGACAATGCTATAAATCTTAACTATCAAATTGCTGATAACGGCGTTTATGATTTATATGTTCCCATTGAATGGATGAATGATGCAAAGAGAAGCTATCCTCTTGTCATTGATCCGTTTGTGTCTGCAATAAGCGAAGTTCCGCAAGCATCCATAACCGGATCAGGATATAATGCTACCTGCTTTCAAAACGGATGTTCTTACCATCTTAATGTTGAAGTGCCTGCCGCCTGCTGCGTTTATGATCTGCACTATTCTTTTAATTACAGGGCGCTTGGAAGTTGTAATTTGGGTCAGGCAGCTTGGGATCTTACCTATGATACTTGCAAGAGCCCAACTCCTAAGGGGGCCTGGCATACATGTACAGTTCCTATACCAGGCTTATGTATTCTTCAAGATTTAAGTTGTTATTATGATCGTAGGCTTGATGGTACTTGGCTTGAAGATATGAAGGAGTGTATCCCTCCGCCACAATGCAATCCTTATTCTATGCCTTTCACTCTTAATTTTTATAGGTGTGTTGCGCCGGGATCGGGAGACGGATGCGGCTTTTCTTGCATTACGGCTGACACCCCATGGGATATGACTGTTTACGGCAAGACACTTAGTATTGACAGTGTCCATACAAGTACAAGTAGCACTGAAATTTGTATGGGTGATAGTGTTACTCTGACTGCGTCTACAAAAATATGCGCTCCGCCAGCTCCTATCTATGTTTCATGGTATCCTGGCGGACTTACCGGAGATCCGGTAAATGTTTCCCCAACCACTACCACAACCTATACTGTGATAGCAACTAATTGCGCGGGTGCTGATTCCGCACAGGCAACAGTATTGATCACTGTCTCTCCTAATGATAATCCCGGATTTGTTATAAGTCAGGATTCAGTTTGCGCAAATACTCCGATAGCAATCTCAGGTCTGGGAGCAGCACCTGCAACAAGCTACAATTGGACATTGACAGGAGGAACCCCGGCAACTGTTAATAGCGTGCAAAATTTCAATGTTTCATATGCCAATGCAGGTAACTATAATGTGATTTTCAATTGGACAAGCCCTAACAGTGGTTGTGTCTTTAATGATACGCAGCAGGTAACAATTGAATCGTGTGTAGGAATATTTGAATCTTATTTATCAAATCTTGTCAGTCTTTATCCAAATCCTGCCAATAATCAACTCACCCTTTCTTCTTCTTTTATTCATGCCAATGAAGCAGTAACGGTTTCAATAACGAATCTGCTTGGTGAAATAATGCGAGAGGAAAAGAAAAAATGGAGCAATGAAACAAACATCAACATCAGTACCCTTCCCGCAGGCATGTATTTTCTTCAAATGAAAACGGAGAGTGCCATTGATACCAAAAGGTTTATAAAAGAATAAAAATAAACTAATAAAAACTCTCTATTTAAAACTATCCTCCTAAATATTTAGTGTTAATAATTCAGTGCCATGAAAAATATATACCCCCTTCTCTTCTTACAATTATTTATTCTTTTTATTCCTTCCGCCTTCTGCCAGTCCGGCAATACTAATGCGGGAAAAGATTTTTGGTTCGGCTTCCCCTTTAATGCAGACCTGGACCAGGTCACCTATGCAATCAGTATGACATCCTTCGTAAACGCCACCGGAACGGTATCTATCCCCGGAACAGGGTTTAATCAGAATTTTACAGTAATTTCCGGCTCGGTAACACGGATTGTTATTCCATATACCGATGTAATTGATAACATTCCGGACGTGATAGCAAACAATGCTGTACATGTTATTTCCGACAATACTATTGCACTGTTTTTTTCTGAGGAGGCCGGAGGACCACGAAATGATAATTCGTATGTTTTGCAGAATGGAGTCTTAGGAAACGACTACTATGTGATCAGCTATGCCGACTTTGGCAGCATAGCTCAATTTGTGATCGTTGCTCCGGGAAGCACGGTTAGGGTGGAGATAACACCTTCCGTAGCAACTTCCGGAGGGCATCCCGCAGGTATTCCCTTTGACACAACATTGTTTTCAGGTCAGCTTTTCCAGGTTCAGAGCTTCAGCGACCTTACCGGTAGTCGGGTTCGTTCACTTAACACGGCTCAGACATTTGCAGTAATAGGAGCTAATGGGTTG
Organism: Bacteroidota bacterium; assembly: GCA_003151745.1. GTDB lineage: Bacteria > Bacteroidota > Bacteroidia > AKYH767-A > 2013-40CM-41-45 > PALSA-967. Next base: position 15,603 of record PLYJ01000070.1, read on the forward strand.
GGTTCAGTTGCATGTAATAGTTCAGTTGATCCAATGTTTGAACAATCAATACCTGTGTGTTCCTGGGGTGAACACTATGTGGTTGTCTCCACACCTCAAACCGAAGATATATGCCGGGTTCTTGCTTCACAGAACGGAACAATGGTAAACATTAATGGAAATCTGGCGGCAACTCTCAATGCGGGGCAATATTATGACACGATCGTTACACCATCCTCTCCATTTTTTATAACTGCAAACAATCCAATTTCAGTTGGAAGGATTCTGCAAACGGCACAATGCAACAATAATCCATTGGGTTTGGGTGATCCTGATTTGATATTGGTAGATGCCAATGAGCAGATGTTATTAGACAGTGTACCTTTTTATGCCGCTATAGCTAATGGAATAGACAGCAATTATATACAGATTGTGACCCGGTCCCCTGATATCAATACTGTTTTTCTTGATGGACAAAACATCGGTTCTTCATTTATTCCGTTGCCTTTTGATACCTCTTATTCTTATACAAACCTAAGCATAGATATTGGGGCGCACAATATAACTACCACTGGCCAAGGATTTCTGGCATATCAATGTGGGTTAGGCAGCCCTACTTCCATCGGTTGTGCTGCCGGTGTTTATATCACGTGTGGTTTTTCTGTTGTTCCTTCTTTTCAATCAAGTGATTCGACTATATGCACCTACGACTGCATTAACTTTACTGACCTCAGCACTAACAATCCAACAAGTTGGTATTGGCAATTTCTTGGCGGCACTCCCTCATCAAGCATTAGCCAGAATCCGCAGAACATTTGTTATTTCAATTCAGGAACCTATCCTGTAACACTCACCGTTTCCAATGGTGCTGGCAGCGACACGCTTACCTTCAATAACATGATAAGGGTATTCGCTTCTCCGCCCACTCCGGTTATAACAAAGTCAAATGATACGCTCTTTTGCAGTACAGATCCAACCTATACTGCATATCAATGGTATGACAGCACTGCAATCATTCCGGGTGCAACAGATACTTTCCTCGTTGTTACTCACGGTGGCAATTTCAATGTGGCAATAACAAATGAAAACGGCTGCAAGATTTCGGTAGGAATTACAATTGCCAACAACGTAGGAATTAATGAGTTTTCTAGTAACAATTATATATTTCTTTCTCCCAATCCGGTTAATGATAAATTATTAGTAAGTGGTACATGGAAATCAGGAAGTGGAAAAGCTAAGCTAACAATCTTTAATATAATCGGTGAAATAATATATACAGAAGAAATAAACCGAAAATCTGAAACCGTAAACTGCAAACCTTTTCCCGCAGGCATTTATTTTCTTCAAGTGAAAACAGAGAATGCCGTAGCTACTCAAAGATTTGTAAAGGAATAAAAAAAACCGGCTTTGTCTTTGCGAACGAAGCAGAGGTTTGTGCGATGGATTTCTAAAACATCCAATTCAATTGGGTAATGTCATAACTAACGATAGTTAATAACAATGTTGCTAAATAATACAATTAATATTCTTTATCTTTGTGCTATCTTTAAAAAGAATTACGTTGGGTTACAACGTAAAAAGTTTGTGAAGCTGTCGGCATTAGCCGGAGCGTTGAAGCAGAAAGTTATCATGGTGGGCAATTACCTATAAGCATGACATTGCCTTAGTTAATTAAAAAGTATCTGCTGTAAATAATTTGGAAAGCACCTCACCTGCCTTTCAAATTTATCCCAATCCGGCAAATGACATGCTATATATAAAAAGCGCTTCTGGCATAACGGGAGAGTTTAAAATTGTATTATCCAATGTTATCGGGCAGACACTTAGTATGAAGGAAACAGGTTCTCAAAATGGCTTCTTAGAAGCTTCTTTCAATGTAAGTGACTTACCTGCCGGAATTTATTTTCTCACTGTTTCTTCTCACAATACAAAAGAAGTGCTTAAGGTTGAGAAATATTGATACGAATTCGCGGCTGAAGGTTTCTTAATCCGCAACTTTACCCTAGTAATCTTATACAATCAAAATCATGCCTTATATAGTTGAAAAAAGAAGGAAAGAATTATCTGCCTCCTTGCCTGAACCTTTAACTGCCGGTGAATTGAATTATACCATCTGCATGATTGCCATGAAATATCTTGACAAAACAAAAAAATCGTATCAGCATTATAATGATGTTATTGGTGTTTTGGAATGCGCCAAGCTTGAAATATACAGGCGACTTGTTTCACCTTACGAAGACAAAAAGATTGCGGAGAATGGCGATGTGTTTTGATTCATTTAGATTTTAATGAATCAACGAAAAATAAAAGATTTTCTCGAAGCAAAATACCTTCAATACAATCAACCTGATTTTATTTTTACCGATCCCATTTCCATTCCTCACCGGTTTAAAAAGAAAGAAGATATAGAGATCAGCGCTTTTCTAACTGCCACTATTGCATGGGGGCAACGCATTACAATTCTTAAAAATGCCAGGCAGCTTTTATCATTAATGGATGATAATCCTCATGATTTTATCCTGAATTTCACGAACGATGACTTGAAACCATTTGAGAAGTTCTGTCACCGTACTTTCAACGGACATGATGCGCAGTTTTTTCTTACTTCATTGCAAAACATCTATCGCCATCACGACGGATTAGAAGGTCTTTTTAAGATAAAGAAGAAAGATAAAAATGTGAAGGAAGCCATCAGCCATGCACGTAAAATATTCTTTCAACCGGATCATTTTAAGCGCACTGAAAAGCATTTTAGTGATCCAAAACAAAAATCAGCTTCCAAGCGCATCAATATGTTCCTTAGATGGATGGTAAGAAAAGACAAGAACGGAGTTGACTTCGGAATATGGAAGGGCATCTCCCCTGCTCAATTAATTTGTCCTTTAGATGTTCATTCCGGTCGTGTGGCAAGAAAGCTTGGCTTATTGAAAAGAAAACAAAGCGACTGGCAGGCAGCAGAAGAATTAACAGCTAAGCTGCGTTTGTTAGACCCTAATGATCCTGTTAAATATGATTTTGCTTTGTTTGGTTTGGGAGTGTTTGAAAAATTCTAAAACGTTTAAGGTTTAAAGTTTAATGTCTAAAGTCCCGCGTTTCATAACCTTAAACCTTAAACTTTAGACTTTAAACTGATTATTATACCTTTGGGCTTTATGAATTTTATTTATCCCGGGTTTCTTTTCGCTCTTTCAGCAATTTCAATACCCATTATTATCCACCTTTTCAATTTCAGGAGATTTAAAAAGGTCTTTTTTACAAATGTTCGTTTCCTGCAGGAGATAAAACAAGATACCAAATCACGTTCCCATCTCAAACATCTGCTCATTCTCATTGCCCGCATCCTGGCAGTATCCTTTTTGGTGCTTGCATTTGCACAGCCCTACCGGGCTTCAAAAAATATTGCAGCGTTAAAGGAACGTAATAAAATAAGCGTTTATATAGATAATTCTTTCAGCATGGATGCCGTTGGCAAGAATGGCAGCCTCATTGAAGAAGCTAAAAAGAAAGCACGCGAAATTGCAAGGCACTATCAGCCATCCGATCAGTTTCAACTGCTTACCAATGACTTTGAAGCACGGCATCAGCGCTTAGTGAATCGGGAAGAAATGCTGAACCTGATTGATGATGTGCAGCCAAGTTCTTCGGTACGAAGGCTGTCGGAAGTAATTTTAAGACAACATGCAGCATTAAATTCAAACGGCGCTGACAACAATAGTGCAAGGCTTCTCTTTGAAATTTCGGACTTTCAGAAATCAACAGCTGATATTGATGAGTTAAAAAACGATTCTGCTACTGATATTTCCCTCGTTGCTCTTGCATCACAAAAAGTAAACAACCTGTATATAGATTCCTGCTGGCTATCTTCCCCTGTCGTTCAGTTGAATGCAGCCAATGAATTGACTGTTATTATTAAGAATAACTCTACGTCAGCAGCAGAGAACATTCCTGTAAAGCTGTTGATCAACGGCACGCAAAGGGCGCTGGCATCCGTAAACATTCCTGAGTATGGAAGCATTGAAACGAAGTTGAACTTCTCCATTAATGAACCGGGCTGGCAAAGCGCAGTTATCTCCATCACCGATTATCCTGTTACGTTCGATGATAATTACTTCTTCTCTTTTGATGTGAGGAACAATTTGCATGTGCTTGCCATTAACGGTACGGCACCCAGTCATTATCTCAACGCACTATTCAGCAACGATTCTCTTTTCAATTATAAAAATGCCTCCGAGAACCAGGTTGATTATTCTTCGCTTGGCAGCAACCAGCTGATCGTTCTTAACGGCATTAAATCTATATCAACAGGGTTAGCACAGGAGCTGAAGAAGTTTGCAGACAAGGGAGGATCGCTGGTTGTGTTTCCGGCAGGTGACATGGATATTTCTACTTATCAATCCTTTCTTCAATCGTGTGGTACAAACTATTATTCTTCTTTAAACACAAATAAAGATAAAGTTAACAAGCTCACCAATGAACATTTACTGTTCAAAGATGTGTTTGAAACAAAGCGCGGAGGGTTACCTGAAAATCTTGACCTTCCTGTTGCTGAAAAGTATTTCCCCATAACTAAAAGTACGCGATCAAAAGAAGAAGTATTGATGCAGATGAATGGCGGTTCTGCATTCTTTACAAGTACCGGTGTTGGTCGTGGTAAGATATATCTGAGTGCTGTTCCGCTTGATGAAACCTTCAGTAACTTTGTAAAGCATGCACTGTTTGTTCCCGTTATGCTGCGCATCGCCCTCATCAGCGGCAGAACAGTTCAACATAGCTATGTGATAGGCAGAGAAACAGAAATTGAATTCAGTGACACGACGCTTTCAGGCGACAATGTTTTTCATCTGATAAATAAAAAGGAGAACTTCGACATCATTCCTGAATCAAAAATGGCGGATGGAAAAACATTTATTGCAGTGCACGACCAGTTGAAGAAGGCAGGCAACTACGACCTCGTTGCAAATAATAAAACAGATGCTGCGTTTGCTTTTAACTATGACAGAAAAGAATCAGATCTTCGGGCTTACACAAATGACGAGCTAAACAGTGAAATTGAGAAAGCGAAATTGCAACACATAAGCACGCTCAATCCTGAAAGCAAAGACCTCAGCTATACGTTAAGCCGGGAAAAAGAAGGTGTACGATTGTGGAAATGGTGTGTGTTGCTTGCGCTTCTCTTTCTTGCATGCGAAGTAGCGTTGATTAAATTTATGAAAGGATAACAGAAATTATAAATGGTAAATTATGAATTATAAATGCATGCGGTAAATCACATTCATAATTCCTAATTCATAATTCCTAATTTAATTTAAAATGAAAACAATTATCCGCTCTGCAAAAATTATCTCTAAGCAATCTCCGTTCAACGGTAAAGTAAAATCATTGCTGATTGAAAACGGAGTAATCAAAAAAATTGCTGACGACATTCCCTCTTCTAAAGGAGATAAAATTATTGAGGAGAAAGACCTGTGTGTTTCAGACGGATGGTTTGACATGAAAGCCAACTTCCGTGAACCCGGCCTCGAATACAAAGAAGATTTAATGAGCGGATGCAAAGCTGCCATAGCAGGAGGTTTCACCGGTGTGCAGTTAATGCCCTCTACCACTCCACCTGTTCAATCAAAATCAGATATTGAATTTATCACGGCTAAAACAAAAGATCAATTAGTTGATGTGCATGTTGCAGCCGCACTTTCGAATAATCTTGAAGGAAAAGATCTGACGGAGATGTATGATATGCACCTTGCAGGAGCAAGCGCATATACGGATGACAAACATGCCGTCAATGATGCAGGATTGATGATGCGCGCGCTACTATATAGCAAAAACTTCGGAGGCCTTATTATCAGTTTTCCGGAAGATAAAAACATTGCAGGCAAAGGACAGGTGAATGAAAGCGCAGCCACCACCAAACTTGGATTGAAAGGAATACCCTCCATTGCTGAAGAGTTAATGATAGCACGCGACCTGAAGCTGGCAGAATATTGTGATGCCCGAATTCACTTCAGCAGCATCTCTACGGCAGAATCAGTGCAATTGATACGCGAAGCAAAAAAGAAAGGATTGAAAGTAACTGCAGAAGTGTTTGCTCATAATCTACTCCTCGATGATTCAATGCTCGAAGGTTTCGATTCCAACTTAAAAGTAAAGCCGCCATTACGCACTCCTAAAGATATGGATGCCCTTATCAAAGGAGTTGGCGACGGTACGATTGATGTAATTTCTTCCGACCACTCACCTGAAGATGTGGAAGCCAAGCATCGTGAATTTGACTACGCCGCTTTCGGCATCATCGGCCTGGAAACCTGCTTCGCTGCGGCTAACACAGCTCTCAATAAGAAAGTTCCGTTAGAAAAGATTATAGCATGCTTTGTTGATGCACCAAGAACTGTGCTCAATCTCGCTCTCCCTGAAATCAAGGAAGGCGCTGCTGCCAATCTCACTGTCTTCAATCCTCAAACGGAATGGACGTTTACAGCAGATCACATTAAATCAAAATCCAGGAACACTCCTTTTATTGGCGCCAAGTTTAAAGGCAAAGCAATTGCCGTGATCAACAAAGACAAGATTGCAGATTGCGAATAAGAAGCTGGTTACATTACCACAGCGTTTTGATCCGTCTCCACCTGAAATTCAATGCCGCCTGTCCATCGTGCAATTAAATTATACACTGCGCAGCCTATGGCAGTGGTAATGAAACCGACTAATCCATAAACGAAAGGAAGGACAAAAAACATCGTTCCTGAAAAAGGCATCCATGAAGATGAACCTGTTCCCATCATCGTCATGAATAATCCTATCGGTATCATAAAAATGGCAGTGACAATGAAGTAAATAATTGCAAAGACTTTTGAAGTCTGGTAAACGCCGAATCTTTTAATTCTTTTCATGTTAGTTTGTTTTTAAGGGTTAGTGTTTATTAATTCGTATCACGGCAAGATAATTATATTTTGCTTCAAGACATTATCCAGGCACTAAATCTTAATGCCAAACTAATTGAGAAATCTTAATACGTTACACCTGGTCTTCAAAAAGAATTAACTTCTTTTCAATCTATATGCAATAGTAATGCTCGCAGCAGCATTCGTTAAGCTATACGTTATGCCGCTGTTGATGGTGGTTTGGTTTGTTATGTTTGGAGTAGCTGCATATCCAACGCCATTTCCATAAAAGGGAACACTATTACTTACACTTGTTACGTCGGTATGCGTGTATTTATAAGAGGCAGAAGGAATCAACTCAACAGCGAGGCTGAATGAATCATTTATTCTGTAACCATAACCTGCCACAATGCCAAGACCTGTGCTCACAGACCAGATATTGCTTGTATTGTTATTGTCATAAATAAGTGTTTGATATATATTATTACTCACGTAAGTAAAGGTACCCGGAGTGGTGGTGTTACTTTTACTTTCAGTATAGGTATTGATCCAGTCAATGCCATAATAGAAATACGATTTATCATTAATCCTCTTTCTCTTTTCAAAGCCTATATTCAGCCCTCCGCCGATGGCGCTTGACGGCGTGGAGGGAACGGCATTGCTGATGCCATTGTAAGAATAATTGTCGTACGTGTTAGTAGTATTATTTCCGTTGAATGACAATGCTGTTATTCTAAGCAGCATATTTTCATTCCCGCATTTATACCGCAAGCCAAAGCTATTCAGGTTGCTGAACACAAGCCCCACTTCATGCACTTTCACAGGACCGTCCTGTGCAAATGTGCTTATGGCAATTATATTTAATGCAAGCGCTATGCCTGCCGTCATCAACATGGTCTTTGTTTTTTTGATAGTTTTCATCTTATTTGATTTAGTTTAGTAAGGTTTAGTTTTAATGCCCACGCTGCATCCGGCAAGAATAAAAATGCTCAGAAGAGCAAGCATGTTTTTGAAGCTCATCGGGCAAATTTATCAATATTATTTTGTCACCACCACCCGACGGGTTGCGCAGCTACCGTTGCGTGTAAAATCGGAACACCTGACACGAGATGGACACACCCGCTAATTTTCCTTCCCGTTTTCAAATAATCCCTTCCTGCCTCCGTTATAGCTGTAACCCACAACCAAGGCGAGCTATGACACATCTACACCCCTAAAAGCCAATAAAAACAGGGGGTTTTATGAAAACGCTTTATACGGGAAGGTTGCTTGTATATAAGAACCTTCACGACGGCAAACTGGCGCTGCTCACAACAGGTGGCGATAACATAGCTTTCGACTGCATCATGCTCAGGTATTTGCCGCGCATATTTCATTTCCTGCTGTCCGAGCTGCGAAACACAGCCGATGCCCATGACCTCACGCAGGAAACCTTTCTGGCAGCACTTCTTGCCCTGCGCAACGGCAAGTACAAAAATGAAAACAAGCTGCTACACTGGCTTTACGGCATTGCCCGCAAATGCCTCAGCCATTTCAGACATTATAAAATGATGTTCTCCTTTATTACATCATTGCAAGGGCAAGACTATCCTGAAGACCTGCCTTCCGACAACAACCTATTGCTGCGCCTGCGTTTTGGCAAGGCGCTGCACCAAATGAGCCGCCTTTACAGGCTCGTGATCATACTGCATTACTTCAAAAAGCTCACTTTTCGTGAAATAGGCTTACGGCTCCATATACCCCTCAACACAGCCACCTCCAACTGCTTCAAAGCCCGCCGCAGGATGAGGCAAATCCTGAAAACGCCGTTTTAAGCTTTTTTAGGAGTATTTTAAACTTTTTAGCAATTATTACTACGATGGTGACAATCGTATGTAAGTTAGGGACAAACGTACATACGTTTATGACAAACTTATGTAAGTTAGTGGCAATCGTACATACGTTTGCGACAAACTTATATAACTCAGAGGCAATCGTACATACTTTTATGACAATCGTATGTAAGTTAGCGAGAATCGTAGATACGTTTGTGACAAACGTATGTAACTCAGAGGCAATCGTACATAAGTTTGTGACAATGTTATGTAACTCAGCGACAATCGTACATACGTTTGTGACAAAGTTATATAACTCAGTGACAAACGTACATAAGTCTGTGAAAAAGCTTGTTTTTGTGTTAAAAAAGGGCTTCTCAATTTGAATAGTCCTAAAAAGGGTTGACCGTTTTCAGGACGATACATTATAATAACGTGCTGAAGCAGCGAAATGAAAAATAATGTTGTCTTTATATTTATGAAAGGTCTTTTTACTTTTTTTCTTTTCCTGCCATCCTTAATATTTGCCTACGCTTTTACTAACGATACGCTATATACCATCCCTGTGAATGGAGATACACTCAGCATCCCTGTCAATGTTACAGGATTAGTGAATGCAACAAGCTCTTCCTTTGGTTTAGTAACAGTATGCCTCGACATCAGGTGTACTTCAGTTGCAGATTTGCGGGTAATGCTACGCGCTCCCAACGGCAGCCTCATTATGCTCGCCGATCAGAAAGGCGGCGATGGAGGTGGCTATTACGGCACCTGCTTTGAAGAAAATGCAGCGAATGGTTGGATATATCAGGGCATTGCTCCTTTCACCGGCTCTTATTACCCGGAGCAATCACTTAACACATTCAACACAGGATTAAATCCAAACGGAGTTTGGAATTTAGTAGTGAAGGATTTGTTTCTATTCAGTGATACCGGTTCTGTTGACTACTTCAGCATAACCTTCAGCAACAATCCTCCGCCTGATCCTGTCTTCACTGGATGTTCCTATTCAAATCCTGCCGGTTGTAAATGCCCTGATGGCGTTTCTACCAACTGTGATTTACTTCCTGAAATGACTGCCTCTGCCAGGGACATCCAGTTAAATCATGCAGAAACGCCGGGTCACCTTGTCTTTAGCAACTCTACCCCGAACATCGGTTGGGGTCCTCTTGAAATTCATGGCATAGATAGCTGCTTTTGTGGTACTACTCCTGTTTCATGTCTTGATACGTTGTGCCCCGATAGCACTCCTGTCAAGCGCTTAGTAAATCAACGCATTTATCACCGTAGCGGTAACACCATGACCTACTATGATCGTGCCGCAGGTAAGGTGTTTTATGATCACGATCATAGCCACACACACGTTGAGAACTGGTCTTCCTATACGCTGCGCAGATCAACTCCCGATCCTGATGCCACCACCTGGCCCGTCATCGGCTCACAAACTAAAACAAGTTACTGCCTTATTAATCTTGGTGATTGCGATTCTGAGTACGGATATTGTGTGGACAGTGCGGGTAACATTTTACAAAACAAAGATATTCCAAACGCAAATTTTGGCACTGTTAGTGGCTGCGGCATTAACCAGGGAATTTATCCGGGTAATCTTGACACGTATGATGAATCTGAAAACGCCCCGGGCATTATTCTTCCAGCGGGCACATGCGATGGTGATTACTATATTGTTTCCATCACTGATCCCGATAATCATTTCCTGTTTCAGGATCATAAGAATAATTGGGTCGCAGTGCCTGTTAGACTTTCCTTGCAGACACCGCGAAACTTTGAAGCCGCTGGTTTCACATATAGTGTGGCTGGAAATGATGTAACATTCTTAGCAAATGCTGCTTCAGCCGATTCATGTGTATGGATGTGGGGTGACGGCGCTGCTAATAACACATTAATCACTTCATCGGCTACTCACACATTTCCCGGCATTGGTTCATATATAGTTTGGTTGTATGCATGGAACCATTGTGGTCCTACTGTTTCCGCAGACACAGTGAACATACTTCCTGTTGGATTCAATGAGGCTTTGGAATCAGTTGTATCCTTCACAATGCAGCCCAACCCTGCAAAAGACCTGGTGATGATCAGCTATACGCTTGTCAATGCAATGGATGTTAGCCTTGAAATATTCGACGCTGTAGGAAACCGGGTAAAGCTTATGGTAAACAACAATCAGCTTCCCGGCAAATACCAGGTTCTCTTTGATGCAAAAGCAGATCAGCTTTCTCAGGGCATATATATCATCAGGTTGTCAGGTGCAAATAAAACTTTTAATAAACAATTAGTACTGCTCGAATAGCTGCATCCCTTGCTCCCCTCTCCAAAAGGAACGGGGTTGGGGGTGAGGTCTAATAACAAATTAAACATTTTTTTAAAAACTAATATCAAAAATTCAATTCTTATGAAAACTAAATTACTTGTTTTCGCTTTCGCAGCGACATTTTTAAAATCAGTATTCATCCCGCAATTTGCATCAGCGCAAAACTCCCGCGTTTGGGCTACTTACTATGGAGGGTCTGAAGCGGATGAAGGTTATAGTGTAACCAGGGATGCTTTTGGTAATGTATATTTGGCAGGAACTACTGCGAGCCTCTCTGGCATTGCCTTGGGAGGTTTCCAAGATACATTATATGGAAAGACCGATGCGTTCTTAGTAAAATTTGATGCCGCTGGAAATCGCCTTTGGGCTACTTACTATGGAGGAGATACAAATACTAATAACGGCACAGGCGTAGCTACAGATGCTTCAGGTAATGTGTATCTAGCGGGCACCACCAGCTGTTACACAAGAATCGCTTCAGGAGGTTTTCAGGATACGTTAGCCGGAAGTCAGAATGCATTTCTTGTAAAATTTGATGCTAATGGTAACCGCATGTGGGCTACATATTATGGAGGGACTACTAATACTTATGGTAACGCCATTGCGACGGATGCCTCAGGTAATGTATATCTGGCTGGCACAACTTCGGATACTCTGGGCATCGCCTCTGGAGGGTTTCATAATTCCTTCGGAGGAGGGATTAGTGATGCATTTCTTGTAAAGTTTAATACCAATGGTAACCGCCTTTGGGCTACTTACTATGGAGGGGCTGATGAGGATCTAGGTTTTAGTGTAGCCAGCGATGCTACAGGTAATGTTTATTTGGCCGGAACTACACATAGTTCAGATAGTATTGCATCGGGTGGTTTTCAGGATACCTTGGATATAAACGGCGGGGATGCATTTCTTGTAAAATTTGATTCTAATGGGGATCGCCTTTGGGCAACATATTATGGAAAGACGACTAATATTGAGGCCCCAAATGGCGTAGGCACAGATGCTTCAGGCAATGTTTTTCTAACAGGAAATACTACTAGTAGCTCTGGCATTGCCTTGGCTGGATTTCAGAATACTTTTGGAGGAGGTTCAAATGATGCGTTTCTTGTAAAATTTAATGGGTTCGGCAACCGCATTTGGGCTACCTATTACGGTGGCCCGGGTGCAGATTATGGTAATGGCGTGGCTTCTGATGTTGCTGGTAATGTCTGGTTGGCAGGGCTTACTAACAGCACTTCTGGCATCGCTTCCGGAGGGTTTCAAAATAGTTTTGCAGGTCCTGATTCAGTTAGTGGTTTCGGATTATTTCTTGTGAAGTTTGATGCTTATGGTAATCGTCAATGTGCTACTTATTATGAATTAAAAAGCGAGAAAAGCTACATGCCCATAACAAGTCTTACTTTGGACACTGCAGGAAATGTATATATGGGGTCATCTACCTCTTTCTCCACTGGAATAGCTTCAGGCGGATTTCAAAATACTTTTGGTGGGGGAATGGACGCTGACCTCATTAAATTTACTTCATGTACAACTATTCCTATTGCCAATTTTCAATCAAGTGACACAACATTCTGCGCCACTAACTGTATTAATTACACTGATCTCAGTACTAATGCCACTTCATGGCAATGGAAGTTCCCCGGAGGCACTCCTTCTTCAAGCACAATTAAAAATCCACAGGGTATTTGTTATGATACGGCAGGCACTTTTAATGCTAAGCTCATTGTTTCAGGTGGTGGTGGCACTGACACGCTTACGTTTATCAATTTTATAAAAGTGCTTCCTGCTCCGCCAACACCTGTAATAAAACAGCATTATGATACCCTCTATTTCAGCACTGATCCTACAAACACTTCTTATCAGTGGTATGATAATACAACGCTTATTCCTGGCGCTACAGATACTTTGCTCATTGTTACTCACGGAGGCAATTATAATGTGGCTGTACACAATGAGTTCGGCTGCCAGATTTCAGTAGGTATTAATATCGTTCTTGGCATTCAAAATTATGATGTTAGTAATTTATTTTCTCTTTCTCCCAATCCCGCGAATCAGTCTATAGTCATCAGTTTGCAGTCCGCAGTCAACCCCGTAGGATGGACATCCAACGGGGTCAATAAAAAAATCGAGATAACAATTATTGATGTACTTGGTCAGGAGGTGCTCTCCTTCCCCCATCTCCTTTGGAGAGGGGCCGGGGGTGAGGCTCTTGACATCAGCAAGCTTCCCGCAGGCATGTATTTTCTTCAAATGAAAACGGAGAGTGAGATTGATACTAAGAGATTTGTAAAGGAATAAAAAGACAATAAGCCCATAAATAGGCTTATTGCATTTCTCCTGCGAGTTAGATTTGAGTGCTCCGCTTCAATCTGCACATTTAATTGATACCTTCAGCTTATCAACTAATGACTAACATTCTATTGATTATTCTTGATGCCGCATATTAATTTTGCCGCCCTAACATTATTCACTATACCAAGAGCAGGAATCAGCCGTAGGAATAGCATGTTTATGCCGTTGACCAGCTTACTTGTACACTTCACCTTTGCAAAATGTACCAAAGCGTAACAAAAATTTATGAATGTGCTTATCTCTGCACCTGATGGCTCTGAACTTTCAACATCATTTCCTGCTTACTATCAATCCTATTTGAAAGAGTATCAAGGGCATGATCTGTTGAAGGATTTGATGGAGCAATCTAATACGACGCAAAAATTTCTTTTTTCTGTTCCGGCTGAAAAGGAAAAATACAGATATGCTACCGGCAAGTGGTCATTACGAGAAGTGGCAGGGCATGTATCAGATACGGAACGTATCCTAAGTTACAGGGCTTTAAGAATTGCCCGTGGTGATAAGACCCCTCTTCCTGGTTTTGATGAAAATGAATATGCATTTCAATCAAATTATCATTCAAGGCCATTGAAAGGAATTGCAGAAGAAATGCTCACTATTCGCAATGCAAGCATTTCCTTGTTTCTTAATATGAATGAAGATATGTTTAAGCAAACAGGCGTTTCAAACAATAACCCCGTCTCAGTTAAAGCATTACTCTATTGCATTATTGCCCATCAGGTTCATCATTTGAATGTTATCAGCGAAAGATATTTAGCTAGCTTTAATTGATTCAGATACATGAAACAGCCAAAATTATACATACAAAAATATCTCAATCTTTTCGGTCGTATTCTGCTTGTCGCCTCGCTCATTTCGTTTTTCCCGCTAATCCTGGCAATGATGAATGATGATTATAGGGGATTCACTCCCTAACCTGCAAATGAATTACAAAGGGAACTACCATTATTTTAAAAAATGAAATTAAAGATCTTTCAGATTGATGCCTTTACAGATAAGCTTTATGGCGGCAATCCTGCCGCTGTTATCCCTTTAGAGAAATGGCTCCCTGACAACCTGATGCAGACTATAGCGATGGAAAATAATTTACCGGAGACAGTATTTTATGTTCCAAAGGGAAATGATTTTCACATTCGATGGTTTACCCCAATGATAGAAGTGAATTTATGCGGCCATGCAACACTGGCTACTGCTCACGTTATGTATCATCATAAGGATTATCAAAAGCCTCAGATCAACTTTCATTCTCGTAGCGGATTGCTATCCGTTAAGAAGAATGGAGAAATGTTCACCTTGGATTTCCCCGCTAATGCACCTGTTGAAATTGAAACACCGGGAGCGATTGTGGAATCAATTAACGTACTCCCTGTTGAAGTTTACAATGGCAAGGACTTAATGGTAGTATTGAATTCACAAGCAGAAATCGAAACATTAAATCCAAAAATTAATTTCATCGCCCTGGCACATCCTCAGGGTGTAATCTTTACAGCAAAGGGAAAAGAAGTCGATTTTGTATCAAGATGCTTCTATCCAAATTTGGGCATCAATGAAGACCCTGTAACTGGTTCGGCGCATACCATCTTAACCCCTTATTGGGCAGTGAAATTGGGCAAGGCAAAACTTACTGCAAAGCAACTTTCAAAACGGGGTGGCAATTTGGTATGTGAGCTAAAAGGAGCCAGAGTTGAAATAAGCGGCAAGGCAATTACATACATGTCAGGCGAAATTGAGGTTTAATTCATCAGTCATTATTCAAAATAAATATTCCACAATCATTATGATAACTAAGTTAGCAATTATTGGCGATTACAATGACAGCTATAGTATGCACAGGGCAACAAATGAAAGCATAAGTCATTCAATCGAAAAGTTTAAAATTTCACTTCAATATGAGTGGATTTCTACAGACATAATTGAGACAGATTTTGCAAAAATTACTTCGACGTACAATGGCTTTTTAATAGCACCGGGAAGTCCGTATAAAAGTATGACAGGTGTTTTGAAGATTATTGAGTACGCAAGAGAAAATAATATTCCAACACTTGGCACTTGTGGAGGTTTTCAACATATGGCTATTGAGTTTGCAAGAAACGTCTTAGGAATTACAGATGCCGAACACGCTGAATCCGCCCCTTATGCTTCAAAATTGGTTGTAAATAAATTAAGTTGTTCATTGGTTGGGCAAACACTTGAAATCGAACTAAAGGACAAATCCTCAAAGGCATTTAGCATTTTCGGAACAGAAAGAATTAACGAAAAGTATTACTGCAATTTTGGACTTAATCCCGAGTATCAAAATCAACTTGATGCTAAGGGGTTTAAAATTGTTGGGACGGATAAGTTAAAAGAAGTGAGAATTTTAGAATTGGAAAATCATCCTTTTTTTATTGCAACACTTTTTGTACCGCAAGCCAATTCAACCAAAGAAATTCCACATCTATTAATAACAGAATTTTTGCAAACAGTCGTGAAAGACAAAGCACATAGGGCTGACAGGATTCACTTTTAATCCCAAATGTTATGAGCCCAGCTTTGGTGACACCATAACCATAAACTGACTCAAAGAAACTGTATGATTGAAATAAAATTTATTCCAAATGAGGAGCTTGGCAGCATCCTTCTCTTTATTGAAATGTTGTATTAAGCTAAGTCTTTAATTTAAAACTCACAATATGATAGCAAGAACTTGGCATGGTTATACTTCAATAGAAAAAGCTTTTCAATATGAAAATCTTTTCCGGCGAGATGTTCTGTCTGGTCTTGAAAGAATAACAGGCTTTAAAGGGGCACAACTTCTACGGAAAAATTATCCAAATGAAGTTGAATTTATCACTATAATCTATTTTGATAATGTTGCTGCGGTGATCGCTTTTGCCGGTGAAGATTATGCGAAAGCTGTTATTCCTAAAGAAATTGGAGAAGTATTAGCTCATTTTGATGAGCGTGTAATACACTATGATTTAGTTGAAATATCAATTACCAATGATTTTATTAAGCAAAACTTATCTATTCACAATGAAAAATAAACTAGCAGAGTTAGCCGCACAATAACCTTATGATTGAAATAAAATTTATTCCAAAAGAGGAACTTGATTGATAAATTAAAGATATAAATTCAAAATTGACATGAAAGTATTTAAAACATACCAAGGAACAGTTTATCCGTGGAATTGCGACCACATGATGCACATGAATGTTCAGTTTTATGTTGCAAAATTTGATGAAGCATGGTGGAATTTATCTTCATCCCTTGGCATAACAGCAGCTTATTTAAGAGAAAATAAAAAAGGAATGGCTGCCCTGGAGCAACATATAAAGTATTACAAAGAAGTCCTTGCTGGAGATAATATTTACATCGAGTCAGAAATTATTGAAATGAAAGCCAAAACAATCCGCGTTAAACACACCATGTTTAACCTTGAAAGCAAGAAACTGGTATCTGAAATGGAAATGACTGCCGTGCATATTGATACAGAGCTTCGCAAGGGCATACCTCTTCCTGAATTTGTAAGAGAAAAAACATTATGATTGAAATAAAGTTTATTCCAAAAGAGGAACTTGATAGCATCATTCCCTTTATTCAAATGTTAAATCCTAATACTGATAAAGAAATTTTGATAGAGCGCCTTAACTATATGAAAGAAATCAGCTATCACTGCGTTGGAGTTTATGATAACGGAAAGCTTATTGGTATTTCAGGGCTCTGGATTTTATGCAAGTTCTATGCCGGAAAGCATATTGAACCGGATAATGTGATCATACACCCCGATCAAAGAGGCAAGCATGTTGGAGAGAAGCTGATGGATTGGATTCACAATTATGCAAAAGAAATCGGTTGCGTTGCAAGCGAACTAAATTGTTATCCGACAAATTCTAAAGGCATTAAGTTCTGGATGAACAGTGGATACGAATTAAAAGGCTTCCACTTTGAAAAAACATTAAAATAAATCTGCATCAAAAACTTAACTGATTCAATGAGTAATAAATTTACAATCCGACAAATAACAGAAAGCGACACCAATGAAGTTTTAGAAGTTTTCAAACCTTATGTCATCAATACTGCAATTACTTTAGAGTATGATGTTCCGACAACTGAAGAATTTTTGCACAGAATTAAAACAAACACTGTTGACTATCCTTGGTTAATTTGCTTGTACAATAATAAAATAGTTGGTTATGCTTATGCTAGTAAACGGGGTAACAGGGAAGGTCTTAAATGGTCAACCGAATCAACAATTTATTTTGCAGGCAATTTTCATGGGAAAGGGTTAGGGCGAGTATTATACGACGCATTGTTTAATGTTTTGCAGCTTCAGGGTTACTTTAATGTTTACGCAGGAGTTATATTGCCAAATGAAAAAAGCGAGGCATTACACAAGGCATTAGGATTTAGTGAAGTTGGTGGCTTCAGTAAAGTCGGGTACAAACTCGGAAAGTGGCGTGATTGTAAGTGGTTTCAACTTCATTTATCGAAACACATTGTTAACCCTGCCAAACCAAAAACCTTACAGGAAGTTAAAGATAGCGAAGCGTTTAAGGCAATTATTGCAACTGCTAATAGTCGATCGAGAAATATTAATTCACAGAATTTAAAGCTAATCCAATGATTTTTGTGCTGTCAGGTTTCCAAACCTGACAGTTATAAATATAAAACCGTCAGGTAGTGATAACAAACGCCACTGCAATACCCCGCCAAACCTCATTTTCAATACATTTAAGGGGTTTCAAAAATATATTTTCATTAGCAGGCAGTAAAACGGAGCTTTTCAGTCATTATATATCAGAACGCTTCCTGTAAGAAGTTGTTGTAGCCCTTATCAGGAAAGGGATGTCCGCTTTGTGTACTATGTTTTAAATGGATCAGGATGAATACCGTATTGCATTTTTATATACGGAAACGGAATATATCTGCGATCCTCAATTCCCTGAAGGAGGTATTTAAAATGGGAAAGTTTCTGGTTAAGCTTGGATTGAACCGGAAGACGGTGCCGCAGAAGATTGCGTTTGGGGGTCATATTTTTTCTAATATGTCAGGCAATTTACTGTTCCCGACACCCGTGCCGTATACACTTTTGGCTCTTCAAACGGCAACTCTTAATCTAAGTAATGCTTATGATGCAGCCACCGGTGGTGGTGTGTTGGCAACTGCAACCATGCATGAGATGGAAGTTACCTTCGATGTGATTGTGACAGCAATGGGTAAGTACGTGGATGGCATTGCGCAGGGTTCAGACACTATCATCCTTAGCGCAGGCATGGAAACCAAAAGGCAGAAGACGCCTTCCGGAATTCCTGCGCAGGTGACAGGCCTTGAAGCAATGATAGGAGTCCTGACGGGACAGATCAACCTCAATTGGTTGACCGTTGCCGGAAAGCTCATCTATCTTGTATATATGAAGGTGGATGGTCAAACGGACAGTCAGTATGTGTTGGTTGCAACACCGTCTAAATCAAAAGCCACCATTGGTGGTTTGACTGCCGGCACGCGCTACTGGTTCAAAGTGGAAGCCGTTGGTTCGGGCAACAAGGTGGGTGCGTTCAGCGACCCTGCTACCAATGTGGCAGCTTACTGACAAGCCTGAAGTTTAAAAGACAGCTCTGGTTACCCGGGGCTGTCTTTTTTTGTCTTTTATACGAAATAATAAGCTTTTAAAGCTGCATCAATATATATATCAGTTAAGCACTTACGTGCGAACGGATAATATTTAAAGCGCCGCCGGCTTTGAACCATTCTATCTGCTGTGCATTATATGTATGGTTCACGGAAATAATTTCATGGTCAGAACTTGTCCCGCTTGATGCGGAATCGTTGTGATGGATAACTAACGTGAGCGGCATGCCGGGCTTGAAATCGGTGAGGCCGAGAATATCGAAAGTGTCGTCTTCTTTTATTTTATTGTAATCGTCTTTGTTTGCAAAAGTGAGCGCCAGCATACCTTGCTTCTTTAAGTTAGTTTCATGAATGCGTGCAAATGATTTAACGAGGATGGCTCTCACGCCCAGGAAGCGCGGCTCCATGGCTGCATGTTCGCGTGAAGAACCTTCGCCGTAATTTTCATCACCCACTACAATGCTGCCTATATGCGCTGCTTTATATGCACGCTGCACTTTGGGTACAGAATCATAATGCCCCGTAAGCTCGTTTTTCACTGCATCCGATTTATCATTGAATGCATTGATGGCGCCGATGAGCATGTTGTTGCTGATGTTGTCGAGATGGCCGCGATATTTTAGCCACGGCCCTGCCATGCTGATGTGATCGGTGGTGCATTTTCCTTTTGCTTTAATAAGCAGCTTCAATCCCTTTAAGTCAGCTCCCTCCCATGCAGGGAATGGATCGAGCAGTTGCAAACGCTCCGAAGCCGGAGAAACAATTACCCCGCTGTCAAAGCGGGGCGCCTCGTAACCGGCATCCTTCACGGCAAAGCCCTGTGGCGGCATTTCAATGCCCTGTGGTTCTTCGAGCTTTACATGTTTTCCTTCTTCATTAACAAGAGAGTCAGTTAACGGATTGAAACATAAATCGCCGGATAACACCATGGCTGTTACAATCTCAGGAGAGGCAACAAAAGCATGTGTGTTGGGATCGCCGTCATTTCGTTTTGCAAAGTTCCTGTTGTATGATGTGATGATGGAATTCATTGGCTCATGGCTTTTGCGATGCCTTGCCCACTGCCCGATGCATGGGCCGCAGGCATTGGCGAGAACTACTCCGCCGATGTTTTCGAAATCCTGCAAGAGTCCGTCACGTTCAGTTGTATATCTCACAAGCTCCGATCCGGGAGTAATGGTGAATTCAGTCTTTGCTTTTAATTTATTTTTAATTGCAAGCTTTGCAACGGATGCAGAGCGCGTAAGGTCTTCGTATGATGAATTGGTGCAGGAACCAATCAAGCCAACTTCAAAATAACGAGGCCATCCGTTTTCTTTAACGGCTGCTGCAAACTTAGAGATAGGCCATGCCAGGTCAGGAGTGAAAGGCCCGTTGATATGAGGCTCCAGCTCGCTGAGATTAATTTCTATTACTTCATCAAAATATTTTTCGGGAGATTCATACACTTCTTTATCACCGCGAAGATGATCTGCAACTTTATCCGCTTCTGCTGCAACGTCTGCCCTGCCCGTTCCTTTCAGGTAGTCGGCCATCTTCTTATCGTAACAAAAGATGGAAGTTGTTGCGCCAATTTCCGCGCCCATGTTGCAAATGGTTCCCTTGCCTGTGCATGAAAGCGATTCAGCGCCGGGGCCGAAGTATTCAAGTATTTTATCGGTGCCGCCTTTCACCGTAAGCACTCCAGCTACCTTCAATATAATATCTTTTGAAGAAGTCCATCCGCTTAGCTTTCCTGTAAGCTTCACTCCTATCAGCTTTGGAAACTTCAACTCCCATGGAAGTCCCGCCATCACATCGCAGGCATCTGCTCCGCCGACACCGATAGCAATCATGCCAAGCCCTCCGGCATTCACGGTGTGCGAATCTGTTCCTATCATCAACCCTCCGGGAAATGCATAGTTCTCCAACACTACCTGGTGGATGATGCCTGCTCCCGGCTTCCAGAAACCAATGCCATATTTGTTGGATACAGATGCGAGAAAATCATAAACCTCTTTATTTTTATCTTCAGCAGTGGCAAGGTCTTTCGCAGCGCCGTCTTTCGCCTGTATCAAGTGATCGCAATGCACAGTGCTGGGCACAGCCACTTGTGGTCGTCCTGCTTGCATAAACTGAAGCAATGCCATCTGTGCCGTTGCATCCTGCATAGCCACACGGTCAGGGTTAAAATCAACGTAAGATTTTCCCCGTTCGAAGGTGTGTTTTACATTCCCTTCTGTGAGATGGGAGTAGAGAATCTTTTCTGTAAGAGTGAGAGGGCGCCCTACTGCTTTCTTAGTAGCAGCAATGCGTTCAGCGGTTCGGGCATAGACTGCCTTTATCATATCAATATCAAAAGCCATATTTATAAAGTTGTTAGCAGAGAGTAGTTAGTAGTTGCAGCGACATTTTCCCTACTAACCACTAACAACTAACTACTATAGTTAAAAAACGGGTGCAAGTTACAAAAAGTAGGGCGAATTTAGGATAGAATTCAGGGTATAATCAGGCACAATAGGTATAAATTTTCAACATCTTGGTCTTGCTTTCATACAATTCTATTTTAAGCAATAACAATAAAAATCTTGCATTTGCAACGCCTTTTGGTGTATAGCAACATCTTAATCCACAGGATTATGTATTATGCTGTTTGTTCAGGTTCTAAACATCAGCTAAATAAGCAGGTTTTTTCAACATTATACAAATAAGGTTAAAAATCTGTATCTTCTTAGATAGTAAAGCATTATGATTAAAAGTGTTAACAGCAGGAAGTCGGGATTTATCAAGATTACTACACTGATAATACAATTTTTAATTTATTCTGCGTTGCTTATAATCTTGCTTCATGTAAAGTTGCTTATTCACAATTAGATATGACGCACGTATTGAATTTAAAGTTTAATAATTAATTAAAATCCCTTTTATGAAACTATTTAATGAAGAAATTCCACTTCGCCTGAATGGCTTTGAACAAGGAACTTTTGAGAGTTTTGGAAATTATTTCAAACATAAGGCGCTTCAACTTATAGCCATAACATTAATTTGTTTTGCACTTTTTTACCTGTCACACTTTTTGGACAAAGGAATTGATAAGCTCAGATCAATTGCTCCTACTGCCCTCAAACAATTAAACAGCGACGATTAATAAATTTATAAAAGAGGGATTTATAATTAAGAGCCGGTCAGCGATGCCCGGCTTTTTTATTTTATTCCTGAGCTATTATCAAACTCCCTTCTTAAGATAATTTCTATCTTCGCGCCCTCAATTTTTTATACATGGATCGTAATTCCATCATTGGATTAGTGTTGATTGGTTTGCTGTTTATCGGCTACCAGATATATACACAGCCTTCTGCCGAACAGATTGCTGTGATGAAGCATCAGCGCGATTCCGTTGCAACTGCTAATGCGCGCGAAATTCGTCAGGCTGATTCTCTTGCATTGCTTGCATCAAGCAAAACTATTTCCACACCAGGTGACTCTGACAACCTCAATGATTCAGCAAAAGCTGAATTAATGAAGCAGCAGCTTGGAGTCTTTGCTTCTTCAGGAGCAGGCACGGAACAAATAAATACATTAGAAAACGACTTATTTAAAATCTCCTTTACAAATAAAGGTGGTAAGGTTCGCTCTGTGCAGTTGAAGAAATATAAGACCTCCGGTGGCAGCCCTGTCCTGCTGATGAGCGATACGGCTTCTTCATTTGGTTTCAGCATCTCTGCGCAAAACAGGGTCATCAATACGAACGATCTTTACTTCACCTCCAAACAAGCCGGAAATACAATAGCGATGCAGCTCAATGTAGCTGCCGGAAAATATTTTGAATATGTTTATTCACTTGGCGAAGAGCCTTATTCGCTTAACTACAAAGTGAACATTGTGGGGTTAAATGATGTGATTGCGCAGAATGCAAATTACCTCTCGCTCGACTGGAAGCAAAACATTACACCACAGGAAACAAATATTCAAAATGAGCGCATTGCAACTACCATTTACTATCGCTTTCCTGAAGAAGATGTGGACTTTTTAAGTGAAACATCTGATAAACAGGAGTCATTAAAGACAAAGATAAAATGGGTGGCTTTTAAGCAGCAGTACTTTACTTGTGTGCTTATTGCTGACAATGCTTTTGAAACACCCGTAGTTGAAACTTCTACGGATAAAACTTCAGAGAAAATTGTAAAGAGGCTGACTGCAAGCATGGATGTTCCTTATGAACATAAAGCAAGTGAGAGCATAGGGATGAAGTTTTATTTAGGGCCTAATCATTACACTACATTAAAACACTATGATCTTGGGTTAGAAAAACAAATTCCGCTTGGTTGGGGAATATTCGGATGGGTGAATCGCTTTCTTGTTATTCCTGTTTTCAATTGGCTGAACAGCTTCAACCTGAATTTCGGAATCATTATTCTCATTCTCACTATTGTCGTAAGAATTGTGATTCTGCCCCTCACCTATCGTTCGTTTATTTCACAGGCGAAGATGAAAGTGTTGCAGCCTGAGATCAAAGAAATCAATGATCGTTATCCTGATGATCCTGTAAAAAAGCAGCAGGCTACTATGGAGTTTTATCGCAAGGCAGGCGTGAACCCGCTTGGAGGATGCATTCCGGGTTTGTTACAGATGCCGATTCTTATCGCCATGTTCCGTTTCTTTCCGTCTTCTATTGAGTTGAGGCAGCAAAGCTTTCTGTGGGCGAAAGATCTTTCCACGTTCGATTCTATCTATGACTTCCCGAATCATTTCAGCATCCCCGGTTATGGTGATCATATCAGCTTATTTACTTTGCTGATGACGCTATCTACTTTGTTATATACACGCATGAACATGCAGATGACCAGTGCAGCCAATCCGCAGATGAAATGGATGATGTACCTGATGCCTGTCATTTTCCTTGGTGTGTTTAACCGTTATTCCGCAGGCCTCAGCTATTATTATTTCCTGAGTAATATGTTTGGTTTCCTTCAGCAGTTTCTTTTCAAGCGCATGATTAATGAGGACGAAATTCATCGTAAGCTGCAGGAGAATAAAAAGAAACCTGTTAAAAAGTCCGGCTTCCAGGCAAGGCTGGAGGAAATGGCGAAGCAACGGGGGTATAAACCGGCGAAGAGATAAGCCTCACCCCCAGGCACAGAACAATAATCTTCAGCATATCTACTTTATAAGAATTTTGTAAATTTGCATTATCTTAATAATATGTTTAAAGATTAAGTTTGAACTCAACCTTAAACTTTAAACCTCAAACTTTAAACTTAATTTTATGTCACAAGAAGATTTTCTTCCGTTACTTGGAACAGACCATATAGAGTTTTGGGTAGGCAATGCAAAGCAGGCGGCCTATTACTACCAACATGCTTTCGGTTTTGAACTGATAGCTTATGCAGGACCAGAAACAGGCATCCGTGAATATTCATCGTATGTATTAAAGCAACGCAAGGTGCGCTTTGTGTTTACCACTGCTCTTCATCCTGACCATGAAATAACTGCTCATGTTGCAAAGCACGGCGATGGTGTAAAAGTGCTTGCGCTTGCAGTGGATGATGCTGAAAAGTCTTTTTACGAAACCATGTCACGCGGTGCTAAGGAACATACACAGCCGCACACCATCAAGGATGAACATGGTGAAATAAAGATTTCGGCTATTCATACATACGGAGATACGATTCACAAGTTTATAGAGCGCAAGAGTTATTCCGGCGCTTTTATGCCGGGCTTCAAACCGGCTAAATCACTTTTCAAAACCACTCCTGTTGGCTTTGAAGTGATTGATCATTGTGTGGGCAATGTGGAACTTGGAAAGATGAATGACTGGGTGAAATTCTATGAAGATGTAATGGGCTTTAAGATGATCATCACCTTTGATGATAAAGACATCAGCACGGAATATTCCGCTTTGATGAGTAAGGTCGTCAGCAATGGAAACGGATATGTTAAATTCCCGATTAACGAACCTGCTGAAGGCAAGAAGAAATCACAGATTGATGAATACCTTGAATTCTATCACGGTGCAGGCGTGCAGCATATTGCCATCCTCACACAGGATGTAATTAAAACCGTTACTGAACTGCAAAGCCGCGGCGTTGAATTTTTAAAAGTGCCTTCCATCTATTACCGCGATCTCACAGCGCGTGTAGGAAAAATTGATGAAGACCTCACTTCTCTTGAAAAACTCGGCATCCTCGTTGACCGCGACGATGAAGGGTATTTATTGCAGATATTTTCAAAGCCCGTTGAAGACCGCCCCACTGTGTTTTTCGAAATCATACAGCGCAAGGGAGCGAAATCATTTGGCAAAGGCAACTTCAAAGCGTTGTTTGAAGCCATTGAGCGGGAGCAGGCGTTGAGGGGAAACCTTTAATTTTTTGAAGGTTATAAAACAACAAACCCTGCTCCAATAAAGGAACAGGGTTTTTGTTGTAACTTAAATTTAATTGCCTCTTGAGCGGATAACACCGATACTGACTGTAATGCTCCCCAAAATTTAGA